>NZ_BQXK01000017.1:0-101436 GCF_030158995.1 Acidovorax sp. SUPP2825 | reverse complement strand
GGCCATTCAGGCCGCCAGTTCGTGCCACAGGCACCGGAGCTGAGATAAATCAGGGGTTGGCCCATCGCGTTCCAACTGGCTCAAGGCATCAGCACGTTCGTGCGTGTTTTGTGCAGAGCTTCCTTAGCCTCATCGGGCGCACCCAAATTTGCATCCATGATAGGCAAAATCAATATTTTTGAAAAATTACTCAAATATTTCGGATAAATTATCCTCCTGCGAATCAATGACTGCCTATCCGACATTTTCTCGATCATCAATAAAATTATTAGCAGCCATTTCGACAGCTTCACGTGATTATGATTAATTTGAATTGCTTACGCCCCAATATTTAAATAAAATTCATCTATTTAAATCTTTATGTTCATCATTAAGCCACCAAGCTTCAGATTGCATTTCTAGAGGAATATTGTCTTCCGGCTCCAACCCAATCCGATCCAAGACGTCAAACCAAGCCGCCCGTAGAGACGGTGGCAGTTTTTCCCCGCACCACGGGCAATAGTCAATCGCCTGATAGCTTCCCCCGTTACCGTATGTGATTCCGTATTCTCTGAATTTTGGAATAAATTCCAAATTAAAATCATCCGAAATTACCAAATCATACATGGACGAGCAGCAGTGTCGAAAGAATTTCATTTAACAATTACCAAGCCATATTCTATATTTAATCATTACATCAGCTCAAAAATTGTTCAGCCCGCTTAAACCCCGCCTCTTCAGCAGGCTAAGCAAGAAATCACTTTATCAACTATCTTTCCTTCTACAAATTCTTTCATCGCAAACATATACAAATTCTCTGGGCATTCCTACTGTGAACGGTCAAAAAATTTCTTTTTCACTCTTGCGTATTGATATTCATATCCATATTCACCAGCAGGAGTGCAGTGATGCCCATAAAAACGTGGCCTATAGGACTCCACACTCGCAGCCATTTATATTTTAATTATTATCAGAGAAGGCTTTTAACTCAGCCTCCATAAGCCCTGCAATCGCCTTATAGTCATCAAACGCTTGCACCATTACATTTGAATGAAAATTTAAAACATGATTTCTAACTTCCTCCTCATTTTTAAATGCACCGCTATCTTGCAATTTTTTTATTAACAAAGGCTGTAGAATCCAATTTCTACCAACCTCACTCAAAGACCATGGAAAATTACCGTTATAATTTTCCAACAATGAAGTCAAGCAAGAAATAAGACGATTTTCGAGATGATCGTCTACCGTATTTTTATCAAATCGCCAAACAGCAACAGGCAGCACAAATTCGATCTGCTCAGGCTTCAATACGGGATACCGAAACCATTCTAATTTGGCAACGCCTTCCAAAGCATTAATAACACCCCTGCCAAAATCTTTCATTTGATTACCGCTCCAGGATTTAACTGCTGAATCATTCGTGTCCAATCACCAAGAGGGACTGGAATGCTATTTAAGCGCGGATCATATATATATTTCCCGTCACTATAAACCTCGTGGTATTTAAATCCAGCATCCAGCTTGCCATACTCAATCAGGCGTATATCACCGCCATTCTTTCCTGTAACTCGCAAAATTCGTCCATCGCCTGCGGTGCTCATTAACACTTTTGCAATTTCAGAGCAATCAGTTCCCGTTGTAATTGTAAGATTATTCATTTTCTCAACTACTGTGGCATTTGGTGCATGCAGCGCGTTTGGACCACGAAATGGCCGAGTCACACCAGGCCCAGTAAGTGGCAGAGGAGGAAGACCCGCAAGCCCACCGCCTCCAACTCCCTCCGGCGCCAAAGCCAAAGGATTCATTCTTACCAGACCAGTTGCGTCGATATAGTTCAGTGGATCGCCGTCCACATAAACATATCTATTCCACCCACCATCCAGCCCGATTGGATCGGCCTGTATATACCGTGCTAGTGCAGGACCCTGTGCCACCAAGCTCAAAAAACTAACAAGCAATATATATTTAAACCATTTCATCACGATTCTCCCTCTCCTAATTTTGAAATTTTGCATTTGCGCCGTATCCATTTTTGGCAGAAATTTCCAACGGCCGCCAACCCAGCCCATAAGCCCGATCGTAAATTGACTTGAGTTGATCATCCAGCATCAGGAGCCGTGGGCGCTCACTCATCGGTATATCACTGGGACCAGGATATTTTCTAATAAACTCTCGCTTTCGGATTTCCTGCGTCGCAGCGAAAAGATTCAAAAGCGCACAGATGTCATTGGGACTGTATTTCAACAAAAATTGAGCCATCGCGGCATGCCGATAAGGCTGATCCTGCTTTTCATAAAACGCCATGAGCGTTTCTGCCATGGCGACAATGGCCTCTTTTTTGGGCATGGGCCGCAGGTAAATCCCTGATTTCAGAGCAATGTCGGTCATGGGCGACTGCTGGCGCAGCCAAGCCTCGCGCGTGAAGCCGGCGCCGCTGGTCGTTTCCAGGTTGTACAACTTGCCGTCGCTGTCTCGCCATTGCACGAACAGATGGTTGGGGGCGGCCGCCAGGCTGACGTCCAGACCCAGCCGCTGGCCTAAGAAGATGAAAAGCAACGGCATCGAGACGCAGTTGCCCTTTTTTGTTCTCAGGTAGTTGGGCAACAGTTTGTTTTTGATATTGCGTCCGTACGGATCTTCCAGGTCGTATTGAAATGGCCGCCGCTCGTTCCACCCATTGGGCTGATAGATGTGAAAACGCAAGGCATCCAAGATCAAGCGTTTGGACGCCCCTGTGGGCAGCGTCTTTCGAATCCCCCGCGCCATCTCATCCAATCGTTCCAATGTCGCATCGACATCGACACTGGGGTCCATCATTCGGTCGATGACCAATTTGGCTCTGGACAGGTCGATGTCGGCCTCTGGGGCTTCCAACATCTTCTGGATGATTTGTCGGTTTTCATCCGGCGGTTGGCTCAGCCGCTGGGCATGGGCCATCGAAACCAATGCCAGGAAGAAGATGGCAGATGCCCATCGCGTCAAACGCATCGCCAAAGCCAGCCATTGGGGCGTGGGAGAGCGGCTCGATGCATGTTCCGCCTCGCCCCGTACCCGCCTCGGTAGGGGGCGCGTTGCAGGATTTCGCGGGCCCTGTAATGCACTGCTGCGTTGGGTCTTGCGGCCATGATTGGTGTGCATCCCTGGGCACGCCCTCCTGGACTTGTCCATGGCCGAGGCCAAGACCTGTGCGTTGCTGACCTGCACGCACGTGGCCGCGCGTTCTGCGCTCATTGAAACCTCCCCGTTTCATCTTTTTTGTTGGGGCGGATGTTAAAGGCAGAGCGGCCGGCGCGGGCCAAAAATGCCTGCCAAATATTAACTATTTGTTAACCACCGATCCGCGTGTTGCCCACGATGGTTCTGAGTGGCTTTTGTCGCGCGAATGCTCGTGGGCGTCCTCCATCGGCCGGAGGAGCCCTCAGTGGAACAGGGTGGCAGGTTGCGTCAAAAGCAACCCCACCCGCCCCTCACACCTCCAGCCACTCCTTGCGCACGTAGCTGTTCTCTCGGAGGCCCTGGGGCGTACCCTCGAAAACGATGCTCCCATGGCCCATGACCAGCGCGCGGTCGGAGATGGTCATGGCGATGGTGAGCTTTTGCTCGATGAGCAGCACCGAGATGCCGCGCGCCTTGATCGCCATGAGGTACTGCCCCACCAGCTCCACGATCTTGGGCGCCAGCCCTTCCGTGGGCTCGTCGATGATGATGAGATCGGGGTCGCCCATGAGCGTGCGGCACAGGGTGAGCATCTGTTGCTCGCCACCCGACATGACGCCGGCTTCGGTGTGCTGGCGCTCCTTCAGGCGCGGGAACATGCCGTACATGTCGTCGAAGCTCCAGCGGCTGCCTTTGCCCTTGCCCTTCTGGCCCAGCAGCAGGTTCTGGTGCACGGTCAGGTTGGGAAAGATGTCGCGGCTCTCGGGCACGTAGCCCAGGCCCAGGTGCGCGATCTCGTAGGCTTTTTTTCCATCGAGGCGCTGGCCTTTCCATTCGAGCGTGCCCTCCCAATGCACCAGGCCCATGATGGCCTTGGCGGTGGTGGAGCGGCCCGAGCCGTTGCGCCCCAGCAGCGCGACGATCTCGCCCGGCTGCACGCCGAACGAGACGCCATGCAGCACGTGGCTCTTGCCGTAGTAGGCATGCAGGTTGTCGACCTTGAGCATGGTTCAGTGTCCTTCCGCCTGCTGCGCTGCCGCCACGGCCGAGCCCAGGTAGGCCTCCTGCACGCGCGGGTTGGCGCGCACGGCCTCGGGGGTGTCGAAGGCGATCACCTCGCCGTAGACCACCACAGCGATTTTGTCGGCCAGGCCGAACACCACGCCCATGTCGTGCTCCACGGTGAGCAGCGTGCGGCCCACCGTCACTTCCTTGATGAGGCGGATGAAGCGCGCGGTCTCGCTCTTGCTCATGCCGGCGGTGGGTTCGTCCAGCAGGATGACGTTGGCGCCCCCGGCGATGGTGATGCCGATCTCCAGCGCGCGCTGCTCGGCGTAGGTGAGGTTCATGGCCAGCGTGTCGCGCTTCTTGTCCAGGCGGATCTGTTCCATGAGCTGCGTAGCGCGCTCGTTGGCATCGTGCAGGCGCGAGAGAAAGCGCAGGAAGGTGTAGCGGTAGCCCAGGCTCCACAGCACGCCGCAGCGCAGGTTCTCGAACACGCTGAGCTTGGGGAAGATGTTGGTGATCTGGAAGCTGCGCGACAGCCCCATGCGGTTGATCTCGTACGGCGCCTTGCCGTCGATGCGCTGGCCGTTCAGCAGCACTTGGCCGCTGGTGGCGCCGAAGCGTCCGCTGATGAGGTTGAACAGCGTCGACTTGCCGGCGCCGTTGGGCCCGATGATGGCCACCCGCTCGCCCGGGGCCACGCACAGGTTGGCGCCGCGGATGATCTCGGTCTTGCCGAAGCGCTTGTGCAGGTCGCGCAGTTCGAGCGCGTAGGGGGTGTTGACGGGGGTCACGCTCATGCGGCCTCCCCCCGCTTGATGTCCTGCTCGATGGCTTCCTGGATGGCGCCCCATTGCTGCAGGAACTGGCGCCGCACGGTCTCGAACAGGCCCAGGCCCACCAGCAGCACGAAGCCCGCCCCGAACCAGCTGGACAGGGCCCGCGCGTTCAGCGTGGCGCCGAGAAAGTTCATCTGCGGCCCGAGCGCCGAGTTGAGCTGCAGGTGGTAGGTCATCTCCACCATGCAGGCCGCGCCCAGCACCGCCACCAGGGCCGTGCCGCCCAGTGCCAGGTACGACACCCACAGCGTGCGCAGCCGGCCATACTTGGCCACGCGCAGGTTCATCATGATCAGGCTGGCGATGCCGCCGGGCGCATACATCACCATGAACAGGAACACGAGGCCCAGGTACAGCAGCCAGGCCTTGGACAGCTCGGACAGCAGCACCGAGGCGAACACCAGCAGCACCGCGCCGATGATGGGCCCGAAGAAGAAGGTGGCCCCGCCCAGGAAGGTGAACAGCAGGTAGCCGCCCGAGCGCAGCACGCTCACGCTGTCGGCGCCGGTGACGATCTCGAAGTTGATCGCCGCCAGCCCCCCGCCTACGCCCGCGAAGAAGCCCGCGATGATGAAGGCGAAGTAGCGCACGCGCTGCGTGTTGTAGCCGATGAACTCCACCCGCTCGGGGTTGTCGCGCACCGCGTTCAGGATGCGGCCCAGCGGCGTGCCGGTGAAGGCGAACATGAGCGCGGTGCACACGAAGCAGTAGGCCGCGATCAGGTAATACACCTGGATGGCCGGGCCGAAGGTGATGCCCATGAACCCCTTGCCGTACACGCGGTCGGTGGTGATGCCGCCCTCCCCACCGAAGAACTCGGGGAACATCAGCGCCATGGACGCCACCAGCTCGCCGATGCCCAGGGTGATCATGGCGAAGGTGGTGCCCGACTTCTTGGTGGTGACGAAGCCCAGCAGCACCGCAAAGAACAGCCCCGCCAGCCCACCCACGAGCGGGATGAACACCAGCGGAATGGGCACCGCGCCCTTGCCGGCCAGGTTCATCGCATGGATGGCGATGAACGAGCCCAGGCCGGTGTACACGGCATGGCCGAAGCTCAGCATGCCGCCCTGCCCCAGCAGCATGTTGTACGAGAGGCAGATGACGATGAGGTAGCCGATCTGCGACAGCATGGTGAGCGCCAGGCTGCTGGTGAACAGCAGGGGCGCCACGATGAGCGCGGCCGCGAACAGGCCCCAGATGACGATGCGCCCGATGTTGAGCGGTTTGAACCGGTAGGCCGGCGGCGAGGAGGTGTGGGAGCGCATGGGTTCAGTCCTCCCGCGTGCCGAGCAGGCCCTTGGGCCGGAAGATGAGGATCAGCACCAGCAGCAGGTACGGCAGGATGGGCGCCACCTGCGACACGGTGAGCTTGAGCAGCGGCCATCCGAAGGTCTGCTCGGTCACCGCCATGCCGGCCGCGCGCAACGCATGCGCCAGCGAATAGTCCAGCGCCACCGCGAAGGTCTGCAGTACGCCGATCAGCAGCGAGGCAAGGAAGGCCCCGGCCAGCGACCCCATGCCGCCCACGACGACGACGACGAAGATGATCGAGCCCACCGAGGCCGCCATGGCCGGCTCGGTGACGTAGGTGTTGCCGCCGATCACGCCCGCCAGCCCGGCGAGCGCGCAGCCGCCGCCGAACACCAGCATGAACACGCGCGGCACGTTGTGGCCCAGCGCCTCGACCATGTCGGGGTGCTTGAGCGCGGCCTGGATCACCAGGCCGATGCGCGTGCGGGTGAGCAGCAGCCACACGGACAGCAGCATCAGCAGCGCCACCAGCATGACGAACGACCGCGACTTCGGGAACTGCGTGCCGTACAGCGTGAAAAGCGGCCCCTGCAACTGCGCGGGCAGGCCGTAGGGCACGGTGGAGCGGCCCCACACCAGTTGCACCACCTCCAGCACCAGGTACGACAGGCCGAAGGTCACCAGCAGTTCGGGCACGTGGCCGTACTGGTGCACGCGGCGCAGCGCGTAGCGCTCGAACGCCGCACCGAGCGCGCCCACCAGCAGCGGCGCCACGAACAGCGCCACCCAGAAGCCGACCAGGCCGGACAGGGTGTAGGCGATGTATGCCCCCAGCATGTAGAAGCTGGTGTGTGCGAAGTTGAGCACGCCCATCATGCTGAAGATGAGGGTGAGCCCCGAGCTGAGCATGAACAGCAGCAGGCCGTAGCTGATGCCGTTGAGCAGCGAGATCACGAAAAACTCAAGATTCATCGAAGAACAGCGCCCGCACGGTTAAAAAAAGAGCCCGAGGAACCCCGGGCCCAAGGTCTCACAGCAATGAAATCGGATGCCCGGATCAGGAGGGCCGCTTCATCTGGCACGAAGTGGGCGTGCTGGCCACGTAGGGCTCGTAGTACTTCACCGGCACGAAGGTGTAGCCGGTATTTTCCGCGTCGTTGGGGTACTTGCCGCCGGCCTTCTCCCACTTGGAGACGAACAGGCCCTGCTGCAGCTGGTGGTCGCTCTTGCGCATCTCGACCTCGCCGTTGAAGCTGTTGAACTTCATGCCCTCCAGCACGGGGGCCACCTTCACCGGGTCGGTGGACTTGGCCTTCACGAAGGCGGCATCCAGCATGGCGAAGGCGTGGTACACGGCGCCGGTGTACATGTCGTCGTTGAACTTCTTCTTGTATTCGGTGACCACGCGGCCGATGTCGCCGGGCAGGTTCAGGTGGTTGTACGACACCATGTACACGCGCCCCGCTGCCGCCGCGCCCATGGCCGTGGGGCTGCCCGTCACGCCGCCGTAGTAGGTGTAGAAATTGACGTTGGCCAGCCCCGCATCGTTGGCGGCCTTGATGAGCAGGGCCAGGTCCGAGCCCCAGTTGCCGGTGATCACGCTGTCGGCGCCGGACTGCTTGATCTTGGCGATGTAGGGCGCGAAATCGCGCACCTGGGCCAGCGGGTGCAGGTCGTCGCCCACGATCTGCACGTCGGGCCGCTTGCGCGCCAGGTTCTCCTTGGCGAACTTGGAGACCTGCTGCCCGTGCGAGTAGTTCTGGTTGATGAGGTAGACCTTCTTGACCTCGGGCAGGTCCTTCATGAAGGTGGTCATGGCCTCCATCTTCATCGAGGTGTCGGCATCCAGGCGGAAGTGCCAGTAGCTGCACTTGCTGTTCGTGAGGTCGGGGTCCACGGCGGCGTAGTTGAGGTACATGACCTCCTTGCCGGGGTTGCGCGCGTTGTGCTTTTCCAGCGCGTCGATGATGGCCAGGGCGGGGCCCGAGCCGTTGCCCTGCACCACGTAGCGCGCGCCCTGGTCCATGGCCGAGCGCAGGGCGCTGGTGGTTTCCTGCGGGCTGAGCTTGTTGTCGATGCCGATGATCTCGAACTTCACACCCGCCGCGTTCTTCTTGTTGAACTCCTCCGAGAGGAACTGGAAGCTCTTGAGCTGGTTGGTGCCCACCGCCGCCATGAGGCCGGACAGCGGGTCGAGCCAGGCGATCTTCACCGTATCGCCCTTTTGAGCGAACGCGCCGCCAGCGCTCACCAGGATTGCGGATGCAGCTACAGCCTTGATAGCAAATCTCATCGCTTGTCTCCTCTTGGGTTCTTGAATGGAACAGGGCGCAGCGTAAGGCACGCCACAGAGGAGATGCTCAGGGATTCACCCTATCCGCTATCCCGCATGCGACTGGGCGGCGGCCTCTCGCGGCCGCCCCCCTCGCCGCATCGGCGTGCGTCACAAGCCCGGCAGGCGGTAGTCCTTGAGCTGCTCGCGCAGCTTGGCCTTGAGCATCTTGCCCGTGGCGCCGATCGGGATCGCGTCCACGAACAGCACATCGTCCGGGATCTGCCACTTGGCGGTCTTGCCCGCGTAGAACTGCAGCAGTTCCTCGCGCGTGACCTCCGCGCCCGGGCGCTTGACCACCGCCACGATGGGCCGCTCATCCCACTTGGGGTGCGGCATGCCCACGCACGCGGCCATGGCGACGGCCGGGTGGGCCATGGCGATGTTCTCGATGTCGATGGAGCTGATCCACTCGCCGCCGGACTTGATCACGTCCTTGCTGCGGTCGGTGATCTGCATGTAGCCGTCGGCATCGATGGTGGCGACGTCGCCCGTGGGGAACCAGCCGCGGCCCTGCGCATCGGGCACCAGCGGGTCGCCCTCGCCGCGGTAGTAGTTCTCGACGATCCACGGGCCCTTGACCAGCAGGTCACCATAGGTCTTGCCGTCCCAGGGCAGTTCGTGGCCGTCGCCGTCCACGATCTTCATGTCCACGCCGTAGATCGCGCGGCCCTGCTTCATGAGGATCTGCATCTGCTCGTCGCGCGGCAGCGCCAAGTGCTTGTTCTTGAGCGAGCACAGCGTGCCCAGCGGGCTCATCTCGGTCATGCCCCACGCGTGCAGCACGCGCACGCCGTAGTCGTCCTGGAACGACTGGATCATGGCCGGCGGGCAGGCCGAGCCGCCGATCACGGTGCGCTGCAGCTTGCCGAAGCGCAGGCCGCCCGCCTTCACGTGGTTGAGCAGCATCTGCCAGACGGTGGGCACGCCGGCGGCGAAAGTCACGCCCTCGGCATCCATGAGTTCATAGACCGATTTGCCGTCCAGCGCCGGGCCGGGAAACACCACCTTGGCGCCCACCAGCGGCGCCGAGTACGGCAGCCCCCAGGCATTGACGTGGAACATCGGCACCACGGGCAGCACGGCATCGCTGGCCGACAGGCCCATCACGTCCGGCAGCGCGGCGGCATACGCGTGCAACAGGGTCGAGCGGTGGCTGTAGAGCACCGCCTTGGGGTGGCCCGTGGTGCCGCTCGTGTAGCACATGCTGGAGGCGGTGTTCTCGTCGAACGTGGGCCACACATAGGTGTCGGGGGCCGCGCCGATCCAGGCTTCGTAGCTCAGCAGGCCCGGGATGCCGCTGTCGGCGGGCAGTTGGTCGGCATCGCACAGCGCCACCCACTGGCGCACCGTGGGGCACTTGGCGTGCACAGCCTGCACGATGGGCAGGAAGGTCATGTCGAAGCACAGCACCCGGTCTTCGGCGTGGTTGACGATCCACGCGATCTGCTCGGGGTGCAGGCGCGGGTTGATGGTGTGCATCACCCGTTCGGAGCCGCTCACGCCGTAGTACATCTCCATGTGGCGGTAGCCGTTCCAGGCCAGGCTGGCCACGCGGTCACCGGCTGCCAGGCCCATGCCGTCCAGCACATTGGCCAGCCGCCGCGCCCGCACCGCCATGTCGCGGTAGGTGTAGCGGTGGATGTCGCCCTCGACGCGGCGCGACACGATCTGCACGTCGCCGTGGTGGCGCTCGGCGAATTCGATCAGCGTGGAAATCAGCAAGGGTTGACTCTGCATCAGGCCCAGCATGTTGGCTCCTTGGGTTGTCGTTGTGAATGGTTCCGTGGCATCCTACCGTGCGCCCTGTGCGCTGCCGCGCTGGGGGCGCCATGTGCCAGGGGCGCATCTGTCGCCAGCTTGACAGCCGCCGGCGCGGCCCCGGGCGCCCAAGCCCCCTCGCCGCGCGTGGCAAAGCGGGTCGGAGACAATTCGGCGGATGAATGCCCCCCTTCCCACCGCCGCGACGGCGCCCGCGTCCGGCCTCGAATGGCGCAACGGCTTTGCAGCGCTGGGCCCGGATTTCTTCACCGAACTGGTCCCCACGCCCCTGCCCGCCCCGCACTGGGTGGCCACGAGCGTGGATGCCGCACAGCAACTGGGCGTGCCCGCCGCCTGGCTGGCCTCCGATGCGGCGCTGCAGGTGTGCTCCGGCAATGCGCTGCTGTCAGGGATGCAGCCATTGGCCACGGTGTACAGCGGCCACCAGTTCGGGGTGTGGGCGGGGCAACTGGGCGATGGCCGCGCCATCCTGCTGGGCGAGACCGCCGGCGGGCTGGAGGTGCAACTCAAGGGCGCCGGGCGCACGCCGTATTCGCGCATGGGCGATGGCCGCGCCGTGCTGCGCTCGAGCATCCGCGAATTTTTGTGCAGCGAAGCCATGCATGCGCTGGGCGTGCCCACCACGCGGGCGCTGGCCCTGACCGGCTCGCCCGCCCCAGTGCAGCGCGAGGTGGTGGAGACCGCCGCCGTCGTGACCCGCACCGCGCCGAGCTTCATCCGCTTCGGGCACTTCGAGCACTTCGCGGCGCGCGACCTGCTGCCGCAGCTGCGCACGCTGGCCGACTACGTCATCGACCGCTACTACCCTGAGTGCCGCGGCCCGGATGCGCCGGGCGGCAACCCCTACGCAGCCCTGCTCCAGGCGGTGAGCGAGCGCACGGCGGAACTGCTCGCCCACTGGCAGGCGCAGGGCTTTTGCCACGGGGTGATGAACACCGACAACATGAGCATCCTGGGCCTCACGATCGACTACGGGCCCTTCCAGTTCCTCGACGCGTTCGTGCCGGGCCACGTGTGCAACCACAGCGACACGCAGGGCCGCTACGCCTTCCACCGCCAGCCCAACGTGGCCTACTGGAACCTGTTCCGGCTGGGCCAGGCGCTGCTGCCGCTGATCGAGGACGTGGCGCTGGCGCAGGCGGCGCTCGCGTCCTACCAGACCGTGTTCCCGGCCGCGTTCCTGCAGCGCATGCGCGGCAAGCTCGGGCTGCAGGCCGCCCACGACGGCGACGCCGCGCTGGTGGACGGCCTGCTCAACCTGCTGGCCCAAGGCGGGGTGGACTACCCCATCTTCTGGCGGCGCCTGTCGCATGCCGTGGCCAGCGGGGACTTCGAACCCGTGCGCGACCTGTTCATCGACCGGGCGGGCTGGGAGTCGTGGTTGCTATCATTTTCAGAGCATCCAGGACAATCAAATCCCCGGCATATGGCCGATTCGATGCTGAAATGCAATCCGAAATTCGTGCTGCGCAACCACCTGGGAGAGCAGGCCATCCGCGCGGCCACGCAAGGCGACTTCGCGCCGCTGCACACCCTGCAGGCCCTGCTGGCCGAACCGTTCGACGAACACCCGGGCCACGAGGCCTGGGCCGACTTCCCGCCCGACTGGGCTTCCTCCATCGAAATCAGCTGCTCATCATGACCTTTCCCATCAAAAAGACCGATGCCGAATGGCAGGCCCTGCTGCAGAGCAAAGGCGCCGAGCCCGTGGCCTGGCAAGTCACCCGCCACGCCGCCACCGAGCGCCCGTTCACCGGCAAGTACGAAGCGCACTGGGCCGACGGCAGCTACCACTGCGTGTGCTGCGGCGCCAAGCTGTTCGACTCCGGCACCAAATTCGACGCCGGCTGCGGCTGGCCCAGCTTTTCCGAGGCGGTGCCGGGCTCGATCAAGGAGATCGTGGACCGCAGCCATGGCATGGTCCGGACGGAGACGGTTTGTGCACAATGCGGGGCGCACCTCGGCCATGTGTTCGAGGACGGCCCCGCCTCCACCGGCCTGCGCTACTGCATGAACTCCGCATCGCTCGATTTCGAGCCCGGCTCCTCCTGAACGGCGGCAACGCCCGCCCACGCTCCAGCCCTCCCCCATGAAACTGCTGATCGACTTCTTTCCCATCATCCTGTTCTTCGCGGCCTTCAAGCTGTGGGGCATCTACACGGCCACGGCCGTGGCCATCGCTGCCACCGTGCTGCAGATCGGCTACCTGCGCTACAAGAACGGCAAGGTCGAGCCCATGCAGTGGGTGAGCCTGGGCGTCATCGTGGTGTTCGGCGGCGCCACGCTGCTCTCGCACAGTGAGACCTTCATCAAGTGGAAGCCCACCGTGCTGTACTGGCTGATGGGCTCGGCGCTGCTGATCGGCCAGCTGTTCTTCCGCAAGAACCTGATCCGCTCCCTGATGGGCGCGCAGATGGAATTGCCCGACGCCGCCTGGCGCACCGTGAACTGGAGCTGGACCGGGTTCTTCGCCGTGATGGGTCTAGTCAACCTGTGGGTGGCCTACCGCTTCGACACCGACACCTGGGTCAACTTCAAGCTGTTCGGCGGCATCGGGCTGATGGCGGTGTTCGTTATCGGCCAGGCCCTGTACCTGAGCCGCTACATGAAGGAAGACGACACCAAGGCCGCGCCCAAGGCCACGCCCGAGGCGGCCCACAAGGACGTGCAGCCATGACGGTGCTGGCCATCACCGCCGAGGCCATGGCGGCCCGGCTGCAGGAGCGGCTGAACCCTTTCGCGCTGCAGGTGCTGGACGAGAGCGCCGCCCATGCAGGCCATGTGGGGTCCAACGGAACGGGTTTCGGCACCCATTTCCGGGTGCGGATTTCGTCACCTTTGTTTACAGGAAGACCCCGCGTCGCACAACATCGCCTTGTGTATGATGCGCTGCAAGAATTTATTGACCAGGGCGCTCACGCCATAGCCATTGAAGTTCTTTGATCCGGCCCTATTTGTCGGACTTGCGGTCCAAACGGCCGCAACTCATTTCCTTTTTGTGGACTCCCCAATGAAGAAAAAGCTTTTGTCCGGCCTCGTGGCCGCTGCCGTGCTGGGCGCGACGGCCTTTCCCGTCTACGCTCAAAACCTCGCCGTTGTGAATGGCAAGGCCGTTCCCAAGGAACGCGCCGAAGCCCTGAAGCAGCAAGTGGAACGCTCCGGCCGCCCCGTGACCCCCGAGGTCGAAGGCCAGATCAAGGAAGAAGTGATCGCTCGCGAAATCTTCTTGCAGGAAGCCCAGAAGCGCGGCCTCGAAGCCTCGCCCGACTACAAGGTCCAGATGGAACTGGCCCGCCAGACCATCCTGATCCGCGAACTGTTCGCCGATTACCAAAAGGCCAACCCCGTCACCGACGCCGAAATCCAGGCCGAGTACGACAAGTTCGTTGCCGCCAACACCGGCAAGGAATACAAGGCCAGCCACATCCTGGTAGAAAAGGAAGACCAGGCCAAGGCCATCATCGCGTCCATCAAGAAGGGCGCCAAGTTTGAAGACATCGCCAAGAAGCAGTCCAAGGACCCCGGATCCGGCGCCCGCGGCGGCGATCTGGACTGGTCGGCTCCGAGCAGCTACGTGGCCGAGTTCACCGAAGCGCTGGTCAAGCTGAACAAGGGCCAGATGACCCAGACGCCGGTCAAGACCCAGTTCGGCTGGCACATCATCCGCCTGGATGACGTGCGCGAAGCCAAGCTGCCCAAGCTGGAAGAAGTGAAGCCCCAGGTGGCGCAGCAACTGCAGCAGCAGAAGCTGGCGAAGTTCCAGGAAGAACTGCGCACGAAGGCCAAGATCGAGTAATTGCTCGCGGTCTGTGGAACGGCAGGCACCCTGCGTTCCACCAGGCTTCGAGTCTCAACGCGGCCCCACGGGCCGCGTTCTGCTTTGGGGACGGGCCTTTTGCCTTTTCCTAAAAACGGCCCAGCATCCAGGATGCCGCCATCAGCAGACCGATCATGACCGGCTGGTGCAGCATGTAATAGCTCAGGCTCCAGCGGCCCAATACCGCCAGCGGTGACAGCGCCCGGGGCAGCGCCACCTTCATCCATTGCGGGCGCCGTCGCAGTACCCATTGCCCGCTCGCCAGGCCCCACCACATCACGCCCAGCCAGGGCAGCACCGGCACATAGTCTTCGGTGAAAGGCTTGCGCGACACCAGTCCCAGCCAGTTGAGCGCATAGCCGTTGAACGTGGGCGCCCAGGCCGCCAGCGGCCCCTCCGTCAGCGCCCATCCCGCCACAGTGGGAAGCGCCACGGCCATTGCGCCGGCAGGCCAGAGCCAGGCACCCCACCCCGCCGTGCATCGCGCGACGAGGAGCATGGCAGCCATCCCGTGCAGAACGCCGAAATGGATGAAGCTCTGCGGAAACATCAGGGACGACCCTGCGGTGACCAGCAAGGCGCATCCCACGATCTGCAGCCATCGCTTGAAGAAGCGGGCCCATCCGAGGCCCTGCTGCCAGGCCAGTGCCTGCCCCAGCCCCGCGCAGAAGAGAAAGAGCGCCACGATGGCTGTCCGCTGGGTCGTCCAGAAAGGATCGGCACGGAAATTCTGCGGCCAGTACCCGAAGTGGCTGAGGTCGAAACAGAAATGAAAGACCGTCATCCACACCATGGCCACGCCCCGCAAGGCGTCCACGCCCTCCATGCGCGCCCCGCCAGTGCGCGGAGAAGAGCCAAAGGGGGAAAACGGACGGGACGTTGCCATGTGCTTTGGAAGAATGTGAAATGGTGGAGTGATCGGTCCAGGCGCTGCCATGGCTGAGCCTCAGGATGGGCCTACCGCGGTGCTGGATGCAATTTCAGCTTGTTGGCCGTATGCCCCCGTTCTAGCATGGGACCGAGGAGGCATTATGGACAATCATCCACAAGCAGAAATAGAACTGCTGCGCGAGGAAATCAGAACGCTCAAAAGCGCACTCGCCAACGTCACGACCCAGGTGCAACCGCTGAATATGCTGGCCCAGGCCTTGGTGATATTGCACCAGGAACCTGCCGCACTGCGCATGGTGTTTGAGCATGCGATTCCCGAAGCCAACGTGCCGGATTTACCCTTCCTCATGGAAGAGGAAGACGCGGAACGGCTGGCGCATCAACGCGAGTGGATATTGAGGCTGCTGCGAAGCCGGGGTTGATCTCCTGCGCCTGCCATGGACGCGGAAAACAGCAGCGAAGGAAATACCGGAGAAGACAAATCCAAAAAGACAAAAGGGGTCAGGTCAAATGACCTAACCCCTTGAATCAATGGTCGGAGCGGCGGGATTCGAACTCGCGACCCTCTGCTCCCAAAGCAGATGCGCTACCAGGCTGCGCTACGCTCCGACAACTAGTATTCTAACCCTGCATCACAGCCATATTTGGAAGATTCAAGGAAATTTGCCAGTTTTTTTCAAACTCACCGCGACGAGGGGCCCGGGCCACGGCCTGGGAGGTGGCGGAAGGTGATGCGGCCCTTGGACAGGTCGTAGGGGGACATTTCCAGCGAGACCTTGTCGCCGGCAAGAATGCGGATGTGGTGCTTGCGCATCTTGCCGCCGGTGTAGGCGATCAGTTGATGGCCGTTGTCCAGCGTGACGCGAAAGCGGGAATCGGGCAGGACTTCCGTCACGGAGCCCTGCATTTCAATCAGTTCTTCTTTGGCCATGATTTCAAGTCAATCTTCAAACAGTAATAGGAGGTATCGGGGCCTGCGCGAAACTGCAACCGGAATGTCGGCCCATCTCGCAAGAGATCCAGGCGCGGTGCACAGCAAGCGGGGGTGGTCACTGCGCCCCATGGCGCATCGGTCGGAAAAGGCCGGCGGGGCGGCTTCCACACACAGCAGCGGCAGCGAGGCGCTGCGCAAAACCGCACCATTGTAACGTAGTAAGGAATCGTGTGGAATAGTGCCGATACACCACTGCGCCGCGCGCCGGCCCATGCACCGCGCCGGTTGCGCCCAGTGGTGAATGGCATCGATTTGACGCAGCGGCCCCGGCTGACTTCGTTCCGGCATCTGGCGCCAGATGGCCTGCACATGCAGCGTCAAGGCGCACGGCCGGGCCCCGCAGGCGCCCTCGGTAGAATGCCTCGCACCCCAACCGCTCAGGAAGTCCACCTTGTCAGACCGCCTTGCCGTACTGCCTCAATATCTACTTCCCAAACAAGCTCTGACGGCGCTGGCGGGGCGGCTTGCACGGGCGCAGGGCGGCCCCCGCACCACTGCCGCGATCGAGCGTTTCATCGCCCGTTATCGGGTGGACATGAGCGAGGCGGTCGAGCCCCGCCCGGCCGCATACGCCACGTTCAACGACTTCTTCACCCGCGCCCTGCGCCCCGGTGTGCGCCCGCTCGCCGCGGCGGCTGCGGTCTGCCCGGTGGATGGGGCGGTCAGCCAATTCGGGCCCATTGACCAGGACCAGATCTTCCAGGCCAAGGGCCACCGCTACTCGACCACGGCCCTGGTGGGCGGCGATGCGACGCTGGCCGCGCAGTTCGACAACGGCAGCTTCGCGACGATCTACCTGAGCCCCCGCGACTACCACCGCATCCACATGCCCTGCGATGGCACCTTGCGGCGCATGGTGCATGTACCGGGCGACCTTTTTTCGGTGAACCCGGTCACGGCGCGGGGCGTGCCCGGCCTGTTCGCGCGCAACGAGCGCGTGGTGTGCGTGTTCGACACGCCTTTGGGAAAGATGGTGCTCGTGCTGGTGGGCGCGACCATCGTGGGCAGCATGGCCACGGTGTGGCACGGTCAGGTCAACCCGCCTCGCAGCGGCGAGCTGCGCCACTGGGACTATGCCGACCGGCAGATCGTGCTGCGCCAGGGCGAGGAAATGGGCCGCTTCCTGCTGGGCTCCACCGTGGTGCTTCTGTTTCAGCGCGGCGCGGTGCGGTTTTCGGAGCAGTGGGCCCCTGCCCGGCCCGTGCGGCTGGGCGAGGCGATGGCCGAGCGGCCGGCCGGCTGAGCGATTGGATGACCCAGGCCTGAGTCGGCCTGCCCGGCTCCTGCATGAAGCGGGATGCCGGGAGGCTTCAGCGCTTGCGCACGGTGGTGAACGCGCTGGGTGCCAGGAAGAGTCGGCTGGGGGAGACAGACGCCTCGTGGCCCACGAGGTAGATGGCCAGTTCCTGGCGGCGCAGGGCCACATGGCTCACGGTTTCCCACTGGTCGCCCATGCGCACCGAGGTGCCGGGCCGAAACAGCGGCATGTGAAAGAACTCTCCCCATCCAGGCAGGGCTGCGGGCTTTTCCGCGACCGCAGGCGCGAGGGTGGGGGCGATGTCCATGGCGCATGCTACCCCGCCGCGGGCTCCAGCGGGGAAATGATTGGCGTGCGGCGTCACGGCGCTGTCACAGCGCGACCCTAGAGTGCAGCCGCAGCAGGCCGCGAGCGGCCTGCGCGCACCCGTTTCGCCCCCGCCTTTCCAACCTGCCTGCTCCCCATGACGCTGCCCCTGCCCCGACGCACCCTGATCCTGGCGCTCGCCGCCGCATTCGCGCTCTCCGCCTGTGGCGGCGGGGGCTCCGATGCCGCACCACCCGATGCGCCGCGCGGACTGGGATTTGCCGATTCCGCACCGGTGCCCAACGAATCGACCACGCCGCCGTTCGTGGACTTCGCCTTCACCAACCAGCGCGGCGATGCCCGCTACGCCACGCTGGCCACCAACGCCGGCGTGCGGGTGCTGTCGGGCTTTCTCGACATCTGGAAGCCCAGCACGCTGCTGGTGGATGCCGGCGTGACGGCCGATGCCAACGGCGCCTTCCCTGCGATCAAGCCGGCGGCCTGGACCGGCATTCCCGGTGACGCGACCGATGGCACGGTGCTGAACGCGCAAGTGCACACCCGCAACATCCAGTACGTGGTGGACGCCACGGCGCGCCGCACCGCGGCCCAGGAACTCCTGGCCTACGAAGACGACCGGCGCGGCAAGGCCTACAGCGTGACCGATGGCCTGGGCCCGCTGGCCAACGCATGGCGCACCGCGGCGCAGCAAAAGACCAGCATTTCGGGCATTCCCGCGGACGCGACCACGGTGCTCTACAACGACACCGGCAACAACGCCGGCGTGGGCGGCAGCGCCAACGCGGGCTTCGGCGCGGTGGTGGACTTCATCGGCGGCATCGGCGACAACGGCTCGACCGAGCCTGCCAAGCGCTTCTACAAGTACGCACGCCCCTGGCGCTGGAGCGCCAACGTGCAGATCGTGCCGGCCCTGGTGCCCGCCAAGAGCACCACCCCGGCCACCGACGGCGGCTTCACCAGCGGCCACACCGCCGAGGGCGTGCGCGATGCCATCGCCATGGCCTATCTGGTGCCGGAGCGGTTCCAAGAAATGCTGGCACGCGGGCTGGAGATGGGCGAAAGCCGCATCCTGGCCGGCATGCACTCGCCCCTGGATGTGATCAGCGGCCGCGTGCACGGGCAGGCCGTGGCCGCCGCCAGCATCGCCACCGGCGTGAACGCGCCGCGCAAGGCTGCTGCCGTGGCCCAGGCCCGCAGCACGCTGATGGCGGCCGTCGGGGCGCGCACGTCGGAGGAATTCCTGCAGATCGCCCATTCGCAGGCCACCACCGCCGACCGTTTCGCCGACCGCGCCACCAACCAGGCCGAGTACCTGCGCCGGATGACGTTCGGCTTCGCTCCCATCGGCGACACCACGCGTCCGGCCGTCGTGCCCAAGAGCGCCGAGGTGCTGCTGGAAACGCGCTTCCCCTACCTGGATGCGGGCCAGCGCCGCGTGGTGCTCAAGACCACCGCGATCGCCTCGGGCTACCCGGTGCTGGACGACGCCGAAGGCTGGGGTCGCCTGAACCTGTTCGCGGCCGGCGACGGCTACGGCGCCTTCAACGGCGACGTGGCGGTGACCATGGACGCGGCGCAGGGCGGCTTCAACGCGCTGGACGCCTGGCGCAACCCCATCGCGGGCGCCGGCAAGCTCACCAAGCGCGGCAGCGGCACGCTCGTGCTGGCAGGCGCGAACCGCTACACCGGGGGCACGGAAGTGTCCGCAGGTGCCGTGCGGGCCGACAGCAGCAATGCGCTGGGACAAGGCGACGTGTACCTGAGCGGCGGCACGCTGATCGGCAACACGTCGGCGGAACTGGCCATCGGCGGTGCCTTCACCCTGGGCAGCAGCAGCACGCTGGAACTGCGCGTGGGCGCCAACGGCGCCGGCCAGTTGCAGGCCGCCGGCCCGGTCACGCTGGCGGGTACGCTGCGCATCGCCTTCCGCTCGGGCTTCACGCCAACGGTCGGATCGACCCTCACGCTGGTGCGTGGCGCCCCGGTGCGCGGGACGTTCGGCAGCATCACGGTCAACGGCTTCAAGGTCACGCCCATCTATCTGGACGATTCCGTGCAGCTTCGGATCGACGCGGCGGCCTGACGCGGCGGGCGCGTAAGGCCGCTCCTGGCAGGCCTTACGCCCGCACCTGGGTGCGGGCAAATTCCAGCACCGCCTCCAGCATGCGGTGCAGCACGGGCTGCACGCCGGCCGCCGCCTCGGGCAGGTAGTCGAACGGCAAGGCTTCCTGCATGTAGCTGCACTGCGTCATCTCCAGCTGCACCGCGTGCACGTTGCGCGCGGGATCGCCGTAGTGCCGCGTGATGTGGCCGCCCTTGAACCGGCCGTTGAGCACCGCGGTGTACGCCGGGTCGGACTGCCCGATGCGCAGCAGCGCCTGCGCCAGCGCCGGGTCGCAGCTGGCCCCTTCGGCCGTGCCCAGGTTCAGGTCCGGCAGCTTGCCCGCGAAGAACCTCGGCAGCACGGAGCGGATGGAATGCGCATCCCACAGCATGGCCACGCCATGGGCGGCGCGCAGGCGCTCCAGCTCGGCGGCCAGTTGCGCGTGGTACGGCGCCCAGATGGCATCGCGGCGCGCGGCGATCTCGGCGTCGTCCGGCGCATCGCCCGCCTTCGCGTAGATCGGCGTGTCGTCGAAGGTGTCCACCGGGCAAAGGCCGGTGACGCTCTGGCCGGGGTACAGGCTGGCGCCGTCCGGCGGCCGGTTCAGGTCGATCACATAGCGCGAGTGCGTGGCCACCAGGATCGAGGCGCCGAGGTCGCGGGCAAAGCCGTAGAGCCGCTCCAGGTGCCAGTCCGTGTCCGGCACCTGGCGGGCCTCGTCGGTGAAGCGCGCGGCGATGTCCGGGGGCACGTGCGTGCCCACGTGGGGCATGGACACGAGCAGCGGCGCGGTGCCCTGGTGGAAGGTGAAGGGTGGCGGGGAATGGGTGGCGGTCATGCGATCAGGTCTGCGTTAGGGGCTTCGAAAGCCGAGGGCCGGCCGGTCGGTCAATGCCCGGCGCGGGTGATGGTGGCCGTGCGGGCCGCCACGAAGGCGGCGGCAGCATGGTCGTGCAGCGCGTGGCGCCCCGCGACGACGCGCGGCGTGCCGGCGGTCCAGAGGCTGTGCAGCGCCGAGGTGCGATGGCTGCCGAACACGTGCGCGCCCAGCATGCTGTCGGGCGGCAGGCCCTGCAGTGCGATGTGCTGCGCATCGAGCGCCACCAGATCGGCGCGCTCGCCCACCGCGATGCCGGCCGGAGCGCCGGGCGTGCACCGGCCGCTGGCCTGCGCCCCGCCCTGCACTGCCTGCAGCGCCATGGCGGTGGCGACCTCGGGGTGGGCGCGGCTGGCCAGCACGTTGCGCTGGCGCAGGGACAGGCGCTGGCCGTATTCGAGCAGCATCAGCTCTTCCGCCGCGTTCACGCAGGCATGGCTGTCGGAGCCCACGCCCCAGCGGCCGCCGCCCGCCAGCCAGCGCGGCAGGTCGAACAGGCCATCGCCCAGGTTGGCCTCGGTGGTGGGGCACAGGCCGGCCACCGCGCCGGTGCGGGCGGCGCGCGCGTATTCGTCGGGCGTCATGTGGGTGGCATGCACCAGGCACCAGCGCGCATCGACCGGCGCATGCTCCAGCAGCCATTGCACCGGGCGCTGGCCGCTCCAGGCGATGCAGTCGTCCACCTCCTGCGTCTGTTCGGCGATGTGGATGTGCACCGGCGCCGTTGCGTTCAGGGCCGTGAGGCCTTCGACCGCAATGCGCAGGCTGTCGGGCGGCACGGCGCGCAACGAGTGCGGGGCCAGGCCCAGGATGCCGCCCTGCGCGGCCACCACGGGCGCCAGGCGCTCCAGCAGCGCGAGCATGCTGTCGGTGCTGCGGATGAAGCGGCGCTGGTCCTCGCGCGGCGCGCGGCCACCGAAGCCGCTGGTCTGGTAGAGCACCGGCAGCAAGGTGATGCCGATGCCCGCGGCCTGGGCGGCGCGCAGCAGCGCGAGCGACATGGCGGCATCGTCGGCATAGGGCTGGCCTGCCGCGTCGTGGTGCACGTAATGGAACTCGCACACCGCGGTGTAGCCCGCCTCCAGCATCTCGACATAGAGCCAGGTGGCGATCGCCTCCAGGTGCTCGGGCGTGGTGCGCGCGGCAAAGCGGTACATGAGGTTGCGCCAGCTCCAGAAGCTGTCCTGCCCGCCGTCGGGCTGGGGCGCGCGGTATTCGGTCAGCCCGGCGAAGGCGCGCTGGAAGGCGTGCGAATGCAGGTTGGGCATGCCGGGAAGGACCGGGCCCGGCGCACGCGGCGCGGTGCCGGCGGCGCTGCCCGGCGCCACCGCGGTGAGCCGGCCCGCGGCATCCCACTGCAGCAGCACGTCGCGCGCCCAGCCGCCGGGCAGCAAGGCGTCCTGCGCGAACAGGGCGCCAGCGGGAGGCGTCCGCGGCGCAGAGGACTCGGCAGGCGGGGATGGAACGGTGGTGCGCATCAGTCAATGGCCTCGGGGCAGATGGGAAAAGAGAAAAAGGATTGGGGCCACCGGTGCATCAAGCCGCCGCCAGGGCGATGCGCCCCTGCCGCACGATGGTGTGCGCCGGCTTGTGCCCGAACCAGTAGGCCAGCTCCGCCGCCTCTTTGAAGGGCCACAGCACGAAGTTCGCCGGCCGCCCCGCGGCAATCAGTCCGTGCGAATCCTGCAGCCCCAGCGCGCGCGCGGCATGGGTGGTGATGCCGGCCAGCGCCTCAGGCACGGTCAGCCGAAACAGCGTGCACGCCATGTTGGCCATGAGCAGCAGGCTCAAAGCGGGCGAGGTGCCGGGGTTGTGATCGGTGGAGACGGCCATGGGCACGCCGGCCTCGCGCAGCAGCGCGATGGGCGGCAGGTGCGTGTCGCGCAGCGTGTAGTAGGCGCCGGGCAGCAGCACGGCCACCGTGCCGGCGGCCCGCATGGCGGCGATGCCCTCGGCGGACAGGTGCTCGATGTGGTCGCACGACAAGGCGCCATAGCGCGCGGCGAGCGCCGCACCGCCCATGTCGGAGAGCTGCTCGGCATGCAGCTTGACCGGCAGGCCCAGCCGCTGCGCCGCCTGAAAGACCTGCTCGGTCTCGGCCAGCGTGAAGGCGATTCGCTCGCAGAACACATCCACCGCATCGACCAGCCCTTCCGCGGCCAGCGCAGGCAGCATCTCCTGGCACACGTGGTCGATGTAGTCCTGGCTGCGGCCGGCGTATTCGGGCGGCAGCGCATGGGCGCCCAGGAACGTGGTGCGCACCGTGGTGCCGGTGGCCTCGCCCAGGCGGCGGGCCGCGCGCAGCTGCTTGCGCTCGTGCGCGGTCGCCAGGCCGTAGCCGGACTTGATTTCGATGGCGCACACGCCTTCGTCGAGCAGGGCCGACAGGCGCGGCAGGGCGAGGTCGAACAATTCGTCTTCGCTGGCCTCGCGCGTGGCCCGCACCGAGGCGACGATGCCGCCGCCGGCCCGGGCGACTTCCTCGTACGAGGCGCCGGCCAGCCGCATGGCGAACTCGTTGGCGCGTTGCCCGCCGTAGACGAGGTGGGTGTGGCAATCCACCAGCCCGGGCGTGGCCAGCGCGCCGCGCGCGGCGTGGCGCGGCAAGGCGGCATGGGCCGCGGGCACCGCGGCCTCCGGGCCCACCCAGCGCACCACGCCCTGCTCCACCACCAGCGCCGCCGGCACACCGTCGGGCACCGGCACGTCGGCCACCGCCAGCCCGGGCGCCAGGTGCAGGGTGTGCCAGACCCCGTCGGCGCTGGGGGCGTGGGCGAAGTCCTGGTGCGGCACGGTCATGCGATTCCCCCTTTTGCTATTAAATGCATAGCAGTATGCCCTAGTGATTATTGTGCCAGCGCCCGATTTGGCTGAAACCCTGGCACCAGCGCCACCCAGGCGATGGCCGGCGCGTCGGCCCCGCCGGCCTGCGGCTGGAGCGCGGCGCAGGCGCCGGCGGGCGCGGCGGTGGCCCACCACAGGCCCTGCCCCGGCCCGAAGACCTCGCCGCCCCGATGCCACCGGCCCGACAGCACCATGCACAGGCCGGCGGGCGTGCTGCCCGGCACGCACGCGTTCTGCAGCACCTGCACCGCGCCCTGCCAGCGGCCATGCCGCAGCATCAGGTTGAAGTCGGTCGAGGCGCCGCCCAGCGGGATGCAGTCGATGGCCTGGTCGCCCGCGAACGCCACGGGCTGCCAGCGCTCGTCCAGCGCATGGTCGATGCCCTCGTCCTCGGCGCGCAGGCGCACGCCGGCCCCGTCCAGCAGCATGATCTGGCGCTGCACGCCCTGGAAGGCCGAGAACGGCCCGGGCGCTGCGATGGTGGCCACGCTCACGCGCCACTCGAAGGCGTCCATGCCGGCGCCCGGCGGCCAGCAGGCCAGCTCGCGCGTGTCGCCGCCGCCGTTCTTCCACGGGGTGGGCGCGATGGCCGACAGATCGAACCGCTGCAGCGCCGCCGTCATCCCGCCTCCCCCACCAGCAGCGGAAAGAGCGGGTGCGCCATGGGTGCGCCGGCCGGCAGCGTGTCGGCCAGGCCCGGGAAGTCGGGCGAGGTCTTCCAGGCGCGCGGCGCATGGCGCGTGTCGTCGCCCAGAAAGCGCACCGAGAACACGCGGCGACGCTGCGGCCCCGGCACACCGCCCGAGGCATGCAGGGCCAGCATGTGAAAGCACACCACGTCGCCGGGCGCGATCTCCCAGCCCAGGATGGGAAACGCCGCGCGGTCGGCCTCGATGTCGGGCAGCTCGGCCAGCGAGCCTTCGGGAAACCACCGCGCCTGCTGGTCCATGAAGGTGCGCGGCATGCGCCACGGCCCCCGGTGCGAGCCGGCCACGAACTCCAGCGTGGCCTCGCGCGCCACCGGGTCCACGGGAATCCACAGGCTCACGTTCTGCGTGCCGTCGATGTTGTAGTAGGGCTGGTCCTGGTGCCAGGGCGTGCGCTGGCGCGTGCCCGGCTCCTTGACCAGCACATGGTCGTGGTACAGCCGCACGCTGGCCGATTGCATGAGCCGCTGGGCGGCCCAGGCCACGGGCGTCTCGGCGATGAAGCGGCCGAAGGCGGGAATGTCCTGCCAGTTGCAGAAATCCTCGAAGAACCGGCCCGGATCGTCCAGGCGGCTCGCCACCTTGGCGCGCGGGCTAGGTGCGGCCAGGTTGGCGTCGATGCCGCTGCGCAGCAGCGCCACCTCGCCCGGCGTGAGCAACTGGCGGATGCACACCGCGCCGTCGCGCGCGAAATCGGCCACGAGGGCGTCGGTCACGCGCTCGCGCAGCCGTTGCTGCAGGTCGGGCGGTGGCACCAGGGGGGTGGAAAGCGTCATGGCGAAGGTCTCACTCTCGGCGGCTCGGTGGGGGCGCTCAGGCGCGCGACAGCACGGCCTGCAGGAACGCGCGGGTGCGCTCCTGCGTGGGCTCGGTGAAGATCCTGGCGGGCGGGCCCGATTCGATGATGCCGCCGCCGTCCATCACCACCACGGTGTCGCCGACCTCGCGCGCGAAGTCCATCTCGTGCGTGACGACCATCATGGTCATGCCCTCGCGCGCCAGCAGCTTCATGACCTGCAGCACCTCGCCCACCAGCTCCGGGTCCAGGGCCGACGTGGGTTCGTCGAACAGCATCACGCGCGGCTGCATGGCCAGGGCGCGCGCGATCGCCACGCGCTGCTTCTGCCCACCCGACAGGCTGGCCGGCATGGCCGCGGCCTTGTGGCCCAGGCCCACCTTGTCCAGCAAGGCGCGCGCCTGGTTCTCGGCATCGGCGCGCGAGGCGCCGCGCAGCTTGCGCGGGCCCAGGGTGACGTTGTCGAGCACCGACAGGTGCGGGAACAGGTTGAACGACTGGAAGACCATGCCCACCTCTTCGCGCAGGGCATTGAGCTGGCGCTCGGGCAGCATGCGGCCCTCGTCCACCAGGGTGCGCCCGCAGATGTCGATGCGCCCGCCCTGGGGCTGCTCCAGCCCGTTGCAGCAGCGCAGGAAGGTGCTCTTGCCCGAGCCGCTGGGCCCGATCACCACCACCACCTGAGACGGCTGCACGTCGAAGTCGATGCCGTTCAGCACCACGTGCTCGCCGAAGGCCTTGCGCAGGCCGCGGATGCGCACGATGGGCGCCGCATCCGCAGCGGATGCCTGGGTCGATGGGGACTGCGTCATTGCACCATCCCCCCGGCGCGCAGGCGCAACTCGATGTGGCGCAGCACCAGCGTGGTCGCGCCGGTGAGCAGGAAGTACACGACCGCGATGGCCAGGTATACCTCCAGCGAGCGGTACGACACGCTGATGATCTTCTGCCCCTCGTGCATCAGGTCGTGGATGGTGAGCAGCGACACCAGCGCCGAGTTCTTGATGAGCGCGATGAACTCGTTGCCCAGCGGCGGAATCATGCGCACCACGGCCTGGGGCAGCACCACCCAGCGCATCGCCACGCCCGAGGACATGCCGATGGAGCGCGCGGCCTCCATCTGGCCCCGGTCGATGGACTGGATCGCACCACGCACGATCTCGGACACGTAAGCGCCCGAGTAGATGCCCAGCCCGATCACGCCGCACAGGAACGCCGGCAGCAGGATGCCGAACTGCGGCAGCCCGAAGAACAGGATGAACAGCTGCACCAGCAGCGGCGTGCCGCGGATGGCCGCCACATAGGCCGTGCACAGGCCATACACGATGCGGCGCCGGGGGTCGAGGCGGCCGATGCCCACCAGCAACCCCATCACGCAGCCCAGGAGCAGCGAGGCGGCCGTGATCTCCACGGTCACCAGCGCGCCCTCCAGCAGTTGGGGCCAGCCGGCCCACACGGGGGAAAAGTCGAGTTCCATCGCTCGGGTTCAGTGCTTGTCGATTCGGTTGGCAGCGGTGGTCCGCCGGCTCACTTGGCGGCCGGCGTGGCCGCGGTGGTGGCGGCGCTGCCGCTGAACCACTTCTTCACGATGGCGGCGTAGGTGCCGTCGGCCTTGAGCTTGGCCAGGGCGGCGTTCACCGCGCGGGTGAGCTCCGGCGTGTCCTTGCGCAGCGCCATGCCGTATTCCTCGGTGGTGAGCTGCTCCTCGATCACGCGCAGGCCGGGCCGGGTGCGCACGTACTGGTAGGCCGCGGGCTTGCCGGTGACGGCGGCGTCGGCGCGGCCGATGTCCACCAGGTTGAACATTTCCTGGTTCTTCTCGACCTCCACGCGCTGCGCCTTGGGGTAGTTCTGCGTGAGGAAGGCGACCGACTTGGTGCCCACCTGGACCGAGATCTTCTTGCCGTCCAGGTCGGCCGGCTTGCGGATGGTGGTGTTGCCTTCCTTGACCATGGCGACCAGGCCGCCGGCGTAGTAGGGCTCGGTGAAATCGACGACCTTCTTGCGCTCGTCGGTGATGTAGATGCCCGAGACGGCCATGTCGAAGCGCCGCGAGATCAGGCCGGGGATCAGGCCCTTGAAGTCGATGTCCACCCACTCGACCTGCTTGCCCATGCTCTTGGCGACGGCCTCCACCAGCTCCACGTCGAAGCCGGTGCGCTTGCCGTTCTCGACGAACTCCATCGGCGGGAAGGTGGCATCGGTGGCCACGCGCAGCACGTTGTCTTGCGCGCGGGCGGCGCCGGCGCCCAGGGCGAACACGGCAGCCAGGCTGGCCAGGAGGAGATTGCGTCGGATGTTCATGGGATTTTCCGGTGGGGGGGAGGAAGGGAAAGGAACCTGGGGGAAAAGAAAACGATGCGGACGGGTTCAGTGCAGCACGAGCTGGCGCGAGATGCGGGCGGCCGCCACGACCACCATGCGGATCAGCGCGGCCTCCTGGCCCTGGGCCCGCATCACCGGCGCCATCAGCGTGATGGCGCCCGCGGCCTGGCGGGACGCGCCGAACAGCGGCACGCTGCAGCCCCAGACGCCGGGGTCCACTTCGCTCTCGCTGGTGGCGAAGCCCGCCTTGCGGATCGCCTCCAGCGCCTGCCGGGCGGCCTCGCGCTCGGGCGTGCCCGTGCCCCATTGGCTGTCGAGCACCGCATCGCGCGCGGCGGGCGGCAGATGGGCCAGCACGCACTTGGCCGAGGCGCCCGTGCGAAGCGGCACGCTGCGTCCCTTCTCGAACGAGCAGCGCAGCGAATGGTGGCTTTCCACCATGTCCAGGCAGATGGCCTGGTCGTTCACCGCGACGATCAGGCCGACGCTTTCCTGCGACTGCTGCGACAGTTCCACCATGCCGGGGCGCGCCTGCCGCACCAGGTGCGAAGCCAGGTCGAAGCCGAGGGCCAGCTGAAGGCTCAAAGGGCCCGGCGCATAGCCGCCATCGCTTTCCAGCACGAAGCCCCAGCGCTTCAAGCGCGCGAGCTGGCGGTACAGCGTGCTGCGCGCCATGCCGGTGTGCTCCATGAGCTCGGTCGCGGCCATCGCCCTGCCCTGCTGGGCCAGCACGGCCAGCACCTGGAGCACTCGGTCGGACGTCGCAACGGCGCTGGGCAATGCACTTCGGGTCATGCGTTCAGTATCGAAGGAAGCGGCCCGGGATCACACGCCCCCATTCCCGGCCATTGGGAATGGGGTTCCCCTTTTTCTCGCGGAATGGCGAAATTCCGTTTTCCGACGGCCCTGCGGATGCCTCAGCGCACCATGGGAAGGTTCAGGCCCTGACTGCGTGCGGTGGCCACCGCGATGTCGTAGCCCGCGTCGGCATGCCGCATCACGCCCGAGGCCGGGTCGTTCCACAGCACGCGGCCCAGGCGCGCGGCCGCCTCATCGGTGCCATCGGCCACGATGACCACGCCGGCATGCTGCGAATAGCCCATGCCCACGCCACCGCCGTGGTGCAGGCTCACCCACGTGGCGCCGCCCGCCGTGTTGAGCAGCGCGTTCAGCAGCGGCCAGTCGCTCACCGCGTCGGTGCCGTCCTTCATGGCCTCGGTCTCGCGGTTGGGGCTGGCCACCGAGCCGGTGTCCAGGTGGTCGCGGCCGATGACGATGGGCGCCTTGAGTTCGCCGCTCCTGACCATTTCGTTGAAGGCCAGCGCCGCCTTGTGGCGCTCGCCCAGGCCCAGCCAGCAGATGCGCGCGGGCAGGCCTTGGAAGGCGATGCGCTCGCGCGCCATGTCCAGCCAGCGGTGCGTGTGGTGGTTGTCGGGGAACAGCTCCTTGATCTTGGCATCGGTCTTGTAGATGTCCTCCGGGTCGCCCGACAGCGCCACCCAGCGGAACGGGCCCTTGCCTTCGCAGAACAGCGGGCGGATGTAGGCGGGCACGAAGCCGGGGAAGTCGAAGGCGTTCTTCACCCCCTCGTCGAACGCCACCTGGCGGATGTTGTTGCCGTAGTCCACCGTGGGAATGCCCATGGCCTGGAAGTCCAGCATGGCCTGCACGTGCACCGCGCACGACTGGGCGGCGGCCTTCGTCAGGGCGGCATGCTGTGCGGGGTCCTTCATCGCGGCCTGCCATTGCGGCACTGTCCAGCCAGCGGGCAGGTAGCCGTGGATCAGGTCGTGGGCGGAGGTCTGGTCGGTCACCAGGTCGGGTTTCAATCCGCCCGCCTTCGCGCGGCGTACCAGTTCGGGCAGCACCTCGGCCGCGTTGCCCAGCAGTGCGATGGAGACGGCCTCCTTCGCGTCGCAGTGCTGCCGGATCAACTCCAGCGCATGGTCGATGTCGCGCGCCTGCTTGTCCACATAGCGCGTGCGCAGGCGAAAGCCGATGCTGCTTTGCTGGCACTCGATGTTGAGCGACACCGCCCCCGCGAGCGTGGCGGCCAGGGGCTGCGCGCCGCCCATGCCCCCCAATCCCGCCGTGAGGATCCACTTGCCGGAGAGGTCGTTGTCGTAGTGCTGGCGGCCGGCTTCGACGAAGGTCTCGAACGTGCCCTGCACGATGCCCTGGCTGCCGATGTAGATCCAGCTGCCGGCCGTCATCTGGCCGTACATGAACAGGCCCTTGCGGTCCAGTTCGTTGAAGTGTTCCCAGGTGCCCCACTTCGGCACCAGGTTGGAGTTGGCCAGCAGCACGCGCGGTGCGTTCTCGTGCGTCTTGAAGACGCCCACGGGCTTGCCGGACTGGATGAGCAGGGTCTCGTCGGCCTCCAGCACCTGGAGGGACGACAGGATCTGGTCGTAGCAGGCCCAGTCGCGCGCGGCGCGGCCGATGCCCCCGTAGACCACCAGATCCTGCGGGCGCTCGGCCACCTCGGCATCCAGGTTGTTCTGGATCATGCGGTAGGCGGCCTCGGCCAGCCAGTTCTTGCAGTTCAGCTGGCTGCCGCGCGGGGCGCGGATCACGCGCGTGGGGTCGTGGCGCGGGTCGGCGAGCGGGGCTGCGGCGGTGGAGAGGATGGCGTCGTTGGCGTTCATGGCAAAGGCTCCTTCACGAAATCTGGGAAACGAAGCTGGGCAGGTGGGCGGTCACGGGCGCGGGCCAGGCGGATTCCTGGGCCCAGCCGCGCATGGCCTCGATGTCGGTGGCGAGAAAGCGGTCCTGCTCCAGGAAGGCGACACGCGCGCGGATGGCGGCGATCTGCGCTTCGATGAGCGGCGAGCTTTTCAGCCACGGGGTGGCGGTGGCGCCCGGTGCGGGCACGCGGTCGAAGTCGATGCCCTGGGTGGCGGCCATGGCCTCGATGCCGACCACCACCGCCGTGTTGCGCACCATGTCGGTCAGGCGCCGCGCGGCGTAGGTGGCCATGGACACATGGTCTTCCTGGTTGGCCGAGGTGGGCAGGCTGTCCACGCTGCCCGGGTGGGCCAGCGACTTGTTCTCGGACGCCAGCGCCGCGGCCGTGACCTGCGCGATCATGAAGCCCGAGTTCACGCCGCTGTCGCGGATGAGGAAGGCCGGCAGGCCCGACAGGCCGGTGTCCAGCAGCAGCGCCAGGCGCCGCTCGGAGATGGCGCCGATCTCGGCCACCGCCAGCGCGATGATGTCGGCGGCGAAGGCCACCGGCTCGGCGTGGAAGTTGCCGCCCGAAATCACGTCGCCCGTTTCGGAGAACACCAGCGGGTTGTCCGAGGCGGCATTGGCCTCGATCTGCAGCACGCGCGCGGCATGCTGCAGGTTATCGAGGCACGCGCCCATCACCTGCGGCACGCAGCGGATCGAATACGGGTCCTGCACGCGACCGCAGTGCGGGTGCGACGGATCGATCTCGCTGCCCTCCAGCAGCGCGCGCACCGCGGCCGCCACGGCGATCTGCCCCGGCTGGCCGCGCGCTTCGTGGATGCGCGCATCGAACGGCTTGACCGAGCCCTTGATGGCTTCGAGCGACAGCGCGCCCGACACCAGCCCGGCCGCGAACACGCTCTCGGCGCCGAACAGCCCGGCCAGCGCGAGGGCCGTGGACACCTGCGTGCCGTTCAGCAGCGCCAGCCCTTCCTTGGGGCCGAGCACGAACGGCTCGCAGCCGATGGCCGCCATGGCCTCGCGGCCCGGCACCGTGCGGCCCTGCACCCTGGCCTGGCCCTCGCCGATCAGCACGCAGGCCAGGTGGGCCAGCGGTGCCAGGTCGCCCGAGGCGCCGACCGAGCCCTTCGCCGGGATCACGGGCAGCACGTCGGCATTGGCCAGGGCGAGCAGCGCATCGACGATGGCGGGCCGCACGCCGGAGTGGCCCCGCGCCAGGCTCACCGCCTTGGTGGCCAGCACCATGCGCACCACCGCGTCGGGCAGCGGATCGCCGGTGCCCACGCTGTGCGACAGCACCAGGTTGCGCTGCAGTTCGGCCAGCCGGCCGTGGGCGATCTTCGTGCTGGCGAGCTTGCCGAAGCCGGTGTTGATGCCATAGACCACCTGGTCTTCTTCGACGATGCGCTGCACCGTGGCCAGCGAGGCCTGCATGCCGGCCTGCGCGGCCTGGTCCAGCGACAGGCGCACGCCGCCCGCGCTCAAGCGCCGCAGTTCGCCCAGCGTGACGCGGCCGGGGTGCAGCACCAGGGTTTCAGGGGAGGAATCAGTCATCAAGTTCATCCTGTATATACAAGTAGGTTCGAGCGAAAAGGAAGCAAATGAAAGCGGCGGCCCGCTATCCGAACACGGGATTGCCGTCGGCGCGGAAGCGGCTGCCCAGGCGGTAGCGCGAGGCGGGATGCAGGCAGCGCACCAGGGTCACCGGCACGCCGCGGCTCCAGGTGCGGCGGGTGAGCAGCAGGCACGGCTGGGCGGGCTCCATGCCCAGCAGCTGCGCCTGCTCCGGCGTGGGCAGCACGGCATCGACCACGTGCTCCACCTGGTCGAACGGCACGTTGCGCACCAGGAATTCCGAGGGCTGCAGCTGCGTGAAGTCCTGCTGCGCGAAGGTGGGCACCACGCGCGGGTTCACGTAGCGGTCTTCCAGCTGCACGGCCACGCCGTCCTCGCGGTGCACGCACACGGCATGGAACACCGACTCGCCCGTGCGCAGGTCCAGCGCCGCGGCCACCTCCATCGAGGCCGACACGCGCTCCACCGTGAGCACGTCGCAGCGGTAGTCGTGCCCGCGCTGGCGGATCTCGCTGGCCAGGTTGGCGATCTGCAGCAGCGTGGACTGCGGCTTGTCCTCCGCCACGAAGCTGCCCACCCCGGCCACGCGCACGATGCGGCCCTGCTCGGACAGCTCGCGCAGCGCGCGGTTGACGGTCATGCGCGACATGCCGAACTGGAGCACCAGCTCGCTCTCGGACGGCAGCCGGTCGCCCGCGCGCCAGGAGCCGTCCTGGATCTTGCGGGCGATGAACTCCTTGACCTGCTGGTACAGCGCCAGCGCAGGCTCCACCGGCGCCGCGGCAGCGGATTCGGCTTCGGCGTTGGCGCGGAGGGCGGCGGCGTTCATGTCGGCGGGTTTCTTGGAGCGGCTCAATGCAGGTCCGCCGCCATGGACTCGGCGCGGATCTCCTCGGTCAGCCGCGCCTTCAGGTCCATGAACTCGGGCGAGGTCTTCACGCGGTAGTGCCGCGGGTGCGGCAGGTCCACCGCCAGCTCGGTCTTGATGCGGCCCGGCCGGGCGCTGAACACCGCCACGCGGTTGGCCATGAAGATCGCCTCGTCGATGTCGTGGGTGACGAACATCACCGTCTTGCGCTCGGCCTCCCAGATGCCCAGCAGCAGCTCCTGCATGAGCACGCGGGTCTGGTTGTCGAGCGCGCCGAAGGGTTCGTCCATCAGCAGGATCTTGGGGTCGTTGGCGAGGGCCCGGGCAATGGCCGTGCGTTGCTGCATGCCGCCCGACAGCTGTTTGGGGTAGTGCTGCTCGAAGCCGCGCAGGCCGACCTTGGCGATGAAGTACGCCGCCCGCTCCTTCTGCTGCGCCTCGGGCATGCCGCGCTCGCGCAGGCCGAAGCGGATGTTCTGCTCGATGGTCAGCCACGGAAACAGCGTGTAGCTCTGGAACACCATGCCGCGGTCGGCGCCGGGGCCGTCGATGCGCTGGCCGTCCAGCAGCACCTCGCCCGCGGTGGGAAAGTCCAGCCCCGCCACGATGCGCAGCAGCGTGGACTTGCCGCAGCCGGACGGTCCGAGGATGGTGACGAAGTCGTTCTCGCGCACCTCGAAATCCACCGGCAGCAGCGCCTGGGTGGCCTGGCCGCGCGCGCCGGCGAAGGTGCGTGACACGCCGCGAACGGAAAGCATCGGTGCGGTCATAGCGTGCTCCAGGCGAAGAGGCGGCGGTTGGCCGCCTTGAAGGCGAAGTCGGACACCAGCCCGATGACGCCGATCACGATGATGCCGAAGATGATCTGCCCCGTGTTCAGCAGCGCCTGGCTGTCGGTGATCATGTGGCCGATGCCTGACGACGAGCCGATCAGCTCGGCCACGATCACGTAGGTCCAGGCCCAGCCCAGCACCAGGCGCAGCGTTTCGGCAATGCCGGGCGCCGCGCCGGGGATGAGCACGCGGCGCACGATGCCCGTGTTGCCCGCGCCCAGCGTGTAGGCCGCCTCGACCAGGTCGCGCCGCGCGCCGCCCACGGTCACGGCCACCATCAGCGTGATCTGGAACACCGAGCCGATGAAGATGACGAGCAGCTTCTGCGCCTCGCCGATGCCCGCCCACAGGATGAGCAGCGGAATGAAGGCCGAGGCCGGCAGGTAGCGGCAGAACGACACGAAGGGCTCGAAGAACGCCTCCACCGGCTTCCAGGCGCCCATGGCGATGCCCAGCGGCACCGCGACCACGGCCGCCAGCACGAAGCCGCCGAGCACGCGCCATACCGTCATGCCGATGTCCTTGTGAAAGCCGTACTCGGTGAACAGCAGGCCGCCTTCCTTGAGCATGGTGGCCGGACTGGCCAGGAACGTGGGCGACACGAAGCCGCCCAGCGTGAAGAACGACCACACGGCGATGAACACCACGAAGAACGCCAGGCCCAGCACCCAGCGGGCGCGCGGGCTGACGGGCTCGAGCGGCGCCATGGCGCGGCGGCGAACGGGAACGGGGGCAGGCCCCGCCCGCAGCGCGGCGGGGGCGCTGGCGGAGGGCCCTGCGGCAGTGTGGCGGGCGGCAGTCGTCGCGGGCATGGTGGCAGGCTCCCGTGCCATCACTGGATGAAGCTGGCGTCGAAGGTGGCTTCGAGTTTTTCAGGCGCCTTGCGGATCACGCCGGCCTCCAGCAGGATGGGCACCGACTCCTTCATGAACTGCATCAGCTCGCCGGCGAAGAACTTCTGGTTGGCCGCCTTGTCCTGCCAGCGCAGGTAGGCCGAAGACTTGGCGAACTGCTCGCCGCTTTGCTTGACGGCCGAGCCCATGATCTCGTTGGCCTTGGCCGGGTCCGCCTTGATCATCTCCAGCGCCTCGAAATACGAGTTGGCAAGGGCCTGCGCCGCCTTGGCGTTGGCCTTGAGCCAGGTGGGCGCGCAGCCCACGGTGTCCATCACCATGGGGTAGTCGATGGTGGTGGCCAGGATCTTGCCGGCCTGCGGGTTGGCGCGCACGGTGGACAGGTAGGGCTCGTAGGTCATGGCGGCATCGTTCTGGCCGGACACGAAGGCCTGCGCAGCGGGCTGGGGTTCGAGCGAGACGGTCTTCACGTCCTTGAGCGTCATGCCGTTCTTGTTCAGCATCCAGGCCAGGCCGAAGTACGGCGCGGTGCCCGGCGCGCTCACGCCGATGGTCTTGCCCTTCAGGTCGGCGAAGCCCTTCACGTCGTTGCGCACGGCCAAGCCGTCGGCGCCGTAGGATTTGTCCATCTGGAAGATCTGCACGATGGGCACGCCGTTGGCGTTCCAGGCCACGTGCGTTTCCACCGTCGTGGCCGCACACTGGATCGCCTCGGAGGCCAGGGCCAGGTGGCGGTCTTTCTGCGGAATCATCTTGAGTTCCACATCCAGGCCGTTCTTCTTGAAAATGCCCGCCTTGTCGGCCAGCGTGAGCGGCGCGAAGCCCGTCCAGCCCGACATGCCCAGCGCAATCTTCACGTTCTGCGCCTGGGCCTGCAGGGACAGCCCCGCCACACAAACGCCCGCCACCGCCAGCGACACCCTTTTCAAAACCGATCGGCCCATCATCTGCTCCTCACAAGAAAAGATCGAGTCGCGCACCTGGAAAGCACGCGCCGCATTGCTCCGGCGCCCGGAATGATGGCGGTGCGACAGGCCTGTCTATACAGGGTTACTACGCACAAGCCCTGATTTGGGCACGCACATTCCCACCGGGCGGGAGCCCCGGAGGCGGGCGATGTCTCGCGCCGGTCCGGTTGACGGGTGGGCTTGCAAGATCGGGGCCCGGCCGGCGCCCAGGCGAGCCGATCCGACGGCATTCCGGCAGACGCTATTATTTTCATAGCGCAGAAGGCATGAAATATCCCGGCAACGGCCCTGTTTCGATCCCAAAGGCCCCATCGCCGGCGGCAGGCGGCCACCGGCGCCACCGCTGCGGCGACCGGCGCAGGCCCGCACCGAAGGTCCGGCCTGGTGCACCCCGCGCATCGCCATCCCACCGACTGCCCCAGCGCTGTGCGTCCCGGGCGCGCTTGCCGCGGAAAGTAGGTACAAGCCCGGTGCCCGCGCAGGGCAAGCCGGCGTGGCACGGGGGCCCCGCCCGTTAGAATTTGTTTTTATCTAGAAAAGCGCCCTGCCATGAAGCAGCAACACCCGGCCCTTCTTTCCCTTCTGGAAACCCACGAAGCCGCCATCCTGGACGAGTGGTTGGCCGAGGCAGGCGCCCAAGATCCCACCCACCAACGCGCCACGGCGGCGCAAGCGCGAGAACTGCTGCAGCTGCTGCGCAGCGCGCTGCAGGCCGGCGGCGACGCGCAAGGCCCCAATGGCCCGGCCTGGCAAGGCATGAACGAGGCGCTCGAAGCGCTCTCGCGCTCGCGGGCCTCGCGCGGCCAGACGGCTGGCGACACCAGCGTGTTCGTCCAGGCCATGAAAAAACCCCTCTTCACGCTGCTGCAGCAAACGGTGCCCGTCCATGCCGACCTGGTCCCGGCGCTGTGGTCCGCCACGGCGCTGGTCGACCAGTTGGCCCAGCGCACGGCCAACACGTTCCAGCAGGCGCGCGAGGACATCATCCGCCGCCAGCAGGAAGAGCTGCTGGAGCTGTCCACCCCCGTGGTGAAGCTCTGGGACGGCGTGCTGGCCGTTCCCATGATCGGCGTGCTGGACAGCAACCGCACCCAGGTGGTGATGGAAACGCTGCTGCAGCGCATCCTGGAGACCGAGTCGGAACTCGCCATCATCGACATCACCGGGGTGCCCACCGTGGACACGCTGGTCGCGCAGCATCTGCTCAAGACCGTGGCGGCCATCCGGCTCATGGGCGCGGACTGCATCATCAGCGGCATCCGCCCGCAGATCGCGCAGACCATCGTGCACCTGGGCATCGACCTGCAGGGCATCTACACGCGCGCCAACCTGGCGGACGCGCTGTCGCTGGCGCTGCAGAAGACCGGCTGGCGCATCACGCGCGCCGCCTGATCCGGAGCACCCCATGGACCGCATTCCCATTCTTCGCATGGGCGAAACCCTGCTGGTCACCATCCAGGTGGACATGCAGGACCGCACCGCCATGCAGCTGCAGGACGACCTGGCCGACCGCATCGCCAAGACGGGCGCCACCGGCGTCATGATCGACATCTCGGGCCTGGAAATCGTGGACTCGTTCGTCGGGCGCATGCTGAGCAGCATCTCCGGCATCGCGCGCATTCTCTCGGCCCACACGGTGGTGGTGGGCATGCAGCCCGCCGTGGCCATCACCCTGGTGGAACTGGGGCTGTCCCTGGAAGGCGTGCGCACCGCACTCAACGTGGAGCGCGGAATGCAATTGCTGGAGCGCATCCGCCAGGAGCCACCCCTTGTCCGCTGATCCCGCCGGCACGTTGCCGATCGCGTCGGAGCAGCACATCGTCGCCTGCCGGCAGACGGTCCGCGTCCTGTGCACGCAGCTGAAGTTCTCGCTGGTGGACCAGACGAAGCTCATCACGGCGGCCAGCGAGCTGTCGCGCAACACCCTGGTGCACGGTGGCGGTGGCCGCATGCGCTGGGAAACCCTGGAGCGGCAGGGCCGCCATGGCCTGCAGCTGCATTTCGAAGACGAGGGGCCGGGCATCTCCGACCTGAAGCTCGCCCTGACCGATGGCTGGACCTCGGGCGGCGGCATGGGCCTGGGGCTACCGGGCAGCCGGCGCCTGGTCAACGAGTTCGACATTCACACGGCCCCTGGCGAAGGCACCCGCGTGAGCATCACCAAATGGAAGTAGCCGCCCCCACGGGCAACGCCCCCCAGTTGCTGATGGGATGGACGCACACGGCCTTCGCAATGGGTGACACCAGCTGCGTGGGCGAAGCACGGCGCTTCGCCGCCCACGCGAGTGCCGAGATGGAATGGGGCGACACCGACAGCGGGCGCCTGTCCATCGTGGTGACCGAGCTGGCCAACAACCTGCACCTGCACGCCCACGAGGGGCGCTTGCTGATCGCGGCCGTGCCGGCGCTCGACCTGGTGGAGGTGATCGCCATCGACCACGGGCCCGGCATAGCGGATCTGCCGCTGTCCATGCGCGACGGCTACTCCACCGGTGGCACGCAGGGCGCCGGGCTGGGTGCGGTCCGGCGGCTGGCGGACGATTTCGATATCCACTCCTCCGTGCCGCAGGGCACGGTGTGCGTGGCCCGCGTGCGCCAGCACCGGGAGGCGGGCGATGCGCCAGCCGCCATGCCCCAGACCCTGCGGGTGGGGGCCATCCGGTTGCCGCTGGCGGGCGAGATCGTGTGCGGCGATGCCTGGGCCGCGGCCCTGGACGGCCCCCGGGCCGCGCTGCTCGTGGCCGATGGCCTGGGCCATGGCAGCGAGGCAGCCAAGGCGTCCGACGCGGCGGTGGACCTGTTCCTGCAAGCCCCGTTCGGCGACCTGCGCGAGCAGATCGAAAGCATGCATGCCGAGCTGCAGTCCACGCGGGGCGCCGCCGTGTGCAGCTTGCGGCTGGATGCCACGGCGGCCACCGTGCGCAGCTCGGGCGTGGGCAACGTGGTGGCCCGCGTGGTCACGGGCCTGTCGGACCGTTCGGTCGTCACGCAGCACGGCACGGTGGGCCTGACCATGCGCCGGCCGCAGGAGACCACCACCGAGCTGCCGCCCTATGCGCTGCTGGTGGTGCACAGCGACGGCATCGAAACCCGCTGGCATCCCGCCAGCATCCAGCACCTGCTGGGCAGCGATCCCACCCTGGTGGCCGCCGTGCTGCTGCGCGATCACCACCGGGCGCGCGACGACGCGACCGTGGTGGTGGTGCAGTGCATCGAGTGACCCGAAGCACGAAAGACACCATGGACGGCACCTCCGACCTCATTTCCGACCGCACTTTCCAGGCACCCGCCACGCCGGCACCGACGCCGGCCCCCACTGCTGCGCCCCAGGAATCCATCGAGGCGCTGCGCGCCGCCCTGGCCGAAAGCCAGCGGGAAGTCCAGGAGCTGAGCGCCGAGCTGGAGGAAACCAACCGCGGCGTGGTCGCGCTGTACTCCGAACTGGACGCGCAGGCCGAGCAGCTGCAAAAGGCCACGGAGATGAAGAGCCGTTTCCTGGCCTACATGAGCCACGAGTTCCGCACACCCATCAACTCCATCCGCAGCATCGCCCGGCTGCTGGCCGACCACGTGGACGGGCCGCTCAACACCGAGCAGGCCCGCCAGGTGGGGTTCATCCAGAGCACCGCGAGCGAGTTCGCCGACATGGTGGACGACCTGCTCGACCTGGCCAAGATCGAGGCCGGCCGCGTGGAAATCTCGCCCGCCTGGTTCGACATGCTGGACCTGTTCCAGGCCCTGCGCGGGATGTTCCGGCCGGTGCTGACCAACCCGGACGTCAACCTGTTCTTCGACGAGCCTCAGGGCATCGCGCCGCTGTACACGGACGACCGCAAGCTGTCGCAGATCCTGCGCAACTTCATCTCCAATGCGCTCAAGTTCACGCCCCGGGGCGAAGTGCGGGTATCGGCCCACGCCGTGGAAGGCGACCGCGTGCGCTTTTCGGTGACGGACACGGGCATCGGCATCGCGCCCGAATTCCATTCGAGCGTGTTCGACGACTACACGCAGATCGGCTCGTCGCTGCAAAAACGCCTGCGCGGCACTGGCCTCGGGCTGGCCGTGAGCCGCCAGTTGGCCGAGTTGCTGGGCGGCACGGTCACGCTGGAGAGCGCGCTGGGCAGCGGCTCGGTGTTCTCGCTGACGCTGCCGCTGCGGCTGCCGGGCAACGAAGCCGCGGCCACGGGGGCTCCCGCAACCACCGAGGGCGGTCCCCATGGGTAACGGCATGCAGGACGTCAGCGCCATCCACACGACCATCGACCGCGCCGCGCACACGGTGCTGGTGGTGGACGACAACCCGGTCACGCGCTACTCCACCGTCCGGGTCATCCGTGCTGCCGGTTTTCAGACCGTGGAGGCCGACAACGGCACCGAGGCCATCCGCCTGGCGGCCACCGGCGTGTCGGCGGTGGTGCTGGACGTGCACCTGCCCGACATCGACGGCTTCGAGGTCTGCCGGATCATCCGCCAGCAGGAAGCCACGGTGCTGCTGCCGGTCACGCACCTGTCCGCCGCCCACGTGCACAGCGAAGACCGGGTGACCGGCTTGAACGCGGGGGCCGATGCCTATCTCACGCATCCGGTGGAGCCGGCGCTGCTGGTGGGCACGCTGCAGGCGCTGATCCGTGCGCGCATGGCCGAAGACGGCCTGCGCCGCAGCGACCGCCGCTTTCGCGCCATCTACAGCCAGGCGCTGGCGGGCATCGGCCTGATCCAGCCCGACGGCCGTTTCACCGACGTCAACCCCGCCATGATGCGGCTGCTGGACCGCTCGCGCGAGGAGCTGCTGGGCCACCCCATCAGCGACTTCGCGCCGCCCGGCTGGCTGGACTTCATCACCGAAAAAACCGTGGGGGGAGAGCGGGGCCAGCCCTGGCAGGGCGAGTTTCCGCTGCAGCGCCCCGACGGCGCATGGGTGTACCTGGAGTGGAGCATCTCGGCCCACGTGGAGCCCGGCCTGCGCATGGCGATCGCGGCCGACATCTCCGAGCGCATGGAACTCGACTCCCGCCGCCAGGACGTGCTGGAGCGCGAGCAGGCGGCCCGCGCCACCGCCGAGCGGCTGAGCCGCACCAAGGACGATTTCATTGCAGTGCTCTCGCACGAACTGCGCACGCCGCTGAACGCCATCGCCGGATGGGTGCACATCCTCAAGCGCCGCGGCGGCACGCCCGAACTGCTCAAGGGCCTGGACTCCATCCACCGCAACGTGAAGGCGCAGGCGCGCATCATCTCGGACATCCTCGACGTGTCGCGCATCAACAGCGGCAAGCTGCACCTGGAGCGGGAATGGATCGACCCCGTCGAATCGGTGCGCTCCTCCATCGACGCGCTGCAGGCCTCGATCGCCGAAAAGCGCCTGGACGTGGTGCTGGCCGTGCAGGACGCCAATGCCCCCGCCTGGCTGGACCCGACACGCTTTCAGCAGATCTTCTGGAACCTGCTGACCAATGCCATCAAGTTCTCCAACGACGGCGCGCGCATCGACGTGTCGCTACGGCGCGAGAAGGGCCAGCTCACCCTGTCCGTGCGGGACTACGGGCGCGGCATCGCCAGCGAATTCATCGACCACCTGTTCGACCGGTTCACGCAGAGCGACTCGCCCGACAACCGCCGCCACGGCGGCCTGGGCCTGGGGCTGTCGATCGTCAAGCAGCTGGCCGAACTGCACGGCGGCCGCGCCACTGCCGTGAGCGCCGGGCTCGACCAGGGCACCACCATGCAGGTGATGCTGCCGGTGGACCACAAAGGGGGTGACACGGCACGCGCCGCGCCCCGGGGCGACGATGCCCCGGCCGATCCGCCGATGAACGACCGGCCCCTGGCGGGCCTGGACATCCTCATCGTGGAAGACCACCCCGATGCGCGCGAAATGCTCACCGTGGTGCTCACCGATGGCGGCGCGCGCCTGCGCGAAGCCGGCGACTACGACGCGGCCATGCAGGCCCTGGCCGAACGCTGGCCCGACGTGCTGGTCTGCGACATCGGCTTGCCCGGGCGCGACGGCTACGACCTGGTCCGTAGCCTGCGCTCGCTGCCCCTGCCCAGCGGCAAGGTCCAGCCGATCGCCATCGCGCTGACCGCCTTCTCCCGCGCGCAGGACGCGCAGCGGGCTCTGGAAGCGGGATTCGACGCGCACCTGGGCAAGCCCTTGCAGCCCCATGCCCTGATGGCCACCATCAACCGACTGGCCGATTCACGCTGACTTTTTGCATGACCCCCTCCCCTGCCACCGCCACCACCGCCGACAGCGACCGCTTCGCGCACATCTTCGTCGGGGACAGCGAGATGGCGCAGCTCATGCGCGCCCACGACTGGGAGGCCACCCCGCTCGGATCGCCGGCGTTCTGGCCCGAGCCGCTGAAAGTGGCGCTGCGCATCCTGCTCACTTCGCGCTTCGAGATGTGGCTGGGCTGGGGTCCGGACATCGCTTTCTTCTACAACGACGCCTATCGCCCCACGCTGGGGGCCAAGCACCCGCGAGCGCTCGCGCGCCCGACCGCCGAGGTGTGGGCGGAGATCTGGGACCAGGTGAAGGGCCGCATGCACGCCGTGTACGAGCGGGCCGAGTCCACCTGGGACGACTCGCTCATGCTGCTGCTGGACCGCGCGGGCTACCTGGAGGAGACGTACCACACGTTTTCGTACAGTCCCTTGCACGGCGACGACGGCCAGGTCTTCGGCCTGTTCTGTGCGGTATCGGAAGACACGGGCCGCGTGCTCAACGAGCGGCGCCTGCGCCTGCTGCGCGAACTGGGCGCGGCGCTGTCGGCGGTCAACAGCCGCCGGGCCGTGCTCGACACCGCCTGCGAGCGGATGGGCCAGGCACAGCGGGACCTGCCGTTTTCACTCGTCTACCTGTACGAACCCTCGGGCGTGGCTCGCCTGAGCTGCAACGCAGGCATCGAACAGGGCCATCGGCTGGCGCCCACCGTGCTGGATATGAACTCCCGGGAGCCCTGGCAGGTCCACCGCCTGCAAACCGGCGACGCGGCCTTCGCCGTGCCGCTGGATGCGGCGCACGACGTGCCCACCGGCGACTGGGATACGCCGGCGCGGGCCGCGTTCGTCGTCGCGCTGCCGGCGCAGGGCGGCGCGCGGTCGGCGGGGTTCATGGTCTGCGGGGCCAATCCGCACCGGCCCATGCACGACGGCGAGGCCATGGCGTTCGTGCAGTTGCTGGCCGGCCAGATCGCCTCGCGGCTGGCCAGCGCCGGGGTGCTGGAAGAAAGCACGGCGGAACGCGATCGCCTGCGCAGCCTGTTCCAGAAGGCGCCCGGCTTCATGTGCGTGCTGCGCGGCCCGGAGCATGTGTTCGAGTTCGTCAACGATTCCTATGTGCAGTTGATCGGGCACCGCAGCGTGGAAGGCAAGCCGGTGCGCGAAGGCCTGCCCGAGCTGGAAGGCCAGGGGCTGTACGAACTGCTGGACGAGGTCTACCGCACCGGGCAGCCGTACCTGGCCCAGGGCCTCAAGGTCCTCATCCAGCAAAAGCCCGGCATGCCGCTGGCCGAGCGCTACCTGGATTTCATCTACCAACCCACCACCGACGGCCAGGGCGAGGTCACCGGCGTGTTCGCCGAGGGCTACGACGTGACGGAAAAGGTCGTGGCCGAACAGGAGCTTCGCGCGCTGAACAGCCACCTGGAAGCGCGCGTGGTCGAACGCACCCAGGAGGTCGAGAACGCGCTCGCGCGCCTCACCACCGAATCGCGCGAGCGCGAAGCCGCGCAGGAGGCGCTGCGCCAGTCGCAGAAGATGGAGGCCGTGGGGCAGCTCACGGGCGGGCTCGCGCACGATTTCAACAACCTGCTGGCCACGATCACGGGCAGCCTGGAACTGCTGCACCGCCGCGTGGGCCAGGGCCGCTACGACGACCTGGAGCGTTATGTGAGCGTCGGCCAGGGCGCCGCCAAGCGGGCGGCCTCGCTCACCCACCGCATGCTGGCCTTCTCGCGCCGGCAGACACTGGACCCCAAGCCCACGGACGTGAACCGGCTCGTGAAGGGCATGGAAGAGCTGATCCGGCGCACCATCGGGCCTGAAAACGAGTTGGAAGTGGTGGGCGCCGTCGGCCTGTGGACCACGCACGTGGACCCCCACCAGCTGGAAAGCGCCCTGCTCAACCTGTGCATCAACTCGCGCGACGCCATGCCGGGCGGCGGCCGGCTCACCATCGAGACCGCCAACAAGTGGATGGACGAGCGTGCCTCCCTGGACCGCGACCTGCCCCCGGGCCAGTACGTGTCGCTCTGCGTGACCGACACCGGCACCGGCATGGCGCCCGAGATCATCCACCGCGTGTTCGAGCCCTTCTTCACCACCAAGCCGATCGGCATGGGCACGGGCCTGGGGCTGTCGATGGTCTATGGATTCGCGCGGCAGTCCGGCGGCCAGGTGCGCGCCTACTCCGAGCCCGGCATGGGCACGACCATGTGCATCTACCTGCCGCGGCACGAGGCGCCAGCCCAGGACATCGACCTGCCCTCGGTGCCGTCGATCGCGGGAGGCCAGGGCTCGGGCACCGTGCTGGTGGTGGACGACGAGCCGAGCGTGCGGTCGCTGGTGGTGGAGGTGCTGCAGGAGATGGGCTACGACACCATCGAAGCGCAGGACGGGGCATCGGGGCTGCTGGTGCTGCAATCGAGCACCCACCTCGACCTGCTGATCACCGACGTGGGCCTGCCCGGTGGAATGAACGGGCGGCAGATGGCCGACAGTGGCCGGGTCTACCGGCCGGACCTGAAAATCCTGTTCATCACCGGGTATGCCGAGAACGCGGCCGTGGGCAACGGCCACCTGGAGCGGGGCATGCAGGTGCTCACAAAACCCTTCACGCTGGATGCGCTCGCGCGCCGGGTGCAAGGGCTCATCGCCCCGCCCTGAGGTCCTGCCCGTTGAGCCATCCCACTGCAGCCGAGAGGCACGGAGTTCGCCATCGCTGCCGCAGCAGCAGCGGCCTCGGGCCGTACCGGCCCCGCCCTCTGCAAGCACAGGTGTTGCAGGCACAAAACAGACGGTTAACCTGCCCGCTGCCATGGGCAGATCCAGCCCCTAGAATCTTGCTGCAGTCTTTTCTGCCCATCCCGATCCCCTGCCCTTCTTCCGTGTCACAGCGATCCCCTCTCCCTTCCGGCACCCCGGTGCCGGAGACCGACTGCCTTTCGGCGCTGCGACGAACCACGAAGGAATCGCACGCGCAGCTGGATGCCAGCCTGCCGCTCGGCAGGGCCGATGCCAGCCTGGAAGACTACCGCCACCACACCCTGGCGCTGAGCGCCTGGCTCACGGCGCTGCAGCCGCACTTGGCCGCCCTGGAGTCGCTGGTGCCCGGTTTCGACTTTGCGCGCCCCGCCCGCCTGCACGCCTTGCACGCGGATTGGCTGGCAACGCACGCCGCGCCGGCGCACGCCAAAGACGGCTTCGGTGATACCAGCGGCTGCACGCAGGAGATGGCGGCGCAGGCGTTTTCCGCCTTCGGGGCGCCAGGCCATGCCGCCGTCTGCTGGGGCCTGGCCTATGTGGTGGAAGGCTCGCAATTGGGCGGCCAGTTCCTGTACCAGCGCCTGGCGCCCCGGCTGGCGCCGCATCCGCTGCGCTACTTACAGGGCCTGGGTGCCGGCACGGGTTTGCGCTGGAAACATTTCACCAGGCTGCTCGACACCCACGTGCAGAGCCGTTTCGATATCCAGGCGGCGTGCGCCGGCGCACGCGCCGGCTTCGATGGCCTGCGGCAACAGTTGCAGGGCCAGGGGGTGCTCGCATGATCCAGTCATTCACACCCGGCACCACCACCACGCTGGACAACTGCGATCGCGAGCCCATCCACGTGCCGGGCAGCATCCAGAGCCATGGCACCCTGATCGCGGTGGACCGCGAAGGCGTGGTCCGCTATGTCGGCGCCAACGTGCAGGCCCTTCTGCACTGCGGCGTGACCGTGGGCGAGCCCCTGCCCGAAAACCCGGGCACCGTGTGCCCGCTGATTGCCGCGCTCCTGCAGGACGGCCTGCAGGCGCTGCGGGGCGAGCGGGATGTGCCCATGCCCAGCGAGCTGCAGGTGCAAGACCGCCAGTTCGACGTGGTGCTGCATGTCGGCAGCGCGATGCTGGTGGCCGAATTCGAACTGCGCCACCAGACCCACAGCGAGCTGGCAGGCTTTGCCGTGCAGGCCCACCGCGCGATGGAAAAGCTGCGCCGGCCCCGGGCCATCGACGAGTTGCTACAACTGGCGACCGAAGAATTGCGGGCCCTGACCGGCTTCGACCGGGTGATGGCCTATCGCTTTCGCCACGACAGCAGCGGCGAAGTGGCCGCCGAATCGTGCGTCGACACGCTCGACCCCTACCTGGGCCGGCGCTATCCGGCCAGCGACATTCCAGCGCAGGCACGCCGGCTCTACGTGGCCAACACCCTGCGGCTGATCGCCGACGTGCGCTCGGCCGCGGTGCCCCTGCTGCAAGAGGCCGGCGCGCCCCCGCTGGACCTGAGCGGCAGCATCCTGCGCAGCGTGTCGCCGATCCACATCGAATACCTGTCCAACATGGGCGTGGGTGCCTCGATGAGCGTGTCCATCGTGATCAACGAACAGCTCTGGGGCCTGATCGCCTGCCACCACATGGGTCCACGCCAGGTGCCTTACAGCGTGCGCATGGCCTGCGACGTGATCGCCCAGGTGCTGTCGGCCAACATTCAGAGCACGCTCTCGCGCTCCCAGGCGGAGCGCTTGCAGCAACTGGCCGGTGCGCGGACCCACCTCATCGAAGAGTTGCTGCACGCGGACGACGAATTCACCGCCCTGACCCAGCACACGGCCGAGATGGCCGCCATCTTGCAGGCCGATGCGGCGCTGGTGGCCCATGGCGCGAAGCTGACCGTTTTCGGCGAGGTGTCGGAAGCGGCGGGCAGCGCCATCGTGCAATGGCTGGCCGCCGAGCCGGTCCAGGACCGGCAGCGCCTGTTCCAGACCCAGTCGCTGCCGCAGCTTGCACCCGACCTGGCCGCCGTGACGTCGCCCTGGTGCGGCGTGCTGGGCATTCCTTTCGACCGGGACCGCAACGGCTGGTTGATCTTTTTTCGCAAGGAGCAGATCGAGACCATCCACTGGGGCGGCAAGCCGGACAAGGACATCCGCCACGGCCCCCTGGGCCCGCGACTCACCCCGCGCGGCTCGTTCGATCTGTGGAAGGAAACCGTCCGGTCCACCGCCGAGCATTGGAGCACGCTGGAACTGGACGCCGCCCGGCAGTTGATGGACGAACTCGTGCGCGTGCAGAACGCGCGCACCGCCGAGATCAATCGCACGCGCAACCAGCTGATGGCCGTGCTGGGCCACGATCTGCGTGACCCGCTGCACTCCATCAGCATGGCCGCGCGTGTGCTCGAACAGGGCGGCACCGACGGCGGGCGGGCCGGCAGGATCGGCCAGCGCATCCAATCCTCCAGCAGCCGCATGCAGCGGCTGGTGAGCCAGGTGATGGACATGTCGCGCCTGCAGAGCGGCCTGGGACTGGATCTGCAGCGCACGGACGTGGATCTGGTCGCCCTGCTGAACGACCTCATCGACGAGGCCCGCACGGCGCACCCCGGCACCGAGATCGTGGGCACCATCCCCGCTGCCCTGAAAGCCCAGGTCGATGCCGATCGCATTGCCCAGGTGGTCGTCAACCTGATCGGCAACGCACGGCACCATGGGCAGAGCGGACATCCCATCGAGGTGCATGCCAGCGCCACTGGTGAATGGCACGAGATCGCCGTGCGCAATGTCGCCGCCCCCATTCCGGAAGACATCGCCCGCAATCTGTTCAGCCCGTTCAAGGCCTCTTCGGTCGGCAACGCGCGCAATCGGTCGGGGATGGGACTGGGGCTGTACATCGCCTACCAGATCGTCCAGGGGCACGGGGGCAGCATCGGGTACGAATACCGCGCCCCCCATGTTGTCTTTTCGGTCCGGTTGCCGGTGCAGAGGCCGGGCACAATAGAGGCTTAAGAAGAAGACTATTGGACTTGATCGTTCGATGGTCTTTAAAAAAACACTGTACCGTCAGCGAAGCCCCGCATGCCTGCAGACATTCTCATCATTGACGACAACCGCGATGCCTCCGAACTGCTGAGCGACCTGCTCGATCTGCAGGGCTACACGGTGCGCGTCGCCCACAGCGGCAGCGAAGCGCTGCAGCATATGGCGCAGCGCCCCGCCTCGCTGTTCCTCGTGGACCAGCAACTGCCCGACATGCTCGGCACCCAGCTCGTTCCGCAACTGCGCGCTGCAGCGGCCGGCCGGCCCTGCATCGCGATCGCCATCACGGGATTGGGCGTTTCGGACCGGGCGCAGCTGATCGGTTTCGATCACGTGCTGGCCAAACCGCTGGCCTTCGATGCGTTCGACGCCCTGATCGCTGCCTGCGCAGCCCAGCTGGACCAGCAAGGCGACGCCGAGCGCTGACGGATAGCTGACGACCCCGCTCCACCCGGGCGCACGCGGCCATGCTGCGACAAGCCAACCAACCGTCGGCCGGCATGCGCGTGGCGATAATGCCTCGCTCCATGGCGAGTGCACGTGAATGTCGGGGAATGTACGGGCTTCAGGGGCTCCAGCCGCCGCCAAGCACTTCGCCTTTACCTATAAAACAGCGGCTTTGGCCCACGAGGCCAGGGCTGCCCCGAGTGTCAGAGCAATCCGTTCAGGTGTCTTGTGCTGGACTGGCAGGGATTGCGAGGACTCTTACACTCGACCGCCCGGAAACCCTCCATGCATGAATCTCCCGTCGATCCATCCACCGTCCAACACCTGCTCGGCTACGCCCTGGCACAGGCACGGGTAGCGGCCAACCGCGCCTTTTTCCAGGCGATCGGCGAGCCCATGCAATTGCGCACCGTCGAATTTTCCCTGTTGATGCTGCTCATGCCCGGCGAAGGATTGTCCCAACGGCAGCTGGCGCAGGCGCTCAACCTGAGTGCGCCCAACCTCACCCTGGTGGTGAGCCGACTGCAGAGCCGGGGCCTGCTGGTGCGCGAGCGCAACCCCACCGATCGCCGGGCACAGGCCATCCGCCTCACGGCCGAGGGCCTGTCCATTGCCCGGCAGGCGCATGCCATTTCGCTGGAGATGGAAGCAGGCATGCGCCAGCTGTACTCGCCGGCCGAATGGGCGCTGCTGCTGGAGTTGCTGCAGCGCGTCAGCCCCGGCGCGCAGTCGGCCAGAGAGGAGCAGGCGCGGGCAGCCCAGCGGCAGGCGACCCGTGCCCCCATCGGCCATCAGCGCAACAATATCAACGGCATATAGCTATTAATTAAATAGCAAACAGCCAGAAGGTCACGGCCAGCACGCCATTCGCCGTACGCGAGATCCGGCTGTACGCTGGCGTCCCCGACGCGTAGCCGCTTAAGCGGCATGTGACACCAGCGCGGGTGTCCGCTGCGATGGTGGCCGTGACAATTCGCAGCCGTGCCGGCGCCCGGACCAGGCACCGTGGCGAGACCGCAGAACCATGTAGGCAAGTGCCTACATAGGCAGGTAGGAACTTCCTGCAACCTCTTGTTGCATCGCAACAGAAGATGCGTCCAGGACCACCTGCATGCACCCCAACTCCCTCCATGACCCGGCCTCCGGAGCCCCCTGCCTTCCAGGCAAGGCTCCGAGCCGGGCTCCGTCGCGCGTGAAAAGGGATGCAAGAGGAGGATGGCCCGGATCGATCCGCATGGCGCATGTGCTGGCAGCCACCGGGCTGCCCAGCATCTCCGCGTTCCGATGTCGATCTCCGCAGCCCACCCTGATTGTCTCCACCTCACCTTTCCACGTCTGATCCATCTGGGAGTTCCCACCATGTCACGCACCAAAAATGTCCTCGCCATCGTCATGGCCGGCGGTGAAGGCTCCCGCCTTCATCCGCTAACCGCGGAGCGCTGCAAGCCGGCCGTCCCGTTCAACGGCAAGCACCGCATCGTGGACTTCGTCCTGTCCAACCTGGTGAACTCGGAAATCTTTTCCATCTACCTTCTGGTGCAGTACAAGTCGCAGTCGCTCATCGAGCACATCCGCCAATCGTGGACCATGGCCCGCTTCATTCCCGAGCATTTCGTGACGGTGGTGCCGCCCCAGATGCGCAACGGCCCCGAATGGTTCCAAGGCACGGCCGACTCGGTCTACCAGAACATCCACCTGATCGAGAGCTTCCGGCCCGACATCGTCGCGGTGTTCGGAGCGGATCACATCTATCGCATGGACGTGCGCCAGATGATCGACTTCCACGTGGCCAACAACGCCGATGTCAGCGTGGCCACGCTGCCGGTGAAGCTGTCGCAGTGCGACCAATTCGGCATCGTGGAAACGGACGAGAACCACCGCATCACGCAGTTCGTCGAGAAGCCGAAATCCACGCACCCCATGCCCGGCAGTTCCACCCATGCGCTGGCCTCCATGGGCAACTACCTCTTCAATGCGGACGTGCTGCTCGACGCACTGAAGAAAGCGCACGAGACCGGTCACAGCGATTTCGGCAAGCACATCCTGCCGACCATGCTGGAGTCGCACCGCCTGATGGCCTATGACTTCGACACCAACACCATCCCCGGAACCGAGCCCTACGAAGAGCACGGCTACTGGCGCGATGTGGGCACCATCGATTCGTACTTCGACGCCCACTTCGACACGCTGGGCGCGACGCCGCGCTTTCGCATGACCAACCGCCAGTGGCCGATCTACGCCAGCCCCGACCAGGCGGAATCCGCCCAGATCGAAAATGGCGTGATCCACCGCTCGGTGGTGGGTTCGGGCAGCATCGTGGACGGGGCCTCCCTCGACCATGCCATGCTGCGCCGTTCGGTCGTCGTCGAGCGCGATGCCCGTCTGGAGCATTGCATCGTGATGGAGCGTACCCGCATCGGCCGCGGTGCCCAGATCCGGCGCGCCATCATCGACCAGGACAACGACGTGCCCGCCCATGAACGCATCGGCTTCAATCTGGAAGAAGACCGCAAGCGCTTCCATGTCACCGAAAGCGGCATCGTGGTTGTCCCACGCAAGTTCTTCACGACCCAGCAGGATTCCGGCACCAACACCCCCAGCATCGGCCGTGCCCGGCCACCGGCCCCCATGGCCCCCGAAAGCGACCGCAAAGTAGCTGCATGAAACCCGACCTGATGAATACGCCTTCCGCTCCCGTTGCATCCCGCCACAAGAAAGTCCGTTATACCGTCGAGCCGGGCCGCCACTGGCCGCAGGGGGCCACGGCGAGCCGGCACGGCGTGAACTTCGCCGTCTATGCGCCATCGGCCGAAAAGGTGGAGATCTGCCTGTTCTCCGAGGACGATCAGGAAACGGCGCGCATCACGCTGCCCTGCCTGAGCCGGGACACGTGGCACGGATTGGTGAAGGGGTTGAAGGTCGGTCAGAAATACGGACTGCGGGTGCACGGCCCCTACGAGCCTGGCAACGGACATCGCTTCAACCCCGCGAAACTGTTGCTGGACCCGTACGCGCTCGCCCTCGATCGGCCGGTGCTCGGCCATGCGGAGCAATTCGGCTACGAACTGGATCAGGAAGAAGAAGACCTGCAGCCCAGCACCGTGGACAACGGTGCGGTGGCGCCCAAATGCCGCGTCGTCAAATCGCGTTTCGACTGGGGTGACGATGCGCCACCCCGCGTTTCTGCCAAAGACACCGTGTTCTACGAAGTGCATGTGAAGGGCTTTACCCAGACCATGCCCGGCGTGCCCGAGCCCCTGCGAGGCACGTATGCCGGACTGGCCAGCGATGCCGCCATTGCCCACCTGCGCGAGCTGGGAATCACCAGCGTGGAGCTGTTGCCTGTCCAGGCATTTCTGGACGACAAGCGGCTGGTGGACAACGACCTCACCAACTACTGGGGCTACAACACCGTTGCGTTCTTCGCGCCGGAGCCACGCTACAGCGCCTCCAAGTCAGACGGCGGCGTGGACGAATTCAAGGCCATGGTGAAGGCGCTGCACGCTGCCGGGCTGGAGGTGATTTTGGACGTGGTCTACAACCACACGGGAGAAGGCAATCACTTGGGGCCGACCATCAGCTTCAAGGGCATCGACAACGCCGCCTATTACCGGCTGTCTCCGGAAGACGCGCGCTACTACGTGGACTACACCGGCACCGGCAATACGGTGGATACAAGCAGCCCGGCCGCGTTGCGCCTGGTGCTCGACAGCCTGCGCTACTGGGTGACGGAAATGCACGTGGATGGTTTCCGCTTCGACCTGGCCTGCGCACTGGGCCGTGACCCCACGGGCGCCTTCACGCACCGTGCCGCTTTTTTCGCGGCCGTGGCGCAAGACCCCGTGCTGTCGGGTGTCAAGCTCATTGCCGAGCCTTGGGACCTGGGCCCGGACGGCTACCAGGTGGGCGGATTCCCGGTGGGATGGATGGAATGGAATGGCCGCTACCGCGACGCCGTGCGCGATTATTGGCGCAACGCCGACAGCAGCCTACCCTCGTTCGCCGCCTGCCTGTGCGGTAGCGCCGACATGCTCGCCGCACGCAAGCGACCGCCGGTGGACAGCGTGAACATCGTGACGGTGCATGACGGCTTCAGTCTGGCCGACCTGGTGAGCTACAACGAGAAGCACAACGACGCGAACAAGGAAGACAATCGCGACGGTGAAAACCACAACCGCAGTTGGAACTGCGGTGCCGAAGGCCCATCGGACGATCCCGCAATCCAGGCCCTGCGCGCGCGCCAGATGCGCAATTTCATCGCCACTCTGTTCGTCTCGCACGGCACGCCCCTGCTGCTGGGCGGTGACGAAATGGCCCGCACCCAGCACGGCAACAACAACGGCTACTGCCAGGACAGCGCCCTGTCCTGGTACGACTGGAACCAGGCCACGAGCGAGGGCGAACTGATGGGATTTACCCGGGCCCTGCTGGCGCTGCGACATGCATTGCCTGTGTTGCGTCCTGCCGTGCACCCGGCAGGCACCACAGGACACCCTGCTTGCGTGGCCCTGAACTGGCACAGCGTCTGGGGCCTTTCAATGACCCAGGAAGAATGGGAAGACCCCCAGGTGCGCTGCGTAGCAGCGCTGATGGAGGGCCATGGCGACAGCGAGTCGGTCATGTTGCTGTTCAATGCGACCCCTGCCGATGCGGTCTTCACCCTGCCTCAGGACGAGCATGGCCGCGTGTGGACCGTGCGGGTGGACACCCGCACCGCTGCCGTGCCACCAGCCGACGCGACAGACATCGCTGCAGGCGGGCAGTGGACGCTGCAGCCGCATTCCATGGCCGTTCTGACCACACCCTCACGCACCGACCTGTCATGAAGTACCGGCATGACATGCCGTTCGGCGCCCGGCTCACGGCCGACGGCGGCGCCGGATTCAGCCTTTGGGCGCCCAACGCCCGCGAAGTGGTTTTGCACCATGGCACGGCGCCAGCGTCGCCCATGGTGCCGCTCCCGGCGCAATCCCGTCCGAACGGCTGGTGGCACGTGGAATTGCAAGTAGCCTCTCGCGCCACCCGCTATCAGTGGCAGGTGGACGGTGGCCCGCTGATGCCGGACCCGGCATCGCGCAGCAATCCCAACGGCCCGCATGGCGTCAGCGAGATCACCGATGCCAAGGACTTCGACTGGCAGGTGGACTGGCAAGGGCGGCCCTGGAGCGAGGTGGTTCTGTATGAACTGCATGTGGGCACGTTCACGCCCGAGGGCACCCTTCAAGCCGCGCTGCAGCAGTTGCCGCGCCTGAAAGACCTGGGCATCACCACAGTGGAATTGATGCCCCTGGCATGCTTCGGGGGCCGGTTCGGCTGGGGATATGACGGCGTGCTACCCTTTGCTCCGCACCCTGACTACGGAACCCCCGATGACCTCAAACGCTTCATCGATGGGGCACATGCGCTGGACCTCATGGTGATGCTCGACGTGGTCTACAACCACTTCGGACCGGACGGAAACTACCTCGGCCTCTACGCACCGCAGTTCTTTTCTGAAAAGCACACCAGCCCTTGGGGCGCCGCCATCAACTTCGACGGCGCCCAGAGCGGGTCCGTGCGTGAATTCTTCATCCACAACGCGATGTACTGGATCGAGGAATTCCGGTTCGACGGACTCCGCCTGGACGCGGTGCATGCCATCATCGACGACAGCGAGCCCGACTTTCTCGCCGAACTTTCGCAGCGCGTGCGAACCGCATGCGCTGGCCGGCATGTACACCTCGTCCTCGAAAACGAGAAGAACCAGCCGGAGCATCTGGCGCCCAGCCCCCAGCCCTCCCGCTATGACGCGCAATGGAATGACGATTTTCACCATGCACTGCATGTGCTGCTGACTGGCGAAACGCAGGGCTATTACGGCGACTACGGTATTGAGCCAACCGCCCTGTTGGCGCGCGCGCTGACGAACGGCTATGTCTTTGCCCACAGCGACCGCGACGGACAAGGTCGCAGGCACCAGGTGGTGGCTGCGGCGCCCGAGCCCCTTTCCACCATGGTCCAGTTCTTCGGCAACCACGATCAGGTCGGCAATCGCGCGTTCGGTGAAAGGCTGGCGCAATTGGTTCCAGCGCCCGCTGCCGAACTGGCCATGCTGCTGACTTTGCTGGGCCCGGCGACGCCGCTGATCTTCATGGGCGATGAATTCGGCGCCCAGACACCGTTTCTCTACTTTGCCGATTGGGAAGGGGAACTGCGCGATGCCGTGCGCCAGGGCCGGTTGCGCGAATTCGGCCACGAAGTCCCGCCGGGCGGCACGCTTCCGGATCCTTGCGATGCGGTCACCTTCGCACACAGCCGCCTCGACTGGCAGCAAGCCGACAGCCCGCAAGGCCTGGCGCGACAAGCCTTGCTGCGCGAGGCGCTCGCAGCGCGCAGGCAGTGGCTCAACCCACGCCAGCACCGGCTGGTACCACGGGGCCACGTGGCCCGGGTGGTGGGCGCCCGCGGCCTGCAGGTGCGGTGGCATTACGACGATGGCGCGCAATGGCAGATGGATATCAACCTGAGCGAAATGCCCGTCGAGGCGCCAATACCCGACGGCCCGCAGGGAACCCCGCGGTTTTCACACCGCTGGAGCAATGACACAACCCAATGGGCACCTTGGTCCGCCCGTTGGTGTTTTCTGGAGCCCAACGCATGACGGACCCTACCCCCGGCGAAGCCCTGCGCCATCGCGCCCACTTGGCCGGCATTGCACTGAACTACACCAGCTTCTGGGGCGAGCACCGCGACGTGCCGGCCTCCGTCATCGAGCGGGCGCTGGCCGCCATGGGAGACCATGCAGATACCAGCGCCGTGCCCTCCCCTGTGCTGGTATTGGAGGGCAGCGCGGCCACCGTGCCGCTTCACAACGAAGGGCCCTGGCGCCTGTTCACCGCTGAGACGGCGGAACGCACGCTGGTGTGCGAGGGCGTAGGCACCGTCGCCGAGGTACCCGCTTCGCTGTCCATGGGCTACTACGCCCTCCATTCACCGGGGGTATCGGCCGAACGGCTGGTTATCGTGGCGCCCGAGCATTGCTGGTCCCCGGAACCCCTGCGGCAAGGCGAACGCTGGTGGGGCCTGAGTGCCCAGCTGTACGCCCTGCGCTCGGAGCGAAACTGGGGCATCGGCGATTTCACCGATCTGGCGGACCTCGTGTCCATTGCTGCCGGGCAAGGCGCGGCTTTCGTCGGATTGAGCCCGTTGCATGCCTTGCGCGCCGATCAGCCAGAGGCTGCAAGCCCCTATAGCCCGTCAAGCCGGATGGCGTTGAACACGCTCTTCATCGATGTGGCGGCGGTGCCTGAATTCATGCGCAGTTCGGCTGCGCAGACACTGTTCTCGGACGCCGCTTTCCAGCAGCGGCTGGGTGCGTTGCGGGCTTCGAGCGAAGTGCGCTATGCCGAAGTCGCAGCCGCCAAGCAGGAGGTGCTGGGGCTGCTGTGGGACGAGTTCCAGCGCAGCGAATCGAGCACCGACTCGCCTCGAGCGGCGGCTTTCCGCGACTTCATGAGGGGTCAAGCCGACATCCTCGGGCAACACGCGCTGTACGAGGCCATCCAGTGCCATTTGAACGCCATCGACCCCAGTGTCTGGGGTTGGCCTGCATGGCCCGAAGCGATGCGCGACCCCCAGGGTGCCGAGGTTAAATCCTTTGCCCAGGACCATGCGGATCAAGTGCAGTACCGCTTCTGGCTGCAGTGGCTGGCCCATGCACAACTCGATCGGGTGAGCCAACGGGCCCGTTCGATGATGCCGCTGGGTCTCTATTGCGACCTGGCGGTCGGGGCGAACGACGGGGGCTCGGAGACCTGGACCGGCCAGGGCCTGTACGCGCGTGGCATGAACGTGGGGGCTCCACCGGACCCGCTCAACCACCAGGGACAGGATTGGGGCCTTCCTCCCATGAATCCTTGTGCGTTGGCGGCGGCGCATTTCCTGCCCATGCGCAGGCTGCTGACGAGCGTGATGCGCCCGGCCGGCGCCTTGCGGATGGACCATGTCATGGCACTCATGCGCCTGTTCTGGACCAGTGCGGACGGCGGTGCGTACGTTTATTACCCTCTGGACGCCTTGCTGGCCATCATGTCCATCGAAAGCCATCGCCACCAGTGCCTGGTGATCGGCGAAGACCTGGGCAACGTCGCGCCGCAGATGCGGGAGGCCATGGCGCACAAAACGCTGTTGTCCTATCGGCCTTTGATTTTCGAACGTGCCGATGGCGGCGCGTTCCGCACGCCGGCCCATTGGCCTCATCAGGCCCTGGCAGTGGTCAGCACGCATGACCTGCCCACACTGCGTGGGTTTTGGGCGGCCGAAGACATTGAGGTGCAGTCGCGCCTGGGCTGGCTGTCCGCCCCGGACGCCCACGCCCGCGCCTTGATGGAGCGCGCCCAGGACCGCGTGAGATTGCTCATCGCGCTCAACGAGGAAGGGCTGCTTCCGAGCGGTGCCACTGCGGACCCGCAATCGGTGCCCGAAGCCAACGCGGACTTCGTGGCCGCAGTGCATCGCTATCTCGCCAGAACACCCTGCTGGCTGGCGGCAGTGCAACTGGAAGACGTGACAGGCCAGTTGGAGCAGGTCAATGTGCCGGGCTCCACCGAGGCCATGCAGCCCAACTGGCGCCGGCGCCTGAGCGTGCCGCTGGAAAAGCTGGCGACCCATCCCTGCTTTGCGGACATTGCGGCCGCGATGCGCGCCGAGCGCGGCGGCGCAGCCCTGCCCTTCAGCGAGGCACTGCCGCCGCTCGACACCGCCGATATTCCCCTGGCGACGTACCGGGTGCAGTTCCACGAAGGCAATACCTTCGAGCAGGTCACCCGGGCCGTGCCCTATCTCCATGCACTGGGGATCAGCCACCTCTACAGCTCGCCGTATCTCAAGGCCGCGCCGGGCAGCACGCACGGCTACAACGTGGTGGACCCGACCCGTCTGAATCCCGAAGTCGGATCGGAGGCCACGCACACCGCCTTGTGCGAAGCGCTGCAGGCGCACGGGCTCAGCCAGGTGCTCGACATCGTGCCCAACCACATGGGGGTGCTGGATTCCAACAACCCCTGGTGGCAGGACGTGCTCCAGCATGGGCGGGCCTCCGCCCATGCTGGCACCTTCGACATCGAGTGGGAGCCGACCGCGCCAGAAATGCACGGGCGCGTGCTCCTGCCGATGCTGGGCGGCCATTACGGCCGCGTTCTCGAATCCGGCGAACTTCAGGTGGCATTCGACCCGCAAAATGGACGGTTCAGCATCCGCTACTGGGACCACGAACTTCCCATCGACCCACAGCATTACGCGCGCATTTTTGCAGCCGTGCCGGCCCCGGTTTCGGGAGGCGAACGCGATGGCGACAGCCTGGCGCAGATGGAATCGTTGGTGGATGCGTTCGGCAATCTGCCTTCGCGCAATACCAGTGACGAGAACGAGCGCACCATGCGCCAACGGGACACACCGCTGCATCAGCGCCGGCTTGCGGAATTGGCCGGTGAGCACCCCTGGGTGCGCCAATGGATCGAAGCGCTTCTGACACAGTGGAACGGCCAGAAGGACAGTCCGGAAAGCTTCGACGCGCTGGACCAGTTGCTGCGCGATCAGGCGTACCGCTTGGCAGACTGGCGTGTGGCAGGCGACGACATCAACTACCGCCGATTCTTCGACGTCAACTCCCTGGCTGCCGTCCGCATGGAAGACCCAGCCGTCTTCGAGTCGACCCACACCTGCATCTTTCGCTGGCTGGCCGAGGGAAAGATCTCCGGATTGCGCATCGACCATCCGGATGGATTGGCCGACCCCGCCCAGTACTTCGACCGGCTGCAAAAGCGCTATGCGTCGCTGGCGCGCGCTGCGGGACGGGAGCCCCGTGCGCTGTACCTCATCGTGGAAAAGATCCTGGCCGACCATGAGCCGCTGCCGCAGGATTGGCCCGTGCATGGAGCCACAGGATACCGGTTCAGCAGCCTGGTCAATGGGCTATTCGTCGAGCCGGCCTCTCAAGCGGCCTTCGACGATGCGTACTCCGCCTTCACCGGCGATCGCAAGGAATTCGAAGAGGCGGTGCACGAGTGCAAGAAGCACATCATCGAAACCTCGCTGTTCAGTGACCTGGGGTGGCTGGCCGACACGCTTTACCGCATCAGCCGCACCGACCGAAAGACCTGCGATTTCACGCGCAACCAGCTGCGCATCGCACTGACGGAGGTGGCGGCCGTCTTCCCCGTCTACCGCACCTACATCGCGCCCGACGGCACGGGGCTGTCCGACACGGATCGGCAACACATCGAATGGGCCATTGCGGCGGCACGTCGCCGCATAGGCACCGCCGAGGGCGGCGTGCTCGCGTACCTGCAAGGCGTCTTTGTCGGCACGGAAGGCCAGCACCTGCCCGCGTTGCGGGGCGCGTTCCTGCGCCGCTGGCAACAATTCACGGCGCCGGTGATGGCGAAGTCCGTAGAGGACACGGCGTTCTACCGCTATGTGCGTCTGGTGTCGCTGAACGATGTCGGCTCGGAGCCGCGGCGTTTCGGATTGTCCGGCGCCGCATTCCATCAGGCCAACCTGCAACGGTCGCGGCGATTGCCGCATGGGCTGCTGGCGACCTCCACGCATGACAGCAAACGTTCGGAAGATCTGCGCGCCCGCCTGAACGTGCTGTCCGAGATTCCGGCGCTGTGGGAAGACACGGCGATTCACCTGCGCGAACTCGGGACCCGTTTCACGACGGAGATCGACGGTGCGGTGGTTCCCAGCCCCCATGATCTCTGGGCGCTCTATCAAGCCCTGGTCGGCATCTGGCCGGCAGAAGGCGCCGATGCGGAGGAGCGGATCGGCTTGCGAGACCGCGCCAAGCAGTACATGGTCAAAGCCATGCGCGAGGCCAAGCAGGCGACCAACTGGCTGTTTCCCAACGAGGCCTATGAGGCGGCCGTTGACCGCTACATCGACGGCGCGCTCTCTACGGATCGTTTCGTGCGCGAGTTGGAGAAATTCGTCCAGTCCATCGCCCCCTACGGGTTTCGCAACAGCCTGTGCCAGCTCGCGCTGAAGCTGACGGTCCCCGGCGTGCCCGACATCTATCAAGGCTGCGAGCAGTGGAACTTCAGCCTCGTGGACCCGGACAACCGCAGGCCCGTCGATTTCACGGAACTGGAGCGTTCACTGGAAACAGTGCGCTCGCACTACGCCCTGGGATATCCCAAGATCGACGCATGGCGAGAGATGCTGGGCGCATCTCCGGCGCCTCTGATCAAGCAACTGGTCACATGGCGGCTGCTGCAGTTGCGGCAGAAAATGCCGGAACTGTTCCTAAACGCCACCTACCTTCCTCTGACCCTGGAGGGGCCGAGCGCCGAACATGCCGTCGCGTTTGCACGCATCCGGGAAGGCAAAGCCATTGTGGTTGTCTGCTCGCGTTTGCTGTACGGGCTGACCGCGATGGGTTGGCGTGGAACCCGCGTCGCGCTTGCCGCGGTACATCCTGCCCTGGACAAAATTCCAAGGTGGAAAAACTGGATGACGGGAGTGTCCCTGGTAGCCGACAAGGATGAAGGCCTGGAACTGGACATGCTGATGGGCGAATTGCAACCAGAAGGCGGTACCTTGCCATTCGTGGTGTTGGTGCCCGAGGACGTCGAATGAAAGTCCTCTTCGTCACGCCTGAATGCGCCCCACTGGTCAAAACCGGTGGGCTGGGCGATGTCAGTGCCGCACTGCCCCGTGCGTTGGCAACCCTGGGGCACGATGTTGCCTTGCTCATGCCAGCCTACGGCGATATGGCCATCACTGGCCAGATCGTCGGCTTGTTTGCCATTGCGCCGCAGGGTGCCTGGCCTGCAGCGCAATTGCTGCAACTGCGCCAGGAAGACGGCTTCATCCTCTACCTGCTTTCGTGCCCTCAACTCTATGCACGCGCTGGCACGCCCTACGGCGCACCCAACGGCACGGATCACGATGACAACGCGTTGCGCTTTGGCCTGCTCAGCCGCGTCTCGGCTATGATGGGAACACAGGCTACGCCCTGTGGATGGCAGGCCGACATCGTGCATGCCAACGATTGGCCCACTGGGCTGGCGCCGTTCTATCTGGCGCAAGCGCGTGCCACGGCCGACGGCGCCCCAGTGGCACGCAGCATCATCACCGTGCACAACCTGGCATTCCAGGGCATCTTTCCGATGCAGACATGCGATGCGCTGGAGATTCCGCCGGAGCATCGTGGCATCGCGGGTGTCGAATTCTGGGGTGGCATGTCGATGCTCAAAGCCGGCCTGAATTTTGCAGACGCCATCACCACCGTCAGCCCCACGTACGCACGCGAAATCCAGGGCCCCGAACTTGGATTCGGTTTAGACGGGGTGCTGCGGGAGCGTGCCGACGCATTGCACGGCATTCTCAATGGCGTCGACACGAACGCATGGAACCCGGCGAGCGATCCTCTGATCGCTGCGCCCTACAGTTTGGAAAGCCCGTCGGGCAAGGCGCTGAACAAAACCGCGTTGCGCCAGCGATGCGGGCTGGGTACTGCGGAAAACCGCATGCTGTTCGGTCTGGTCGGAAGGCTCACCCAGCAAAAAGGCGTCGATCTCGTGGTGGAGGGTGCGGAGCGTCTGGTGCAGCAAGGGGCACAGCTTGTCGTCTTGGGCAATGGCGATGCTGCAATCCAGTCCCGCTTCAGGCATCTGGCGGCCCTGCACCCTGAGCACATCAGCGTGACGCTGGGCTTTGATGAATCGTTGGCCCACCAGATCGAGGCGGGCGCGGACTGTTTCCTCATGCCCTCGCGATTCGAGCCATGCGGACTGAACCAGATGTACAGCCAGATCTACGGAACCCCACCGATCGTGACGAACACGGGTGGACTCGCGGACTCCGTCGTGGACGCTGATTCACCTCACTCGGCAGGCACCGGATTCATCATGCCGGCCGCCACCCAGGAAATGTTTGACGAAGCGGTGCAGCGGGCCATCGCGGCATGGCAATCACCCGTCACCTGGGAATCGCTTCAACGCGCCGGAATGCGGCAAACCTTCGGTTGGGACGCATCGGCCAGGGTCTATTCCGATCTGTACGGTCAATTGCTTCATCCCTGAGCGCCAGGCCGAGATCATCGTTCTGTTCTGTCCTACAAAAAGCGAAAGAGGCTGCGGAAATACTTGTCGAGCGATTAGCAACAAGGCATCGCCAACCCGACGCCTGCACTTTTCTAGGAGATAGAAATGACCCGTAAATCCTGGCCCTTCCTGTCCACATACCAAGAGCGCAGTCCTGAACAGAACGTGGCTTTTTCATCTGCCGATGCGACCAAGTCTTCAGCCGGGCAAAGCGCTATTTCCTTGGGCATGGAACGGGTAGGCACTGCTTCACCCATGAACCACACACCCCTTCGCTGCTCCGACTTCACCATAAGCAATCTTTCGCCTTCGGTTGCTTAACGAAGGAGAGGCCGCAAATTGCGGCCTGATCCCATCGGTCAGAAGGTTCTACCCTCGCCCCGCGAATGGCATCTTGGTGGCCATCACCGTGTGGAACATGACATTGGCCTCCAGAGGCAGATTGGCCATGTAGAGCACCGACTGGCCCACGATATGGACGTCCATCAGCGGCTCAGCCGCTATCTGCCCGTTGGCCTGCTGCACCCCCTGCGTCATGCGCTGGGCAAGCTCTGTCCCCGCATTGCCCACATCGATCTGGCCCACTGCAATGTCGTATTTGCGGCCGTCCAAAGACGCGGTTTTGGTGAGTCCGGAAACTGCGTGTTTCGTGGCCGTGTAGGCGATCGAATGGGGGCGGGGAGCATGCGCGGAGATGGAACCGTTGTTGATGATGCGACCGCCTGGCGGCTGCTGCGCCTTCATCACACGAAAGGCCTGCTGCAGGCAATAGAACATGCCGTTGAGATTGGTGCCGACCACCCTGTGCCATTGCTCCAGCGGCAGCTCGTCAATGGGCACAGCCGGCGCGCCAACGCCAGCATTATTGAACAGCAAGTCCACTCGTCCGAAGGCCTCCACCGCTCGGTCGAACAAGGCCCGAACTGCAACGGGGTCCGCAACGTCGGTCGGAACCGCCAAGGCTTGCCCCCCGGCACTGGCTTCGGCAATCACCGCATGCAGCAACGATTCCCGGCGCCCAGCCAGGACCACACGCCATCCGTCCTTCAGCAAGGCCAACGCAGCGGCTTTGCCAATGCCCGACCCGCCGCCGGTCACGATGGCTACTTTGGATACATCACTCATCGACCATTCCTCATGCGACTTTTTTCAACGTAGCTGCGCATCACGTTCATCTGCGGGATTTGCGGCCCTTGGCGGGCGGTCCGGCACGCTTGCCAGTCGCCTTGGGCGACTGCTTGCGCGAGGAGCGCTCGTCGGTCGACGCCCGGGTGGCGGATTTGCCAGGGGATTTTCTGTTCGAGGGGCTGGCCGCATGCGCAGCGCGGTTGTCGGAGGAGCCTGCGCCCGCGGTTGCCTTGCCCTTCGTTGGCCGAGGGGGCGCAAGGTCTTCACCTTCCCGCATGAGCCGGAAATCGATCTTGCGGCCATCGAGATCCACACGGCTCACCTGCACCCGTACGCGCGAGCCGATCGCATAACGTATTCCGGTGCGTTCGCCGCGCAATTCCTGGCGGGCCTCATCGAACTTGAAATATTCACCTCCCAGCTCGGTGATATGTACGAGGCCTTCGACATACATGGCGTCCAACGTCACGAAAATGCCGAAGCTGGTGGCCGCGCTGACCACGCCGCTGTACTCCTCGCCCAGGTGCTCACGCATGTACTTGCATTTGAGCCAGGCCTCGACATCCCGGCTGGCCTCGTCCGCCCGGCGTTCATTGGCGCTGCAGTGCAGCCCTGCCGCTTCCCAGGCCTGTGTTTCACGGGTACTCACCGGTGCTTCCTTGCGTGGTTGCATGGTGGGCGCAGCAACGCGCGCAGCCAGACGCTTGGCCAGCTTGGCATGGGCTTCGCCAGGCGTGGGCAATGCCGGCAACCGGTATTTGGTTTTACCGAGGATGGCCTTGATCACCCGGTGAACCAGCAGATCGGGGTAACGGCGTATCGGGCTGGTGAAGTGGGTGTAGGCCTCGAATGCAAGCCCGAAATGGCCGCTATTGATCGGCGTGTAAATGGCTTGCTGCATCGATCGCAGCAGCATCGTATGGATCTGCTGAGCGTCCGGACGGTCCTTGGTGGCGTCAGCGATGGCCTGGAAGTCGCCAGGCTTCGGATCGTCGCCAATGGACATACCCACCCCCATGGCCTTGAGGTAATTGCGCAGGATCTCCTGCTTCTCCGGCGTCGGTCCTTCATGCACCCGAAACAAGCCAGGCTGGCCACCTTGCGCGATGAAATCGGCACTGCAGACGTTGGCGGCCAGCATGGCTTCTTCGATGAGGCGGTGCGCGTCGTTGCGGGTGCGTGGAACGATCTTCTCGATGCGGCCGTTATCGTCGCAAATAATCTGCGTCTCGGTCGTTTCGAAATCCACAGCACCGCGCACATGCCGCGCAGCCAACAGGGCCCTGTAGACATCGTGCAGATTGAGCAGGTCTTTGACGCGGGGCTTGCGCTTCGTCGCCTCCGGTCCACGGGTGTTGGCCAGGATGGCGGCCACCTCGGTGTAAGTGAAGCGGGCGTGGCTGAACATCACCGCGGGGTAGAACTGGTACGCATGCACATCGCCCTTGGCTGTGATGAGCATGTCGCACACCATGCACAGGCGCTCGACCTCGGGGTTCAGCGAACACAAACCGTTGGATAGTTTCTCGGGCAGCATGGGAATCACGCGCCGGGGGAAATACACGCTCGTCGCCCGGTCATAGGCGTCGATATCGATCGCACTGCCGGTCTCCACATAGTGGCTCACATCCGCGATGGCCACCAGCAGTCGCCACCCCTTGGCACGCCCGACCTTGGCGGGCTCGCAGTAGACGGCATCGTCGAAATCACGCGCGTCTTCGCCATCGATGGTGACCAGCGGCACGTCCGTGAGATCCACCCGGCTGCGCTTGTCCTGCGCGCGGACCTTATCGGGCAGTGCCTTGGCCTGCGCCAAAGCATCGGCCGAAAATTCGTGCGGCACACCGTATTTGCGCACCGCGATCTCGATCTCCATTCCCGGGTCGTCCACCTCTCCCAGCACCTCGGTGATTCGACCGACCGGTTGCCCGAACAGGGCTGGAGGCTCGGTCAGCTGAACCACAACCACCTGCCCTGGCTTGGCCGCTCCGGTGGCTCCTTTGGGGATCAAGACATCCTGACCATACCGCTTGTCTTCCGGGGCCACGAGCCAGACACCGCTCTCTTGAAGCAATCGCCCGATGATGGGCTGGTCGGGCCGCTCGACGATTTCAACCACGCGCCCTTCCGGACGGCCCCGGCGATCCTGGCGAACGATCCGGACACGCACGCGATCCTTGTGGAGCACGGCCCGCATCTCGTTGGGGGGAATATAGATATCGGATTCGCCGTCGTCTCGCTGCACAAATCCATGCCCGTCGCGATGCCCCTGCACACTGCCTTCGATCTCGTCTTCATTGCGCGCAGCAGGTGCGCCAGGGGTCGTTTTTTTGATATACAATCTGAGTCTTTCCTGAAATGCCCAGGTGGCGGAATTGGTAGACGCACTAGTTTCAGGTACTAGCGAGTAACATCGTGGAGGTTCGAGTCCTCTCCTGGGCACCAAGTTTAACGACAACCTGCAGGGTTGTCGGCCAAAAAAGCCGCTTCTTTTGAAGCGGCTTTTTTTATTGTCCGCATTCCCGGCGCATGGCATGGTCCCAACAATAAATTTTGCAACTCAGCCAGAGCCTTCAAAAAAGACTCTATAATTCGAGTCTTTCCTGACATGCCCAGGTGGCGGAATTGGTAGACGCACTAGTTTCAGGTACTAGCGAGTAACATCGTGGAGGTTCGAGTCCTCTCCTGGGCACCAAATTCAAAAAAGCCGCTGTGAAAACAGCGGCTTTTTTTTGCCCGATGCGCCATGAACCGGACGTCATGGCTCGGCTCATTCCGTGATAGGCCGCTCCGCCATCGGCGTGGCTGCGCAACCGGAGGCTGGAGATTTCTACCAACCACCAACCCGCAGTCCTCCATCGGCGGTTTGGTGGAACAGCAAGGCCGGTCGGGCCAACGGCCTTGCTGTGCTTCGCGCTTATTTACGCAGCAGGGTCTTCAACGCGTTCTGCAACCTGCGGGCGCTGGTTTCGTCGGTTGCACTTGCAAGCACCCGGGCCACATCCTGGCCCCAAGTCTGGACGGGCGTGGGATCGTTTCGGCGCGTGAGCAACTGAAGTTGGAGTGCACGGCGGGCCTGCAACTGCTCCGCAGGGGTAGGCACTTCGGCCGCCATTTCCAGCCTCAGCAAAGCCTCCGATGCATCCCCTTGGGGCGCGGCAGAGACCGCCTGGGTCCATGCCGTGCGGACGGACGCTTGCACTCCCAGTTCCTGCACGCTGGGCAACTGGGCTGCGTCCCGTTTTTGCCAAGCGGCAATCAGCTGGGTGAGTGCCTCGCCATGCGCTTGCGCAGCCAGTTTGCGCAGTGTGAGTTGCGCATGTTCGAGTGCCTCGCGCTGAGCACGGAAAGCACTGTCGCCCAGGCGAGGACCGCGGGCTTCCGAACGGTCCCCAAACCGATCACCCCGATCCCCGAACCGGTCGCCCCGAGCATCGCCACCCCGGCCGGGGCCGGAGGCATCGCGCGGACCTCGTCCGTCTTTGCGATCTCCCGGCCGTGCTGGACGGCCCGGCAGTGCAGGCGCATCTTTTTTCATACCCGGGCGATCGTCACCACGCACAGCCACCACGGGACGCGGCGCAGACTTCGGCGCCGCGGCAGGCGGCGGAGCCTGATCTGCATCGGCGCCCTTACCTTCCGAAGCCGCGGCCCCCTCTGCGGGTGCGGAAGCCACGTTGTCCGACGCAGCAGCTAGCCTGTTCTGCGCAGCGGATGCTGCCGCTTCATTGGCCAATGCCTGTCCACGCAGTGCAGCCTCCAGAGCGACCATTGCGCCACGGATCTTTTGCGCATCGCCGCTGGCATTCGCTTCCTCGAGCGCCTTGGAGGCTTCCAACACGACGCGGTCCCGGGCGCTGATCTCGCCAGCCATCTTGTCCCGATCAGCGGATTTGCGATTGAACGCTTCGTCAATCGGCTTGCGGAAGGCATCCCACAATTTCTGTTCGTGCTTGCGGTCCAGTGGCACGGACTGGGCCTCGGCCTGCCAGCGCTGCTGCAGTGCCTTCACCGCGTCGACCCGCAGTGTCGGCGCAGCACCCAAGGCGGTTGCCTCGTCGATCAGCGCGTGCCGACGTGCCAGGCTGTCCTTGTGCGCAGTTTCCAGCGGCGCGGCGGCGGCGGCCATGGCCTCTTTCCATTGGGGCTGCAGTTCGGCGAACACCTTTTCGCTGACATGACCGCCATCGCGCCACCGATCACCGAACTGGTGGAGCGCACGGTTGACCGCCTTCCAGTCGGGCTGTCCGGCCGTTGCCTGGGCCACCGTCCAAGCTTTCACCTCGTCCAGCAAGGCCACACGCTGGGCTTTGTGTTCAGCCGCATCGGCACGCACCTTTTCCAGCCACGCCTCGACCACCTTGTGGGCGGCATTGCAAGCCTCGTCGAATTTTTTCCACAGCGCATGGTTGGCCGGCCCCCCTTGGTCGGCCTGTTTCCACTGCTCGCGCAACTGGCGCAGCGTTTCCTGCATCTTGCGACCACCCAAAGCCTGGCCTTCGGGACGTTGCAGCAACCCTTCCGCACGGGCCACCAAGTCTTCACGAACCTGGTCAGCGCTCCAGCGCTGCCAGCCTTCGAGTTCACCCGCCGCGACCAACGCCGTATGCACCTGCTGTTCCAATGCCGCGTCGATGTGCTTGCCATGGGTTTTGAGCACGCTGCGCAACGCAGCCGCAGCGCCTGCGCTGGCTTTGCCGTGGCCTTCCGCCGTCTCACGCTCCAGTTTGACCAATGCGTCGCGCACGGCCTGCACGGCCTTGTCTCGCACGTCAGGATCCACCTTGGAGCGTGCAGGTGGCCGCGCGGCCGGCTGCGCCGCGGCCGCTTCCGTCGGTTGACCGCGGGCAACGCGGAGCTCATCCGCCCACACGGGAACCGGAGGCAAGGCTGCCGCAGGATCTTCCGCCGCCGCCACCGCCTGAGCGACTGCCGGCTGGAATGCATCCCACACCACGAGAAGCTGGGTGCGCGAGGCATCCAGCAGCGGCGGGAAACGCGCTTCCACGCTGACCCAGGATGGGTCGTCCGTCAATTCCTGAGCCTGTTGCTGCCAGCGGCCCACGTCGGTGCGCAGCGCCTCCAATGCGGCCTGGGCATCACGCCAGGGCTTGGTGGAAAGCACCTCGATGCGCTGGGCCAGCAACACCGCGGCCTCACGCTGCACCTGCACACGGTGCTGCAGATCTTCGATGACCTTCATGCGCTCTGCCAATTGCACCTTGAGCGACGCCAAAGGTTCCCGCGACAAAGGGGCACCCGCCTTGGCCGCGTCGCGCTGCCAAGCCAGCGCGTCGGCGATGTTCAGCTTGGCGGCAGCCAGCAAACCCTGCGCCTTTTCGGCCCACTCCGCAGCGATTGCCTCCTGGCCCTTGGCACGCCGGATTTCATCGAGGCGCTCGCGAACGGCACGGGCCGCGCCCTTGTCGCGCCCACTCAGTTCCTTGAACACCTCCTGCAACTGCTCCGGCGACGGCTGGGTCTGCAGCCATTCGCGGATGCGCGATGCCCTCTCTCCCGAGGTCGCGGCGGAAAACGCGCCGCCCGTCAGCGCATCTAAAGGATGCGGCTCGGTGTGCTTGGCCGGGGCCGGGTTCACTTCGGGTGCGTCAGACATTTTGTTGCGAGAAGAAAAGGGAAACATGGATTCAGGGGGTAAAAGGCCGTGGCCGAGGGAGCCAGCGCCTACAGGCAGCGCAGATGACGCCGCCGACAAGGGCTCTATTTTCGCCCGGTTTTAGCAAGTCCCCTACATGGGACGTTTTTATTCGGGCTCAGCGGGCACATGGGGCCATGGTTCAGACACTGGAGGGCTGAATATGGGGTGCCGCGCTGCGACTGCAATACGGCAATGTAGCCCACGGCCATGGATGGATGAAAAAGCTTGTTTCCACCGGATGCGCCCTGTCAGCGAGTGGACAAAGTGAGTTCGGCGTGGGGTGCACCGTTCGCACTCTCCGAATCGATTTTCGGTGCGCCGACGAACAATCGTCCCAGCGCGACTTGCCGCCCCGCCAGATAGTCACGGACCGCTACCGCCCGTGCCTGTGCCAGTTCTCTCATCGCGTCATCGGGAATCGCCATGTCCGCCAATAACAAGGCTTCCATTTCTGGCACGGACAGATCCTTCGCCATGCCGACCAGATTGCGGGGCTTGGCCATGTCGGTGCGGCGATACACCTCCTTGAGCGAGTCAGCGTACTGCGGCGAGCCCGGCGCCAGCGCCTGGGGTTCCGAGGGCGTTTGATCGCCCCGCGCAGCCATGCGGCGCGCTTGTGCCGCCACCCGGGACTGCAGCGCAGCCCGTTTCCAGCCCTCTTGTTCGGCCTCTCGCTGAGCGTGGCCGGCGACAGTCATGTTCAGTCCCGGTCGCTCCGAGAGTGCCTGTCCGATCTTGTCGAGCGTCTTTCGGGCTTCATCGTCCAGTGCCGCGCTGCCCGGGGCGAAGTTGACGCGATCCAGCTCAGAACTGCCGCCCATCCATCCGGCCAGCAGGGAAAAGGGCGAAGTGATCGCCTTCATCACCAAGTTGCCCACCGCGCGAAAAATCACCGGCCCCAGGCGGAACTGGGGGTCGTTCAGCGAGCCATTGATCGGCAGTTCCACGTCGATCACACCATTGCGGTCGGCCAGCAAGGCAACGGCCAGACGCACGGGCAAACTGGCCGGAGCGCCCTCCACCGGCTCGCCAAAACGCAACTGGTTCAGCACGAGCTTGTTGCTGGCCGTCAATTGACCATTCGGCAGAACACGATAGTTGACGTCCATGCTCAGCTTGCCCCGCTCGATGCCATGGCCCGCGTACTTGATGCTGTAGGGCGAAAGCGGCGGCAGTTCCAGATCGCGCATCCGTCCCTGGATGTCCAGTGCCAAGGGCTTGGCCAGCGGATTCAGGCGCCCCGTGATGTCGAGCGAGGCCGAGCCCTGCGCCCGTCCGCGCAGTTGAAGTTCGGCCATGGCGGGCTCACCGCCCTCGGCGGAGGGCGCGGACGCAAAAGCCCCCAGGCGACCATTCAATTCGCTCAGGTCCGCTGAATAGTTGGGCCGAACGAACGAATCGGTAAAACGCACCGAACCGCCAGTGAGCAGCACGGGGCCGAAACGCATGACCGGCGCCATTGCCGGCTTGGTGGCCTGGGGCGGCGTCGAGCCAGCCGCTGGGGTGATGTCGGGGGAAGCCTCCGCTGTTGCCGTTCCACCGGTTGGCCCCTGGGCAGGCTGAGAAAGGTCCTGCAGATTGATGCGTCCATTCGGCTGAACGATGATGCGGGCAAAAAAGTCGCTCAACGCCGTTTCCTTGACGTCGAGCGCGGTTGGCTTTCCGGGCGCCAGGGTGAAATCCACCCCCTGCAGGGCCAGCGACTTCCAGTTCAGCAGTTCTTCCCCGCGGATGGGTGCAGCCCCGTCGGCCGGTCCATTCGCGGCTGGGCGAACGGCCAGGGCCCTCACCCGCACGTCGTCCAGTGCGGCATTTCCCCGCACGCCGACGGCCGGGCCGTCGGTTTGCGCGGCATAACGCACCTCGCCATTGAAGCTGCCGAGGGCACGCACGACATCGACCGCCAACGGGTTGTCCACATACGGCTTGAAGGGATGCAGTGGCAGGCGGGACGCCTGCACCTTGCCCTGTGCCAACAGGGGCGTCATCTGCACCGTTCCTTCATAGGCCAGGTTGCCGGGATCTGTCCGCCCGGCCCCCAGGCGTGCCGACAGCGACAACGACACTGGAGGTGCGCCGGCATTCACAGGCCATGCCAAGCCCTTGGCCCGCATCTGGAAGGTGTCGAGCAGTACCGCCACAGGCTGTGCCTTGGCCGCATCGTTGAACGCCAGCGCTCCGCCGTCCACCGACACTTCGGCCAGTTGCACGCTCCAGCCGGGGGCGGCATCCGCCCGCGTTGCGGCGGTGACTGGCACACGGCCTTTCCCTGCGGTGTCGGGCACCGTCGTCAGCCAGCGCTCCACCATCCAGCGCCCGTCCCCAGTGCGCTCCAGGCGCACTTTGGGCTGCGACGTCGCCACCCGCGCGATGGCAGCGGTGCGCTGCGGCATCCGGATCAACGCATCCTCGACCTCGATGCGGCCGATTTCAGCCCAGGCCGCGTTGTTGCGCAGGCCCGAGACCGTGGCGGTCCCCGCTGGGCAGTCCCGCCCAGCCGGAGCACAGGCCCATTCGGCGCGATCCACCGACAGCTTAGCGATCTTTGCCGCCCATGAGGAGCCGTTCCAGGCGACGCCCCCATCGGAATCCAGCGTTCCGTCCAGTTGGGGCTGGACCAGGTTGGCCAGGTACGGCCGGGCCATGGACAGCGGCCAGCCGCGGGCGGACACGGCCACGCGGCCCGATTGCGCCAGCACCTCCCCTTGAAGCAACAAGGTCGCGGCGTCGCTCCCCGCTTCCGATGACAGCCGGGCATCCGCGGTGAACTGCATTGGCCGGGTGAGTGGCAAGGCCAGCTGGGTCGCGCGCACCCGCAGGTCGCGTGCCGAGATACGGGCGGGCACCGCCGTACCCTCGTCCAGCCAGTCCACCTGCCCCCCGTTGATGGCCACCCGATCCACAACCATATCCCACGGCGCATCGGGAGCCGCAGTGGTCCCCGCCTTCGTGGCACCCTGGCCTTGTGCCGCGCCGCCCAGCAGGGCCATGCGCCCTTCCCGGTCACGCCGCACCGTCGCGTGCGGCCCGCGCCACTCCAGCGAGGCCACATGCACCTTCCGCTGGAAGGGCTGCAGCGCCGCTACCTGGGCGGTGGCCATGTCGAACGACAGCAGTGGGCCACCCTGTCGATCGCTCACGCGTGCACCATGGAGCTGCACGACGCCGCTCACCGAGAGAGCGGGTTCGGACTGTTTCTGGAACGTCAGCCGCAGATCGGCGTCCAGCGTGCCTTGCTCGATGCGCACCGGCATGCCGGGAGGAAGGTAGGCCAGGAACGGCTGCAGATCCAGCCCCTTGAACTGCAGCGTGGCTTCGGTGTCCCGGCTGTCCAGAAATGGCGTGCTCTGAGCCCCGGTCGTGAACGCCGTGCCATTGAGTTGAAAGGCCAGATGGGGCGCGACCTTCACGGTGCGGTCTGCCGGCAGGTTGCTCAGAAACGGCACGCTCAGGGAAAATCCACGCACGGTGTGGACCCGTTTTTGCGGCGCATCGCCGAAATCCACCGCGCCATCCCTCACCACGATGTTGTAGAGCGAAAACCGCTGGGGCTGCGCATCGGGCGCAGCCGTCGCCGAGGATGGTGCCGAAAGCTTTTTCAGCAGGTCATCGAAGTCGGTCTGCCCAGCCGACGTGCGCGCCAGGCGCAACGTGGGTCCATCGATCTCCAGCGCGTCGATCACCGGCGCCAGATGCCAAAGGGACTGCAGTTCCGCATCTATATAGAGGCGCTGAATTTCTACCTGGGGTTCCTTGCCCGAAGTCTCTGCCGCCATCCTCAGATCCCGCAGTTCCAGCTCCAGGGTCCATGGTTTGAAATTGATCGTCCCGACAGACAGTTCTCGCCCCAACTGCTCGGACACTGTGGTGTGCAACACATGGCGGAGCACGGGCGGAACCACGACCCAGGCCAGCGCCCAGAGTCCCAGCCAGGCCAGCAACGCCCACGCCACGCGGCGCACCCACAGGTTTTTGATGATCGAAAGCGCTTGCAGAGGCACGTCAGAATCCGGTTTCCATTGCACAGATCATGGGATTCGAGCAGAAATCGGCCGGCGCAACATGTAACCAGTCGCAAAAAAGAAAGCCCGGTGGAATCTGTCGATCCGCACCGGGCTTGACGGCTGACACAACGGTCTTTTGCCATCATTTGCACCCTGGAGTTTGAACGTCCACGGGGCAGGAGGCAAGGTATTGCCTCCGGGGTCTGCCTTGGAAGTTTGACCAGTCACCTTCAGTGCACTGCATGCGTCTGGAGGGCGGCTCCGCTTCGTCCGGCGATGCCTGAATCACTCAGGCAAGGCCACTTTAGCCAAGTTGACGGGCCACCACAAGCTGGATTTTCAATCGCTATCCATGCCCCGATTGCATTCATCACCGTAGGGCTGCAGAAGCGGTAACGATGCCTCATGCAAGGGTGCCGATGCACCCTATAAACCTGTGTTTCCTACCAGATTTTTAAGATCAAATTGATCTAATGATCGTCTTTGTTAGTATTGACTCTGTATTAAGAGCCCTCCTAGAATCCGCGAGCCCTGAAAAACGGGGTTGACGATCTTCCATCCGCTGCCGATCCCGGCTAAGTCAGTTCGGTCATTGAACGCTCTCCGGAGGCAATGCGAACCTGATGGCGTACCAATCCAGGCGAGATGCCTGGCACGGCCTGGCCCCTTGTGGGCCACCTTGCTCAGGCCTCGACTCAGAAAGGAAAAGCTACATGACAGCGTTAGGAACAGTGGTCGCCGGAGTGCGAACGTTCGCATCCGATGTGATCGACGGTTTTCTTGAAATCACCCACAGCAGCTTCGCCCTCCTCGGCCTGGCTGTCGCTTTTGCCGTCATCACTTTGACCGCACGTCCCGACCTGCGCCAGACCGGAGAGGAAAAGCTGATGGGCTGGCTGCAAGCCCGCCAGGTCGCGGTCATGGGCACGCCCATCGAGCCGGAAGCCAGCGAGCGCGCCACGGCGAGCAATCCGAAGGAACTCCCCAAGGAGCAGGCAGCCGTCACCTATTGGCTGAGCAAGAAGTACCGCGTGGCGCCGGAGCCTTTGGCAGTGCTGGTGGCCGAGGCCTATGAAATCGGCGGCAAGACCAAGCTGGACCCCACGTTGATCCTGTCGATCATGGCCGTGGAGTCGAGCTTCAACCCCTTCGCCCAGAGCGCGGTGGGCGCCCAGGGCCTGATGCAGGTCATGACGAACGTGCACACCGACAAGTACCAGAATTTCGGCGGCCACTTCGCGGCCTTCGATCCGGTGAGCAACCTGCGCGTGGGCGTGAAGGTACTGCAGGAATGCATCACCCGCGCCGGCTCCCTCGAAGGCGGTCTGCGCTACTACGTCGGCGCGGCCAATCTGCCCGACGATGGCGGGTACGCCGCCAAGGTGCTGGCCGAGCACTTCCGCCTGCGCCAGGTGGCCAGCGGCCGCTCGGTGCCCTTGCAACCGCCGGCTCCCGCCACGCCGGCTGCCCCGCCGATGCTCTCCACGCAGGCGCCGGCACAGACCGTTCCCGCCAAGGCGGCCGCCGAAGCGGAAGCCCCCAAGGCCAGCGCTGACAAGGTCGCGCTTCTCTCCGACCTTTGAACCGACGGTGCCCGACTTGGGGCATCGATTCATCCTCGGGCTCCAGGCCCGGTGCGGTCAGCTACACTCGCGGGGTACGCAACTGGCGATAGGCGCGGCACTCCACTGCCGCCGCTGACGTGGAAACCGACAGGGGTTCACCCCCTGTGAACCACTGGGGAGCGTGCCGCACGGGCTGAAAGGTCTGCTGTGTTCCGCCGTTCGCCTGGGCAGCCCTTGTTTCAAGGGACACCAGTTCATAGGACTGCCAACATGTACCAACGCAATATCCTCGTCAGCCAGGCCGACCCTGAAATCTGGGCCGCCATCCAGGCCGAAAACGTTCGCCAGGAACAGCACATCGAGCTGATCGCCAGCGAAAACTACGCGTCCCCCGCCGTCATGGCCGCCCAGGGCTCGCAGCTCACCAACAAGTACGCCGAAGGCTATCCCGGCAAGCGCTACTACGGCGGCTGCGAGAACGTGGACGTGGTCGAGCAACTGGCCATCGACCGCGTGAAGAAGCTCTTCGGCGCCGAAGCCGCCAACGTGCAGCCCAACTCCGGTTCGCAGGCCAACCAGGCCGTGCTGCTGGCCTTCCTCAAGCCCGGCGACACCATCCTCGGCATGAGCCTGGCCGAAGGCGGCCACCTCACGCACGGCATGCCGCTGAACATGAGCGGCAAGTGGTTCAACATCGTTTCGTACGGCCTCAACGACAAGGAAGAGATCGACTACGACGCGCTCGAAGCCAAGGCCCGCGAGCACAAGCCCAAGCTGATCATCGCCGGCGCATCGGCCTATTCCCTGCGCATCGACTTCGAGCGCTTCGCAAAGATCGCCAAGGAAATCGGCGCGATCTTCTGGGTGGACATCGCCCACTACGCCGGTCTCGTGGTCGCGGGCCAGTACCCCAACCCCGTGCCCCATGCCGACGTGGTCACCTCCACCACGCACAAGAGCCTGCGCGGCCCGCGCGGCGGCATCATCCTGATGAAGTCCGAGCACGAGAAGGCCATCAACAGCGCCATCTTTCCCGGCCTGCAAGGCGGCCCGCTGGAACACGTGATCGCCGCCAAGGCCGTGGCCTTCAAGGAAGCGCTGGAGCCGGGCTTCAAGGCCTACCAGGAGCAGGTCGCCAAGAACGCCAAGGTGTTCGCCGAGACGCTGATCGAGCGCGGCCTGCGCATCGTGAGCGGCCGCACCGAAAGCCACGTGATGCTGGTGGACCTGCGCGCCAAGGGCATCACCGGCAAGGAAGCCGAAGCCGCCCTGGGCAACGCCCACATCACCATCAACAAGAACTCGATTCCCAACGACCCTGAAAAGCCGATGGTGACCAGCGGCATCCGCGTGGGCACGCCGGCCATCACGACACGGGGTTTCAAGGAAGAGGAAACGCGCCTCACGGCCCATCTGCTGGCCGACGTGCTGGACAACCCGCGCGACGAAGCCAACCTGGCCGCGGTGCGGGCCAAGGTGCACGCGCTGACCTCGCGCTTTCCCGTCTACGGCTGACCCATGCCCCGCTCTCCGCTCAGCGCCGCCTGCCCTGGCCAAACCGGGGCAGAACGGGCGCTGGCGCCAGCCTCGGCCCGCTCGGCGGCCCTTTTCCGCCGGCATGATGGGGGGGCCTTCCGATGAAGTGCCCCTTTTGCAGCCACCCCGAAACGCAGGTGGTGGAAACGCGGGTGGCCGAGGACGGGGATTTCGTGCGCCGCCGCCGCCAGTGCGGCGCATGCGACAAGCGCTTCACCACCTACGAGCGGCCGGAAGTGAACTTTCCGTCCATCGTGAAGAAGGACGGCCGGCGCATCGAATACGAACGGGCCAAACTGCTGGCCTCGTTCAACCTGGCGCTGCGCAAGCGCCCGGTCAGCACGGTGCAGATCGACAGCGCCATCGAGCGCATCGAGGAAACGCTGCTCAACCTGGGGCAGCGCGAGGTGCCTTCCAGCCAGATCGGCGAGTGGGTGATGCGCGAACTCAAAAAGCTCGACAAGGTGGCCTACATCCGCTTTGCCAGCGTGTACCGCAGCTTCGAGGACATCGACGACTTCCGCGCGCTGGTGGACGAAGTGCGCAAGTAAGAATCGATGGCCTGGGATCTTTCGGGCCCTCACCGCATGACTACTATGCGGCGATAGCTATCGATTCCATAGCAAACGAAAACGGCGCGCTGTCTGACAAGGCAGGCGGCCACGTGGCCGCCTCTGCGTTCTAAACTGGGCCGCTTCGTCCGCCGGAGCGGTCTGCGTGCCCGGCGTCCTCGCTACGATCCGCGTCCGCCGCCCTCGCTCCATGGAATCCCAGCCGCCGATTTCCAACCATCCCACTTCGCCCGCATCCGCTGCCCAAACCAACAGCGGGCCTGCCCACCGCCACACCTGGCAATTCTTTCGCGCCGGTGGCGTGGACCAGGTCACCATCCGCACCGGCGCCGACATCGCCCATCTGGCCGAACTGGACCAGAAACTCTGGGTGGCCCTGGCCTGCCCCACGCGCGGCATCGAGTTCGACCCACGCACGCTGGACCTGATCGACACCGACAAGGACGGGCGCATCCGCCCGCCGGAACTGCTGGCGGCCTGCGCATGGGCCTGTGCCCGGCTGGGCGACCCCGACCTGCTGGCCCGGCCGGCCGATGCACTGGATCTGCAGGCCATCGACGCCACCACGGACGAGGGTGCCGCGCTGGTGGCGCAGGCGCGGCGCATCCTCGCGCTGGCCGACCAGCCCGATGCCACCACCATCACGCTGGCCCAGGTGCTGGAACGCAGCGAACAGCTGAGCGCCATGCGCTTCAACGGCGATGGCTCGATCACGCCGGACACGGCGCAGGACGACACGCCGGCGCGGGAGGCGATCGAGCAGATCATCGCCACGCACGGCAGCGTGCCCATCGAGCAGAAACCCGTGAAAGGCGTCCCCCAGGAGGCCCTGAAAGGGGTGGACCGCGCGCATGCCGAGGCCTTCTTTGCCGAGGTGGCGAAATGGCACGCCTGGTCGGCCCAGGCCAATGACCGCACCGCCGGACTGGCGCTCGGCGATCGCACGCTCGCCGCCACGCAGGCGATGAACGCGGTGCGCCACAAAATCGACGATTTCTTCGCGCGGTCCCGGCTCGCCGCCTACGATCCGCGCGCAGCGGCGGCACTCAACCCCACGCAGGAGGAATACGCCGCGATGGCGGGGGTCGATCTGGATGCATCGTCCCCCGCGGTGGCCGCCCTGCCCCTGGCGCCCATCACGCCCCATGGCGCCCTGCCCCTGGCGCGCGGCACCAATCCCGCCTGGGCCCAGGCCCTGCAGACATTCCGGGACCAAGCGGTGGAGCCGCTGCTCGGCCGCCCCGCCGAGGCGCTGACCGAACAAGAGTGGGAGCAGGTTCAGAAGGCCCTGGCCCCCTGCCAGCAATGGCTGGCCGACAAGCCGGCCACCCGGCTGGATGCGCTCAAGGACGATGCCCTCCGCCAGTTGCATGAGAGCGGCGTGCGCGAGCGCGTGATGGCCCTGATCGAGCAGGACGAGGCCGAGAAGGCACACAACACGCAGATGCTGGACCTCGAGAAGCTGCTGCGCTTTCGGCGCGACCTGCTCGTGCTGCTGAACAATTTCGTCTCGTTCTCGGCGTTCTACCAGCGCGAAGGCGCGATCTTCCAGGCCGGCACGCTGTACCTGGACGCACGCAGCTGCGACCTGACCGTGCAGGTGGCGGATGCGGGCAAGCACGCCAAGCTCGCCGGGCTGGCCAAGACCTACCTGGCCTACTGCGACTGCACGCGCAAGGGACAGAAGATGACCATCGTGGCGGCGTTCACGGCGGGCGACGTGGACTTTCTGTTCGTGGGGCGCAACGGCGTCTTCTACGACCGGCAGGGCCACGACTGGGACGCCACCATCACCAAGCTGATCGAGAACCCCACCAGCATCGCGCAGGCGTTCTTCTCGCCCTACAAGAAATTCCTGCGCATGATCGAGGAGCAGGTGGCCAAGCGGGCCTCGGCCAGCGATGCGCGGGTGGAAAAGTCCCTGGGTGCCACGGCCGGGCAATTGGCCAACACGCCGCTCAAGGCCGGTAGCACCGCGCCCGCTGCGTCCACCGTGGTGGAGCCCGGGCGCCGCACCGACGTTGGCACGGTGGCAGCGATCGGTGTGGCGCTGGGCAGCATCAGCGCGGTGCTGGTGGGCATCTTCGGCAAGTTCGTGGACCTGGGGGTCTGGATTCCGCTGGCGCTCGTCGGCATCGTGCTGGCCATTTCCGGGCCGAGCATGCTGATCGCGTGGCTCAAGCTGCGCCAGCGCAGCCTGGGGCCGATCCTGGACGCGAGCGGCTGGGCCATCAACGGCCGCATGCGTATCAACACGCGGCTGGGAGGCTCGCTGTCGCAGACGGCCCGGGTACCGGCCAACGCACGCCGGTTGCTGGACGACCCGTTCGCCGAGTCGCGCCGGCCAGTGTGGCTGGCGGCGGGGGGATTGCTGGTCGTCGCCGTGCTGGCGGTGGCCGCCTGGCGCTGGTACCGGCTGGAGCATGCGCCGGCACCGGTCCCTGTCGCCGCCCCCGTTGCCGCCACGGGCAATGCACCTGGCACGGCAGCCCCCGGTGCGCCGGCAGCGTCGGTGCCTGTGGCGCCCCCCGTGCCTGCCTCGGCCGCGCGCTGAGGCGCAGCAGGCGGCCCGAGGGCCTCAGGCTCAGAGAAACGATGCCTGGATCGGCGGCACCGGCGGCTCGACGTCGCCGCACTGCCCTCGGTGGCGCAGGGCATGGTCCATCACGACCAGCGCCAGCAGGGCCTCGGCGATGGGCGCGGCGCGGATGCCCACGCAGGGGTCGTGCCGGCCCTTGGTGATGACCTCGGTGCTCTGGCCATGCACGTCGATGGATTCGCGCGGGCTGATGATGGAGCTGGTGGGCTTGATGGCCAGCGACACTTCGATGTCCTGCCCCGTGCTGATGCCGCCCAGCACGCCGCCGGCGTTGTTGCTGGCAAAGCCCCGGGGCGTGAGCGAATCGCCGTGCGTGGTGCCGCGCTGCGCCACGCTGGCAAAGCCCGCGCCGATCTCTACGCCCTTGACGGCGTTCAGGCCCATCATCGCGTGGGCGATGTCGGCATCCAGCTTGTCGTACAGCGGCTCGCCCAGGCCGACCGGAACGCCGGTGGCCTGCACGCGGATGCGCGCGCCGCACGAATCGCCCGACTTGCGCAGCGCGTCCATGTAGTCCTCGTACGCGGACACATCGGCGACCGGCGCGAAGAACGGGTTCTGGGGCACGTGGTCCCAGCTTTCGAACGGAATGGCCAGCTCGCCGATCTGCGTCATGCAGGCGCGAAACCGCACGCCGTATTTCTCGGACAGCCACTTCTTGGCGACCGCGCCGGCCGCCACCGTGGGGGCGGTGAGCCGCGCCGACGAACGCCCGCCGCCGCGCGGGTCGCGGATGCCGAACTTGTGCCAGTAGGTGTAGTCGGCGTGGCCGGGGCGAAAGCTCTCGGCGATGTTGGAGTAGTCCTTGCTGCGCTGGTCGGTGTTGCGGATCAGCAGGGCGATGGGCGTGCCGGTGGTCTTGCCTTCGTACACGCCGGAGAGGATCTCGACCGTGTCGGCCTCGTTGCGCTGGGTGACGTGGCGGCTGGTGCCGGGGCGGCGGCGGTCCAGGTCGGCCTGGATGTCCGCCTCGGACAGGGGCATGCCGGGGGGGCAGCCGTCGATCACGCAGCCGATGGCCGGGCCGTGGGATTCACCGAAGTTGGTGACTGCGAATAGGGTGCCGAGTGTGTTGCCGCTCATGGGGCGCGATTATCACCGAGCCTTGCGGCCCGGCCCGAACCATCCCACCTCGCGCCGAATGCTATTAAAAACATAGCAACCCAGGCAATCGATACCACGGCATGGGACCTGTTTGGCTTGAAGGGAGCGATCAGACCGCCGGGCGGGCGTCTTCCTCGGGCCAGTCGCGGATGTAGGCCTTGAGCATCTTGTTCTCGAAGTTCTGGGCATCCACGACAGCCTTGGCGACGTCGTAGAAGCTGATCACGCCCATGAGCATCTTCTTGTCCATCACCGGCATGTAGCGGGCATGGCGGTTGAGCATCATGCGGCGCACCTCGTCCATGTCGGTCTCGAGCGTGCAGGTGAGCGGTGCGTCGTCCATGGCGGTGCGCACGAGCAGGGTGCCGACCGAACCGCCGTTCTTCACCACGGCCTGAATCACTTCGCGGAAGGTGAGCATGCCCACCAGGTCCCCCAGGTCCATGACCACGAGCGAGCCGATGTCCTTTTCGGACATGATTTCAGCGGCCTGGGACAGCGGCTCGTCGGCGTTGACGGTGTAGAGGGTGTTGCCTTTGACGCGAAGGATGTCGCTGACTTTCATGGGGGAGGTCTCCGTGGTGCGCGCCAGGGCGCTGCTGGCTGAATCCTGCGCAATATAGCCCACAATGCGGCGCTTACCCCCCTACAGAGGAGACACGGATGCCCGGTTACTCAGACCCTGGCTTCGACACACTGGCGCTGCACGCGGGCGCCTCGCCCGACCCGGCCACCGGGGCGCGCGCCGTTCCCATCCACCTCACGACGTCGTTCGTGTTCGAGTCGAGCGACCACGCGGCCGCGCTGTTCAACCTGGAGCGCCCGGGCCACGTGTACAGCCGCATCAGCAACCCCACCAACGCCGTGCTGGAGCAACGCGTGGCCGCCCTGGAAGGCGGCGTGGGCGCCATCGCGGTGGCCAGCGGCCAGGCCGCGCTGCACCTGGCGATCTGCACGCTGATGGGCGCCGGCAGCCACATCGTGGCCAGCACCGCGCTGTATGGCGGATCGCAGAACCTGCTGCACTACACGCTGGCACGCTTCGGCATCGAGACCACCTTCGTCGCCCCGGGCGACATCGACGGCTGGCGCGCCGCGGCGCGGCCCAACACCCGCCTGTTCTTCGGCGAGACCGTGGGCAACCCGGGCCTGGACGTGCTGGACATTCCCACGGTGAGCGCCATCGCGCACGAGGCCGGCGTGCCGCTGCTGGTGGACTCCACCCTCACCTCGCCGTGGCTCATGCGGCCCTTCGAGCACGGTGCGGACCTGGTGTACCACTCGGCCACCAAGTTCCTGTCGGGCCACGGCACCGTGATCGGCGGGATCGTGGTGGACGGCGGCAGCTTCGACTGGGAGGGCCCGCGCACCGCGGGGCGCTTCGCCGAACTGACCCAGCCCTACGACGGCTTTCACAACATGGTGTTCACCGAGGAAAGCACCGTGGGCGCCTTTTTGCTGCGCGCGCGGCGCGAGGGCCTGCGCGACTTCGGCGCATGCATGAGCCCGCACACGGCCTGGCTGATCCTGCAGGGCATCGAGACGCTGCCGCTGCGCATGGAGCGCCACATGCGCAATACGCAGAAGGTGGTGGAGTTCCTGGCCAGCCACCCCTTCGTCTCGCGCGTGGGGCACCCGATGCTCGATTCGCACCCCAGCCACGCGCTGGCGCAAAAGCTGCTGCCGCGCGGCGCGGGATCGGTGTTCAGCTTCGACCTGAAGGGCAACCGCGCGCAGGGCAAGCAATTCATCGAAACGCTGAAGGTCTTCAGCCACCTGGCCAACGTGGGCGACTGCCGCAGCCTGGTGATCCACCCGGCCAGCACCACGCACTTTCGCATGAGCGACGAGGCGCTCGCCCAGGCCGGCATCTCGCAGGGCACGATCCGCCTGTCGATCGGCCTGGAGGACGCGGACGACCTCATCGACGACCTGCAGCGCGCGCTGAAAGCCGCAGAAAAGGCAGGTGCGTGATGCGCATCACCGTCAACGGCCACGACACCTACTGCTACACCGGCGGCAAGGCGTTCGACGCGGCCAAGCCGACCGTCGTCTTCATCCACGGCGTGCTCAACGACCACAGCGTATGGGCGCTGCAAAGCCGCTACTTCGCCAACCACGGCTGGAACGTGCTGGCCGTGGACCTGCCGGGCCACTGCCGCAGCGAGGGCGATGCGCCCGAAAGCGTCGAGCAGGCGGCCGGCTTCATCGCCGCGCTGCTGGATGCGGCGGGCGTGGCGCGCGCCGCGCTGGTGGGCCACAGCTGGGGATCGCTGATCGCGCTGGAGGCCGCCGCCCGCCTGCAGGACCGCATCACGCACCTGGTGCTGGTGGGCACCGCCTACCCGATGAAGGTATCCCCCGCCCTCATCGAGTCGGCCCTGAACACGCCTGAGAAGGCGCTGCGCATGGTGAACGTGTTCTCGCGCAGCACGCTGGCCTCGCCCTCGGGCGCGGGCTTCTGGGCCTATGGCGCGGGCATGGCCCTGGGTCGCCGCGTGCTGCGCAGCAACCCGGCCGTGAACGTGTTCCACCGCGGCTTTCTGGCCTGTGACCGCTATGCAGGCGGCGAGGCGGCCATCGCGCAGATCACCTGCCCGGTGCTGTTCGCCCTGGGCGCGCAGGACCAGATGACCAACCCGAAGGCGGCGCAAGGCCTGATCGCGGCGGCGCGCGCGGCCGGCAAGGCGGTGCAGGTGGCAAGCCTGCCGGTCGGCCACCACCAGATGACGGAGGCGCCGGACGCCACGTTGTTCGCGATCCGGGACTTCCTCGCGGCCTAGCGGTTTTACGAACGGCCGGTGGACGTGCCCAGCGTGCGCACGACCTTCAGCACCAGATTGCGCGCACTGTCTTCCTCCGAGCTGATCACGAGCCAACGCCCCGCGCCGTCCCGGAGCACCTCGCGCGGCTCTGCGCTGGTCGGTGGGTCCTGAATGGAAGTCGCCACGTTGGTGTCATTGTTGGCCAGTGCACCGTTGCCCGTCAGGCTCGTCCACACCGCACGGAACCGGCGTGCAGTGGTGCCCGCTGCCGCGGCTTCCTCAATGGCGCCGAAGGCCTTCATGCTTTCGTCGCTCTGGACGAAGAAGGATTTGAGGCGATAGTTGGCAGGAAGCGCCACGCGCTCGATGCCTTTGTCGCCAAAGGACGTGTCGAGCGCGCCATTGGCACTGAACTTGGCGACGCTGAGATGGCAGTCGCTGCCCGCGCAGGTTCTGGCAGCGACGACAAATCCGCCATCGGGATGGGACGCGAGCTTGTATTCCTCCAAATCCGCCCCGAAGGACGTCCAGCCACCGGAGGTCTGCGCTTGCGTCCCGCCCGCGTGCACCGCGACGCAAAGCCCGGGGTCGGATCGGGGGTCTGCGTAGAGCCGGCCACCCAGTTGGCCTGCGGTGATGATGCTGCCGTTGCGCAGCGCCAGCACCGCCGCGCCGCTGGCCTCGCAGGGCGCAGGCGGCTGCGATGCCGTCGGTTGATTGAACGCGGCATCGGGGATTCCGTCCGCAGACAGGCGGCGCAAAGAACGCCCGAACACTTGCAGGATGGGGCGGTCGTTGGACGTCAGCAGAACGGGTTTCTGATCGGGCTGGATCGCCAGCGCGAGATTACTGAAATTGGTGGAGAGGAAGCCCTCCGCGATGCCCTGGGTGCCGAACGTGCTGTCGACCGCCCCGTTCGCGGTGAGGCCGACCACGGTGTTGTGCCACGAGCCGGTTTCCCCGGACGCCGTCAGGCACCGGGTTTGGGAAGACGGAGTGGAACAGGGCTCATGCGCCTGAACCGCCACCAGGATTCTGCCGTCGGCCTGGAGTCGAACATCGCTGATCGACTCGTACCCCTTGACGGAAAACCGTGCTTCGCCGTTTTGGCCGAAGCCCCTTTCGACGTTTCCGTCGGCGCCCATCCGGACGACAAAGGTCTGCGTGGCGGGCAGCGATCCGAAACCCGAAGGGGCTGCGGGAACCGAGACCCTGCTGCCTGCAATCAGCAGCCTGCCATCCGGCTGCATGCCCAGGCTGGCGAAGGATGGCGTGCCGAGCGGGAAGGTGGCCACCCCGGCTTCGCCGTACGTGGTGTCGACCTTCAGGGCATCGGACAGAGTGACCGTGGTGGATCCCGATCCGCCGCCACAGGCCGTCAACCCGAATCCCACCAGGCAACTCGCCAGCCAGACGTTGTGTGCCGATCGTTGAAAAATACTCCCCGTATCGAGTCGATGCATGCCAAACCCCTCCTTTGATTGAAGAACCCTTTGCAGGACATTCTGCATGGCTGGTCGCTGGGTTTTCACTCGGCGGGTTTGCGCTTTGTGGGATTGGGTAACACCCGCCGAAAGATCTGCGATAGATTCCGCCATTCCGAGCAGCACCCGCCGGCACGGAAAAATGGGGAGGGAGGCAACCGATGCGTGAGTTCTTGATGTGGGAAAACGAACCGGTGGCCGTGCCCGCGTTCCGGTCGATCGCGATCGTGGAGGGCACGATCCACGCCCCGACCATCGCCCCGCACCTTCGCAAGCTCTACGCCCAGTTCGAAGCGCGCTTCGGCACGTCGGCGAACGAAACCTCGTACCACTTTCCCGGCTACAAGGGCAAGATCCGCCCGGCGACGCAGCGCATCCTGAACGACGGCCGCGCCTATCTCGCCCGGGACGGCGGAACCCCGTATGGCGAGGGCCTGCGCCGCTACGGCCACGCGCTCGCCGACTTCCCGCACCCCGGCTTGCCGTTCTTTGGCATCGAGCAGCGCAGCGACCGTTTCTTTCTGGAGACCGCGATACCGCAAGACTCGCCCCATTGGCACGACTTCGCCGAGGAAGTCAGTGCGACCTTGATGGAACTGCCCACCATCAGCGGCACGATGGGCATGGGACGATTTCTCCCGCCCCATAAAAGCAGCCTCAGGTTCCTGCTGAGCGCCGATCCGGAGCGCCATCGGGCCGCGTTCAGCACCGACGCCGACATGGTGGAGCCCGCGCTTCGCAGGGAAGGTTCACCGCATCGGTGGAAGGCGGGAGAAGACGCCGGTATTGCCGATGTGGGCTGGCGAACATTCATCGGCCGCGAATATTGGGATCGGATCGAACCCGCACTGTCCGAGTTGACCCTCGACCCCGACATCAAGATTGAGCGATCCACCCACCTTCTCTCGATCACGGCCGGCGATCGCCCGATCTGGGGCGCGCCCGACGAAACCGATGCGTTGAGGCCGTTTCGAACGGTCGCCCGCGCGCTCGCGCCCGTCCGCCAGCCCCTCGGCGCCGCCCGGGCCTTCTGGTTCGGTGGCGGGGCTACCGACGATCATGATGATCGGGTCGCAGCGTACCTCGCCCGCTTGGACCCGGCGTAGTGTTCCGCCCGCCGCACAGGCGCTTTCATGCTGCGCACTGCCATTTCGAGTGAAATGTGCTCCATGCCCTAGTAGTCATTGCCCTTGCAGCTATTTATTTCATAGCACTGCAGCAATCATCCCCCGTGCGGATGCCTGCACGGAAAAGCCATCGGGCCTACACGCCCCACCCTGCGCGGCCTTGCATCGGCTCCGCATTGGTAGGTTAGCGGCTGATCCACACCCTTGCCGCCAGGGCCCGGGCGTTCATGCGCCCAAGGCCGAGCGCGCGGCCGTCACGCCAGCAGCCGGCACAGCTCGGTGAGATCGGGCACCGTGGCGTGCGGCTCGCCGTCGTGCGGCCAGGCCGCCTCGGCGCGGTTGATCCACACCGCCTGCATGCCCGCACCCAGGGCACCGTGCGCGTCCAGCGTGGCATCGTCGCCCACGTGCAGCACGCTGGCGGCCGACACGCCCAGGGCCTCGGCGGCCGCATGGAAGATGCGCGGATCGGGCTTGGCGATGCCGAACTCGCGTGCGCTGATGCGGGCCTGGAAATAGGCGCCGATGCCGATCAGGTCCAGGTTGGCATTGCCGTTGGACAGGGCCGCCAGGGGATAGCGCACGGCCAGGAATTCCAGCGCCGCGATGGCGTCGTCGTACAGCTGCACGCGCTGGCGCTCGGCGAAGAAGGCATCGAAGGCGCCACTAGTCAGGCCCGTGTCCTCTCGGCAACGTCGCAGCGCAGTTCGAATGTTTTCTCGGGCCAATGCGCTCAAGTCGTGCGACAGGTGCGGATGGGCCTGGACGACTTCGCTGCGCAGCACGGCCGCAGCTTCGGGGTCGGCCAAGAGCGCGGCCGCGGCGGGAGCCTTGTCCTGCAGCCAAGTGCACAGAACAGCGCGGGCGCGGGCGATGGTGGGCCAGATGGGCCAGAGCGTGTCGTCCAGGTCGAGGGTGACGGCGCGGATGCGTTGGGTGTCGAGCATGCGGGGAGGATAGCGCAGGGGTTTCGCGCGCGGCCCGCCGAAAGGGTGCGTAGCCTTTGCCACAATGCGGGCATGCCCTCCCCCACCTCCGCGCCCTCTTCGCTTGCCCCTCTGTCCGGCGCCCCGGCACCCCTGCCCCCTGCCGCCGCGCAATCCGCCGGCTTGTCCCGTGCCGCCGTGCTGCTGTGCAACCTGGGCACGCCCGAGGCGCCCACCGCACCAGCGCTGCGCCGCTACCTGGCGCAGTTCCTGGGCGATCCGCGCGTGGTCGAGATTCCCCGCGTGGCCTGGCTGCCCATCCTGTACGGGATCATCCTGCGCATCCGCCCCGCCAAATCCGCCGCCAAGTACGCGAGCGTGTGGATGCCAGAAGGCTCCCCGCTGGCCGTGTGGACGGCCAAGCAGGCCACGCTGCTGCGCGGCTGGCTGGGCGAGGCGGGCCTGGGCGTGCGCGTGCGCCATGCGATGCGCTACGGGCAGCCGTCGATCGCCTCGCAGCTCGATGCCCTGCAGGCCGAAGGCGTCGAGCGCGTGCTGGTGCTGCCGCTGTATCCGCAGTATTCGTCCACCACCACGGCCAGCGTGGTGGACGACGTGCAGGCCTGGACGCGCAGGCAGCGGCGGCTGCTGGAGTTTCGCTTCGTGAACAGCTACCACGCGCACCCGGGCTACATCCAGGCGCTGGCGCAGAGTGTGCGCGCGCACTGGAAGCGCGAGGGCGGCCGGGCCGAGCAACTGGTGATGAGCTTTCACGGCATTCCGGCGCGCAACGTGCAGCTGGGCGACCCCTACCAGCAGGAATGCCTGACCACCGCCACGCTGGTGGCGCAGGCCCTGGGCCTCTCGCCCGAGCAGTACCGGGTGACCTTCCAGTCGCGGTTCGGCAAGGCCCGCTGGCTGGAGCCCTACACCGAGCCCACGCTCATCCAGATGGCCCAGTCCGGCACGCGCAGCGTGGACGTGATGTGCCCGGGCTTTCCCTGCGACTGCCTGGAAACCCTGGAGGAAATCAACCAGGAAGCGCGCGAGGCGTTCCTGCACGCGGGCGGCCAGGCGTTCCGCTACATCCCCTGCATGAACGACGACAACGCTTGGATCACCGGCCTCAGCCAGATCGCCCAGCAGCACCTGCAGGGCTGGGACGGGCACTGAGGCACGCCGAGCACGGACGGCCCGCCATGCAGATTTCCGCCCCTTCCGACACCCGCACGCTCTGGTTCACCGGCCTGTCGGGCGCGGGCAAGACGACGCTGGCGCAGGCCTTCGCCAGCCGGCTCCAGGCCAGTGGCATTGCCTGCACAGTGCTGGACGGCGATGTGCTGCGCGGCGGCCTGAACGCCTCGCTCGGGTTCAGCGCCGCCGACCGCAGCGAGAACATCCGCCGCACGGCCGAGGTGGCGCGCCTGTTCAACGAGGCCGGGCTGTGGGTGGTCGCCGCCCTGATCTCGCCCCAGGAGAGCGACCGCCAGCGGATGCGCCAGATCGTGGGCGAGGACCGCTGCCGCCTGGTGTGGGTCCGCACGCCCCTGGCCGTGTGCGAGGCCCGAGACCCCAAGGGCCTGTATGCGCGGGCCCGTGCCGGCCAGTTGCCGGGGTTCACGGGCGTGGGAGGGGCCTACGACGAGCCCCGGGATGCGGACTTCGAGATCGACACGGCGGGGGCCTCGGTGCAGACCTGCGTCGAGGCGCTGTGGGCCACGCATGGCCCGCCTCCCACCGCGCAGGGGCCGGCGCGATCCGCCGAGCGCTGAAGGGCCCGGCAACACAGCCCGACAGGCCTTCAGCGCAATCAAATCGCCGGCATCATGCTATTAATTCAATAGCAAACATGTGGCCGCATGCGACACGGGCCACCCGCCACGGGCCGCAGTGCGGCCCCGCTCACTCCGGCACGCTGATCGCGCCGCTGGTCACGGTGATGGCATTGCCGTTCACCGGCGTGGCGGCGATGGCCGGCACGTTGGCCGCCGTGATCGCGGGCGCGCTGCCCGGCTGGCCGCCGCGTGGCACCGTGCGCACCACCTGGCTGGCGGGCAAGGCGGTGCCGTTGGCGAGGTGGTCGTACATGGCGTCGAGCGCACGGTTCAGGTACACGTGCAGCGGGATGTAGCGCGTGTCGTAGCCCGGCAGCACGCCGGTCAGGCCGATGAAGCTGTCGAAATGCTGTGCGTTCGTCACCTCGATGTAGCGCAGGCGACTGGAGGCGCCTTCCACCCGGCGGTTCAGCGCCGCATAGGGGCGGGAGGTGTGGTTGACGGGCAGCAGCGCGTCCGAGCGGCCGTGCACGATGATGGCGGGCTTGCCGCGCAGGTTGCCGCTGCGGCGGGTTTCGTCCACGCCGGCCTGCAGCCGCTGCGCCGCGTCGTCGGTGCCCGTCACGAGGTTGCGCAGGCACAGCGCGCCGCTCAGGTTCCAGTCGCGCGCGCCGGTGGCGCTCTGCGACAGCACGTCGCGCGTGGCGCCGCCCAGGCTGCGGTTGTTGACGAGCTGCACGCCCGCCGAGGGCGGCACGCCGTTGCCGGTGGCGAACATGTCGGCCAGCGCGGCGGGCGCCAGCGGCGTCACCGCGCCCTGCGCCGTGGTCGCCGCGAAGCTGTAGCCGCACAGGTTGTCCTTCACGCTCGAACGCGAGAGCGCGTTGGCGAAGGTAACCGCCACGGCGGGCACGACCTCGAAGCCGGCGAGGGACGGGTACTGCGCCACCGACTCCGCCTCCCAGCCGTAGGCCCGCAGCCGGGCCAGCGCCTGTTCGGCCAGGGCCACGGTGCTGCCGCCGGTGATGAGCCCCTGCGCGCGCAGCGCCTCGCAGCGGTTGGAGGCGATCGGCAGCGACGGGCTGGCGAAGCCCACCGCGAACGTGCTGGCGTAAGGGCTGTCGCTGATGGAGGGCGCCAGCGCGGCGCAGGCCTGGTACAGCTGCGCGTAGGTGGTGTAGTCGATGAGGGTGCGGCTGTTCACGGCCACGTCGGTGGTGCCGCGGCGCACGGTGACGCCGGGGTTGGCCGGCAGTTCCACCGCAGGCTCCGACACGGCCACGCCGCCGATCAGGCCCTGCGTGTCCTGCTCGGCCGCGGCGATGGCGGCGGCCCCGCCGTTGGAGAGGCTGGAGGCGATGACGATGGTGTTGGACGGCTTGAAGGTGCGCAGCCGCTGCCCGCCCGGGGACAGATCGCCGAAGCGTTCGTTGATGACGTAAAAGCCCATCTCCACCGCGCGCAGCGTGGCCAGGCCCCAGTCCTTCTCGGGGTTCTGCCCCGAGTGGGCGTGCTTGAAGGCAAAGCGGTTGGGCGTGGCAGTGTTGAACGCGGCCAGGTCGGCGGCCGACAGCCCGGCGTTGAACGCGGCGCTGGTGCCGGCCGAGGTGGCCGAGGTGCGCGTGCCGTCGATCAGCGGCACGGTGTCGGCCTGCAGGTCGTGCGGGGCCGCGCCCGTGCCCTTGTCGGTGTAGGCCACGGCACAGCCGCGCTTGAGGCCCCACTCGCCGGTGGACATGCCGCCGTAGATGCCGCGCGAGCCCGAGGCCGTGGCGGTGATGATGCAAGGCCTGGCGGGGTTGAAGGTGTCGGGCACCTGCACCATCAGCGTGACGTTCTGCCGGCCCGAGCCGTCGTCGTAGTAGGCGATGGTTTCGGTGCCGGCGATCTTGCCCTCGCCCGCCGTCACGCGGCCCTGCGCATCCACGTTGGGTCCGTAGAGCGTGCCGTAGCCGCCTGCGGCCGTCATGTCCAGCAGCGCGCGGTAATTGGTATAGATGGCGTTGCGGCGCATCTCCGCGGCCGTGGGCTGGGCGCCTTCGTAGCCGGGGGCATCAGGGTCCGCCAGTCCGGTGCGGCCCAGGCCGGCGGTCAGCAGATCGTCGTCCACGCCGTCATAGGTCGCCTGGCGCAGGCTGGCCAGGTAGGACGGGCGCACGTTGAAATCGAAGTCCACGGTGTTGCCACCACCGCCACCACAGGCAACCAGGAGGGCGGCGGTCAGGGCAGCGAGGGCAATGGCGCGGGGAATGAGCGGTCGCATCGGAAATCTCCTGCAGCGGGGAAACGGAATGAAATTGTCGTGGAGAGTATGCAATGGCCGTGCGGGGCGTTGCCAATGGCGGCATCCACAAGGCGTTGCAATGTTTTCAAGTGCGGATCATGCCACGGTGAGGAATCTCGCCCAAAAACAATGCGAACCATTCGCAATATCATTTAACATGCCGCCTTGAAAAACAGCGCCCTGGTGGGGAGCCCCGGGGAGAGCCTCTCCCCGGGGCGCTCGCTGCGCCTCGCTGGCCCTGCGTGGCGGCCCCCGCCGTCGCCACCGCCCCTCCCGATTGCGCCCATGCCACCACCGATCGAACCACCGTCCGACCTCCGCCCGACCCCTGGCGGCTTCTTTCCGCTGTGGGGCTGGCCCATCGCGCTGGGGGTGCTCACCGCCACCGGCCTGCTGAGCGCCCTGGTCAGCGATGGCTGGGGAGACGTCTGGTCCTGGGTGGCGCTGGGGGTGCCGGTGGCCACCATGGCCTGGTTCGGCCTTCGCCGCCGCCCGCCCTCGGCTTAAGCCCGGTCCCGATTTTCCGTGGCCCGATGCACTTGGCTCCTGGATGGACTTGTCCATGCCGCGCCGCCCCTTTCATTCATTCACGCCCTTCCTGACCTTGCCCCTCCCATGCCCATGAACCAGCACACCCCCATCGCCCTGGCCGTCGCACTAGCCCTCGCCACATTCGGCCTTCAGGCCAATGCCCAGGCCACGGCCACCCCTGCGGATGCCCCCACCCTGCCCACGGTGACAGTGGGCGCCAGCGCGGACGCATCGGCACAAGGCCTGTCGCCCGCCTACCCCGGCGGCCAGGTCGCTCGCGGCGGGCGGGCCGGCATCCTGGGCACGCGCGATGCGATGGAGACGCCTTTCAGCATCACCAGCTACACCAACGAACTGATCCAGGACCGGCAGGCGCGCAGCGTGGGCGAGGTGCTGCAAAACGATGCCGGCGTGCGGCTGGCGCGCGGCTTCGGCAACTTCCAGGAAACGTATTTCATCCGCGGCTTTCTGCTGGACTCGGACGACGTGGCCTACAACGGCCTGTACAGCCTGCTGCCGCGCCAGTACATCGCGACCGAACTCTTCGAGCGCGTGGAGCTGCTGCGCGGCGCCTCGGCGTTCCTGAACGGCGCGGCGCCCAACGGCGGCGGCATCGGCGGCGCGATCAACCTGCTGCCCAAGCGCGCGCCCAACGAGCCGCTGTCGCGCGTGACCGTGGGCACGGGCTCGGGCGGGTACGGCCAGGTGTCCACCGACATCGCGCGCCGCTTCGGCCCCGACAACAGCACCGGCATCCGACTGAATGCCGCCTACCGCGACGGCGACACCGCCGTGGACCATGAAAAGAGCCAACTGGGCCTGGTCTCCGTGGGCCTCGACTGGCGCAGCCGCGACGTGCGCCTGTCGGGCGACCTCGGCTGGCAGGACAACAAGCTCAAGGGCACGCGCACCAACGTCACCCTCAACGGCGCGAACGCCAACTTCATTCCCGCCGCGCCGGACGCCTCGGCCAACTTTTCGCAGCCCTGGACGTACTCCAACGAACGCGACCTGTTCGGCACTTTCCGCGGCGAAGTGGACATCAGCCCCGATGTGACCGCGTGGGGCGCCTGGGGCCTGCGCCGCAGCGAAGAGTCCAACTCGCTGGCCAACCTCAGCGTGAGCAACTCGACCACTGGCGAAGGCAGCACCTACCGCTTCGACAACACCCGCAAGGACCGGGTGAACACGGGCGAGCTCGGGGTGCGCGGCAAGGCCCGCACGGGCAGCGTGGGCCATGAGTGGGTGGCCTCGGCCTCGTACTTCGATGCCGAGAAAGACAACGCCTACGCGTTCGACTTTTTGAACACCCGCCCGGGCAGCCTCTATGCCTATACGCCCTACGCACAGCCCGCCTTCAGCGCGAATGCGGGCTATGGCGGGACGCTCGCCAGCCCCAACCTGACCGGCCGCACCCGCATGACCAGCTTCGCGCTGGGCGACACGATGTCCTTCGTGCAGGACACCGTCCTCGTCACGCTGGGCCTGCGCCACCAGAAGCTCGACGTGGCCGACTATGCCTACGGCACCTCCGCCCTGACCAACCGCTACGAGCAAAGCCGCACCAGCCCCCTGGCGAGCGCCGTGTTCAAGGCCAGCACGCAGCTGTCGCTGTACGCCAACTATGTCGAGAGCCTGAGCAAGGGCGAAACCGCGCCCGCCACGGCCAACGGCACGCCGGTGGTCAACCGCGGCGAGCAGCTGTCGCCCTACGTCGCCAAGCAAAAGGAGATCGGCCTCAAGTACGACGCTGGCCGGATCGGCGGCTCGCTGGCGCTGTTCAGCACGACCAAGCCGCGCGCCATCGTCAACGCGGCCAATGTGTTCGCCTCGTCCGGCCAGGACCGCCACCAGGGGGTGGAGCTCAACGTGTTCGGCGAGGCCACGCGCGGCCTGCGCGTGCTCGGCGGCATGACGTGGCTGGATGCCAAGCAGCGCGAGACCGGCAATGCCGCGCTCAACGGCAACCGCGTGATCGGCGTGCCGCGCCTGCAGGCGAACCTGGGCGCGGAATGGGACGTGCCGGGCGCGCAAGGCCTGGCCCTGGACGCGCGCGTGGTTCGCACCGGCGCCACCTATGCCAACGACGCCAACACCCTGCGCGTGCCTGCCTGGACGCGCCTGGACCTGGGCGTGCGCTACGCCACCGAGTGGAGCGGCCGCCTGGTCACCCTGCGCGCCCGCGTGGACAACGCCACCGACCGCAACTACTGGGCCTCGGCCGGCGGCTACCCGGGCTCCGGCTACCTCGTGGTGGCAGCGCCCCGCACGTTCACGCTGAGCGCCAGCGTGGATTTCTGATCCCGCCGCGACGTACCCACCCATCGCCCCGACCATGCTGACTGCACGCTCCCTCAAGACCTGGACCTGGCTGCACAAGTGGAGCAGCCTGGTCTGCACCGTGTTCATGCTGCTGCTGTGCCTCACAGGCCTGCCGCTGATCTTTCACCACGAGATCGGGCACCTGCTGGGCACCGAGGTGGAAGCCCCACCCATGCCCGCCGGCAAGCCGCACGTCAGCCTGGACCGCGTGCTGGACGTGGCACGTGCACAGCACCCGGACCGCGTGGTGCAGTTCGCCTCGCAGCCCGAGGACAGCACCGACCTGTGGTTCGCCACCCTCACGCCCACGCCCGCTCCCACCGAGGATTTCCGCTCGGTGGCGGTGGATGCGCGCACCGGCGCGCTGCTGGCGCAACCGCGCTTCGACGAAGGGTTCATGTACGTGATGTTCAAGCTGCACGTGGACCTGTTCGCAGGCCTGGCGGGCAAGCTGTTCCTGGGCTTCATGGGTTTGCTGCTGCTGGTGGCCATCGTCACGGGCGTGGTGCTGTATGCACCCTTCATGCGCAAGCTGCGCTTCGGCGAGGTGCGGCGCGAACGCTCGACCCGCGTGAAGTGGCTCGACCTGCACAACCTGCTGGGCATCGTCACGCTGGTGTGGGCCTTCGTGGTGGGCGGCACCGGCATGATCAACACCTGGGCCGACCTGCTCGTCAAATACTGGCAGTACGACGAACTGAGCGCGCTGCTGGCGCCCTACAACGGCCAGCCGATCACGCCCGTGGCCGAGCGCGCCTCGGTGCAGAAATCGCTGGACGCGGCCCTGGCCCGCGCACCGGGCACCAAGCTGTCGTTCATCGCATTTCCGGGCACGTCGTTTTCCAGCCCGCACCACCACACGTTCTTCCTGCGCGGCAACGAGCCGCTCACGTCGCGGCTGCTGCAGCCGGTGCTGGTGGATGCCAAGACGGCGGAGGTGACCGCCGCGCCCAAGCTGCCGTGGTACCTCGTGGCCCTGCTGGTGTCGCAGCCGCTGCACTTCGGCGACTACGGCGGCATGCCGATGAAGATCCTCTGGGCGCTGCTGGACATCGCCACCATCATCGTGCTGGGCAGCGGGCTCTACCTCTGGCTGGGCCGCAGGGCCGCCAGCCCGGCGACGGCATCCCCCGGAAAAACGGCCAGCGGAGAAGCCGCCCCGGCCTCCCCGCTGACGGCGGCACGCGCACCGCTCAAGCGCTAGCCAGGGCCAGGCGGCGCGCGGCCCAGCCGCGCATCAGGCGGGGCACGACCAGCACCGCTACCACGATCACCATCAGCGTGAGCGACATGGGCCGCGTGACGAAGATCGACCAGCTGCCCTCGCCGATGGAGATCGCATTGCGCATCTGCGCTTCGGCCAGGGGGCCGAGGATCATGCCCACGACGACTGGTGCAGTGGGAAAGTCGAACCGGCGCATCAGCACGCCCAGCACGCCGATGCCATACAGCAGGAACAGGTCGAACGCGCTCTGGCGCATGCCGTAGGCCCCCACCGTGGCGAAGATCAGGATGCCCGCATACAACTGGGGCTTCGGAATCTTGAGCAGCTTGACCCACAGGCCCACCATGGGCAGGTTCAGCACCAGCAGCATCACGTTGCCGATGTACAGCGAGGCGATCAGCGCCCACACCAGCGTGGCCGACGTGGTGAACAGCTGCGGGCCGGGGTTGATGCCGTAGTTCTGGAACGCGCCCAGCAGCACGGCCGTCGTGTTGGAGGTCGGGATGCCCAGCGTGAGCAACGGGATCATCGCGGCCGTCACCGTGGCGTTGTTGGCGGCCTCGGGGCCCGCCACGCCCTCGATGGCGCCTTCCTTGCCGAACTCGGCCTTGTCATCGCCCTTGGCCAGCTTCTTCTCGGTGGCGTAGCTCAGGAAGGTCGGGATCTCCGTGCCGCCGGCGGGAATGCAGCCGAACGGCGTGCCGATCAACGTGCCGCGCAGCCAGGCGGGAATGGAGCGCTTCCAGTCGCGCGCCGTCATGTGCACGCGGCCCATGCGGTTTTGCGTGTCCACCACCCGGCCTTCGTACATGGCGGCATACAGCACCTCGGCCACGGCGAACAGACCCACGGCCACCAGCACGATGTCGATGCCGTCCAGCAGTTCGGGCTGGCCGGCCGTGTAGCGCGCCGCGCCGGAGATCTGGTCCATGCCGACCAGGCCGGCGGCCAGGCCCACGAACAGCGCCGTGAGGCCGCGCACCGTGCTCTTGCCCAGCACCGCGCTCACGGTCGTGAAGGCCAGCACCATCAGCATGAAATATTCCGGCGGCCCCAGGCGAACGGCGAAGTCGGCCACGTAGGGCGCGAACAGCGTCACCACCACGGTGGCGATGGTGCCGGCGACGAAAGAGCCGATGGCCGCCGTGGCCAGCGCCGCACCCGCGCGCCCGCTCTTGGCCATCTTGTTGCCCTCCATGGCCGTGACCATGCTCGCCGTCTCCCCGGGCGTGTTCAGCAGGATCGAAGTGGTCGATCCGCCATACATCGCGCCGTAGTAGATGCCGGCGAAGAAGATCATCGAGGCCGTGACCTCGACCTTGGCCGTGATCGGCAGCAGCATGGCCACCGCGACGGCGGGGCCGATGCCCGGCAGCACGCCCACGGCGGTGCCCAGCGCGCAGCCCACCAGGGCCCACAGGAGATTGGCCGGAGTGGCCGCGGTGGCGAAGCCCGCCAGCAATGCGTCGAAGATTTCCATCACAGCCACCCTGTTTGCGTGAGGCCCGGCAGGTTGATCGCCAGGAATTGCGTGAAAGCCCAATAGACCGGCGCCGAGATCAGCGCGCCGGTCAGCACGTCCATCGCCCAGGTGCGCGCCGCACCGGCCGACGGCTGCCCGGCCGCCCGGCGAAGCCCCTGCACCGCCAGCACGTAGCACAGCGTGCAGCTCAGGATGAAGCCCACCGTGGCGATCAGCGCTGCATTCAGCAGCAGTCCGGCCGACACCCAGACGAACGCCACCTTGTTGGCGCGCGCGGCGCCGCCGGGCTCGTCCATGGAGCGAAAGCCGCCCGACAGCGCCTCCCACAGCAGCACCCCGCCGCACAAGGCCAGCACGCCGGCCACCAGCCAGGGCAGGAAGCTCGGGCCCACGCCGCCGTAGCCCGCGTTCGAGGGAATGCTCACGGCGCCGAAGGCCAGGCCGCCCGCGATCAGCACCACGGCAGCGCCCACGGCCGCCTGCATGCGCGCGCCGGGCACCGTGCTGGGCCCGGGGTCGGGCTCGGCCAGGGAAGGGGGAGAAGAAGCGATAGGCTCCGACATGCTTGTGTCCTCGTCATCCCCCGGGGCCACCGGCACGGGGTGCATTGATTTCAGCGCTGGGGTTCGGCGGCCGCGCAGGTCACGGCGGTGCGCCACCCGGGCCGGGCGCCGCACCGCGTGGGCAACACCGGGGGTCAGACCATCCCGGCCTTGACCATCGTGGCGCGCAGGCTGGCGAATTCGGCATCGACGAACGCGCCGAACTCGTCGCCGGCCAGCCATGCGGGCGTCCAGTCGTTCTTCTCCAGCGACTCGGCCCAGCTCTTGCTCTTGAGCGCCTTGGCCACCATGTCCACCAGGCCCTTGCGCTGCTCGGCCGAGATGCCCGGGGCGGCATACACACCGCGCCAGTTGCCGATCTCCACATTGATGCCCTGCTCCTTGAGCGTGGGCACCGAAGAGCCTTTCAGGCGCTGGCCCGAGGTCACCGCCACCGGCACCATCTTCTTGGTGTTGATGTACTCGGCCATCTCGCTGTAGCCGCCACCCCCGATGGTCACGTTGCCACCCAGAATGGCCGCGATGGCCTCGCCGCCTCCGCGGAACGCCACGTAGTTGATCTTGGCCGGGTCCACACCGGCTTCGCGGGCGATCATCGCCGCGGCGATGTGCTCGGTGGAGCCGCGCGAGCCGCCGCCCCACTTCACGCTGCCAGGGTCCTTCTTGAGCTGGGCGATCACGTCACCCATGGTCTTGAAGGGCGAGCTGGCCGGCAGCACGAACACGTTGTATTCGCTGGTCAGCCGCGCGATCGGCGTGGCCTGCGACAGGTTCACGGGCGGCTTGCCCGTGATGATCCCGCCCACCATCACCGAGCCCATCACCATCAGCGCGTTCGGATCGCCCTTGCTGGAGTTGACGAACTGCGCCAGGCCGATGGCGCCGGCCGCGCCGCCCTTGTTGTCGTAGGTGACGGACGAGGCCACGCCGGCGTCCTGCAGCGCGCGGCCCAGGGCACGGCCCGTGGTGTCCCAGCCGCCGCCGGGGTTGGCCGGCAGCATCATCTTGACGGCGGTGGCAGCGCGGGCCGACAACGGCAACGCACCGGCCGCGGCCAGGGCCGCCAGGGATTTGAGGAAGGTGTCACGACGCATCGTTGTCTCCTGGATTAATAGTTGTACGAACGGGCCGATGATGCGCGCCGTTCCTGTCAAACGGCTGTCCGCGCGCTCAGGGTAAACACCCATCTTCGGCGCCGCTGCGAGCGGTGCTAAGGTGCCGCGCATGCAACTGCTTCTCGTGGAAGACGACCCGGCCATGCAGGCCACGCTGCAACGCTCCCTGACCCGCCGCGGCATGGAGGTGACGGCCCTCAGCGACGGCCGCGCCGCCCTCGCGCAATGGACCGCGCGTGCCCCGGATGCCGTCGTGCTGGACCTCACCCTGCCCGGCCTCGACGGCCTGCAGGTGCTGCAGCAGGCGCGTGCCAAGGGGCTGCGCACCCCCGTGCTGCTGCTCACCGCCCGCGGCACCGTGGGGGACCGGGTGCTCGGCCTGAATGCCGGCGCCGACGACTACCTGCCCAAGCCCTTCGACCTGGACGAGCTGGAGGCGCGGCTGCGCGCGCTGGTGCGCCGGACCGGCGAGGCACCTGAGGCCAAATCGGCCTCCAGCACAATCAACATCGCGGCAGTGCGCTACGAAAAAGATAGCGGCGCCATCTACCTGGGCAACGAGGTCATGGAGTTCACCCCGCGCGAACTGGCCCTCATGCACGCCCTGCTCGCCCAGCCCGGCCATGCAGTGACCAAGGAGCGCCTGTACGAACTGGTCTTTCCGGGGCAGCTCGACGTGCAGTACGAGGCCATCGAGGTCGTCGTCTACCGCCTGCGCAAGAAGCTGGTGGGCACCGGCCTCACGCTCATGACCCTGCGGGGGCTGGGCTACCTGCTCAAGGCCGATGCATGAAGCGCGCCGCCGCGCGCCCCCGCACGCGATCGCTGCGCCGGCAACTGCTGGTGGGCATCCTCGTGCCCGCCTCGCTGTTCATCGCCTACAACACCCACAGCCTTTACCGGCAGACCCTGGCATCGCTGCACACGGCCTATGACCGCACCCTGCTCGCCTCCGCCAAGAGCATCAGCGAGCAGATCGACGTGACCGGCTACGACGACGCGGCCCAGCTGCGTGCCATCGTTCCCTACTCCGCGCTGGAGGCCTTCGAGGCGGACAACCAAAGCCGCATGTTCTACCGCGTGTCCGACCTGCACGGCGGCTTGGTGTCGGGGTTTGCCGAACTGCCGTTCTGGCACGGCAGCATTCCTGCCCGCCCGCCGTATGCCGCACTGGTGGACTTCTACGACGACCAGTTCCGCGGCCGCCCTGTGCGCGTGGCCGTGCTGCTGCAGCCCGTGGCCACGCCCCAGGGCCGCGGCATGGCCGTGATCCAGGTGGCGGAAACGCTGGAGTTGCGCCAGACCCTGGCCCTGCAGATCCTGTGGACCACGCTGGCGCGGCAGGCGCTGCTGGTGGTGGCCATCGGCGTCATCGTGGTGCTGGTGGTGCAACAGGCCACGCGCCCTGTGCGGCAGCTCAGCGCGCGGCTGCAGAACCGGCCCGAGGACGACCTGCGCCCCATCTCGGCACCGTCCGCGCCGCGCGAGCTGCAGCCGCTCATCGACGCCACCAACCACTTCATGCTGCGGCTGTCGCACCTGCTGGCACACCAGAAACGTTTCGTGCGCGATGCCTCGCACCAATTGCGCACGCCGCTGGCCGTGCTCAAGACCCAGGTGCAGTCCGCGCTGCGTGGCGATGCGCCTCCGGAGCAGGCACTGCACGAGATCAGCGACACCGTGGAGCGTGCCACCCAGCTGGCCAACCAGATGCTCGCGCTGGCCAAGGTCGAGCAACTGCGCCAGCAAAGCGCCCCACCCGTGACCCGGCTGGATGAAGAACTGCGGGCGATCGCCCTGGAACTGTCGCCCCTCATCGCCCAGCGCGACCTGGACTTCGGCATACACACCGACCCCGCCCCCGTGCAGGCGCACGAATGGATGCTGCGTGAACTCACCCGCAATCTGCTGCACAACGCGATCCGCCACACACCGGTGTCCGGCGTGCTGTCGGTGGAATTGCGCACGGACGGTCGCCACATAGCGCTGACCGTGGCCGACAGCGGCCCCGGCATCGATGCCGAGCTGGCGCAGCGCCTGTTCCAGCCGTTCTCGGCCGGCGACGTGCGCACCGGGTCCGGACTGGGGCTGGCCATCTGCCAGGAGATCGTGCAGGCGCTGGACGGACAGATCGAACTGTCCAACCGGATGGACGGCGCACGGGTTGTCGGGCTGGATGCGGTGGTGCGTCTTCCGTTGGCATCGGCCGACAATCCGCCGCCCGCCGATCGGAAGAAAATGGCCGCATGAACCCTCCCGAATCGATGCGCCTGGACAAATGGCTGTGGTGCGCCCGTTTCTACAAAACCCGCTCGCTGGCCGTGGAAGAGATCGGCAAAGGCCGCGTGACCGTCAATGGCCAAGCGGCCAAGGCAGCCAGAGAACTGCGGGCCGGCGATACCGTCGATCTGCGCCAGGGCCCCGTGCAGCGCACGGTGCGAGTGCGCGCGCTCAGCGGCATGCGCGGTCCTGCACCCGTGGCGCAATTGCTTTATGAAGAAACGGCGGAAAGCATCGCCGCCCGCGAAAAAGCCGCGGAGCAGCACCGCCTGGCGCCCGAGCCCGCCGCCAGCCTGCACGAAGGCCGGCCGACCAAACGGGATCGCCGCAACATCGACCAGGCGCGTGATTGGGGCAGCCGCTGGAGCGCGTCCGCCGACGATTGACCGGCGGATCCTCGGCGCCATGCCGGGGGAACCCTGCCGCCCCAAAAGAAATGCCCGCACAGGGGCGGGCAAAGTCGGGCAGGCATTGCGGCCTGGTCACAGCCCGAATTCCTTAGGGGAGGCGATGCCCCGTCCGGTGGAATCCATTTTGAGCACGACCCTTACTCTCCGCTGACAGCACAAAAAAGAATGCCCGCACGAGGCGGGCAAAACTTGCTAAAGAGCAAGAAAGGGAGGTGTCGGCTGGAGGTGCCGACGGGATGAATCATAACCCTCTCACGTTCGAAAAAAGCAGGTCTATCGTTTCGTCTGACGGAATTTGAGAAATATGCTATTCCTGACGTCGATTCCGCCCAAATCGAGACGCCAAGTTCACGGCTTTTGTCACCTGCGCTGATTTGCCGCGATGCAAGCGCCACGCGCGCCAAATTTTTCACATCGCCACAAAAGACGCAAAAAGTTACACCAAACCATGCATCCCTGACTTCCGACTCAGGTTTCTCCTACGCTCTTTTCCGTGGTGAAAGCGCAACCTTTGAACGCACAGGAGACGTTTCAAGTGCGTTTGTTTGTGAACCCAGGAACAAGGAAAAGCGATGCCGATGAGCCCTCCTCCGCAAGACAACCAAAAACAGGCAGTTCAACCGGAGCGCCTCACACGCGCAACCGCCCATCAGCAGGTAATTCGCTGCCTCCACCTCGAATCCTTTTTTACCCACTAATTAAAGACTTGGCCAAAAGGCGTAAGTCATTGCCTAACTCACCCCATCCCATGGACAACTACCCGGCAAGGAGCGCGAAACATCGCGGCCTCATGCAACAGTTCACACCCTTGAACCTCTCCACCGATTGGGCGGAATACAACGTGATCAAAGCCCGCGGCGTCCGCATCGTGGCGTTATCCGGCCAGGCCGCCTACTCCGCCAACGGCTACACCGTGCAGAACGCAGCCGGCTGCATCGAGATCACCGGCGGAAAAGTCGGGGTGCACGGCACCATGCTGATGATCGGATTCACTCTGGATGCAGCGGCACCGCCACCCGCATTCGAAATCCTGTCGGGCGATGCCGTCGGAATGATGACGCTGCCGGCCCATTGTTTTGCCGCCTATGCCGCGATTGCAAACACGACTGGCGCCCACTTTCGCATTGGCGCGGATGGGATGCTCAATGCACTGGCCACGGATGCAGCCTCGCTGTACCTGACGTCTGCCACCTGAGGCCGTCTTCGGTCGCAAAAAACATGCGCAAAGCCAGCGGCCAATGGGTGGAACTGACATGCGCTGGCCGCACTTACTGCATCTCACAGGGTGTATCCACACCCTCGAACTATCATCGCCTCGCCTGGCCAGGTGACGGGGTCTCAGGCCAACGCCGTGCCCACTCGCGGTGAAGGCGTTTGTGCTTAGCGCGCGCGCGTCGAGCGCATTCACCCTGTCTTTTTTTGTGGCCTGATAAAGCGCATCCACAATGCAAGGCGTCAACCACTCTCCACCCCACTCCGATGCGTGAACAACTGACAACACGGCTTGCGCAACTCAAGAGCGAGCTTTCTGCAGGCGAGCAGCAATTCCGGCAACTGGAAGCGCGGCAAGCTGAACTCAGCCATACCCTGATGCGCATCCGTGGAGCGATCCAGGTTCTGGAGGAACTGGAACAGGAAACCGCGCCCCGGGGCGACTGAGCGCAACGGAATCCACACGCTCTGCGGCGCCTCGCCGGAGCACTCATTCCCAATGGACAAGCCACCGATTGATGGTGGCTGCCCATGGATTCAGATGTGTGCAATTTCAGCGAGGCAAAACGGTATTGGGGGTCTTGCCCACGTCATGCGTTGGTTGCTCGTCGGCTGACGGGGCATCGGGCTCGACCAGACTTCCCGCGGCCGCCCCGCCCAACGCGCCCGCCACGGCACCGACGGTGCCACCCACGAACACTCCGACAGGCCCTGCCATGGCCGCACCAACGGCCGCGCCTGCGGCCGTACCGGCCATGACACCGCCGCCCATCAGCGAGGATTTCGATTCGCGCTCGGCCTCTTCAGGCGACAGCGCATATTGGGCCGCCACGGCCGGGTCCTGCGAAGGAATGCCGTGACCGGGACGGGCCTGCTCGGCCAAGTCAGTGCCGGCAGGTCTTGTTTCAGCCAGGGGCGTATGGGATGCGTTCATGGTGGGCTCCTTTGAGGTTGTCGCTTCGCAGGCGAAATGCCCGCTGCCATTCCGTTGTAAAGAGCCCATCACCCTCGGGAACCTCTCAAAACCCATCCGGTCCCTTGTTGATCGAGAACGCGTGCTCCATCCTTTGCCATGATCACTCCCCGTAGCGCCCTGAAGTTCGACCTGTTCGCTGAGGCCTCGCGCCAACACAAGAG
>NZ_BQXK01000016.1:0-107026 GCF_030158995.1 Acidovorax sp. SUPP2825 | reverse complement strand
CTGTGGCTGGTGCGGCGCAAACTGCTGGGAGCCTCGGCATGAGTGCGCCCGCAGTTCGCCAAACCGGCCATTCAGGCCGCCAGTTCGTGCCACAGGCACCGGAGCTGAGATAAATCAGGGGTTGGCCGCATCGCATTTCAACTGGCTCAGGGCATCAGCACGTTCGTGCGTGTTTTGTGCAGAGCTTCCCTAAGTCATGCAAATAAATTCAAAAAACGGTTTTGTTGTTCATTATTATTTGCAGGGTGAAGATCACTCTATAGATTCTCTGACTTTGCATGAAAGTCAGGAGCAGCTATTCTTTTTGATCAAAGAGGTTGCAGCAGTATTTGGTGTTGATGTTAGGATTAAGGTAACACCTTCGGAGGAAGGCGGCTTTGTCCATATTCTCAAATTTATAGGGGATAACGCGGCCGCCCTAACAATCGTCTCGACAATTATTAGTGGGCTGTTGGTTGGGGCTGTTTGGCTGACGCACCAAAGGCCTCTAATAAATCAGCAGCAAGAAATCAATGAACAGCAGAAAAAAATTAACGATCAACAGATTGCAAAAAATGCCTTAGAGATAGAGAAAACCCGAATTGAAGTGGAGCGCCTAAAAAAAGAAGGTCAGGAAGCTAGTGCAACATCATCAGGGCAAATACCTAACGAGAACAATCTTCTTTTAAATCTTGAGCCACTGCCGGACTCGGATGAAATTGTGAAAGCTTTAATGGATAATAAAAAAATAGTTAAAAGAATATCTAATTTTTATGAAATCATTGCAAACAATGACGATGTTGTCGCGATTGGTTACCGGCCTTCGGCGGTCAAAGAAGAATCTTTGGTGCTCAAAGAGTCGTTTGAAAAATACATATTTAAGCAAATTCTTATTGAGGATCTTTTGATAAATGGCGCCGTTATTGAAATTACATCTCCCGTTTTAAATGATAAAAACTTGAGATGGCACGGGGTTTTTGATAAGGAAAATATTAGATTTTCAGTTTCTGATGCGGCATTTGAAGAAAATGTTTTGAAGAAGAGAATTATTTTTAGAAATGGCTCTAAAATATCTTGTTCCTTAAGAATGCATAGGCGAATAAATAGTGTTGGAGATGTAGAAATTTATGACAGAATTGCCGAAAATATAGTTTTTCAAGAATAGAAAGTCGTGGCGGGGTCGGCGTTTGTTATGCTGAATGAGGGAAAATAACGCTGTGCGTAAAATCGATGCATAAGAAAATTCCGCCTGAATGCACCGACTTTTCATCGGTGCCTGAATCTGCTATATGTGGCCTGATCTTTAATCAATTAATCGATAGTTATTGTTCTCGAATCCAATTAGTTGCATAAAACCAGCACATAAGCGGCATTTCTCCCTCCACCTGTAAGTCGTGCCAGCACCCCTTTGGTCACCAGATCATTGATATCCCGCAGCGCCGTATCTGATGAGCACTTGGCAATGGCAACCCACTTGGCATTCGTCAGCTTCCCCTCCATCCCATCCAGCACCCGGTTCAACACCAGCGTCTGCCGCGCATTCATCGGCGTGCCCGCCCAGCGCTGCCAGAACTGGGCTTTGCCCAGCACGCCCGCCAGCAACCCATCGGCCCCTTGTACCGAGCGCAGCAGGCAACCCAGAAACCATTCCAGCCAGGGCGTGACGTCGAGCGGCCCGCGCTGGGTGGTTTCCAGTTGGTCGTAATACGCCTTGCGCTCTCGCTGGATCTGGGCGCTCAGGCTGTAAAAGCGCTGCGCGCTGCCTTCGGCCCGCGCCAACGCCATGTCGCCCACGGCGCGGCTGATGCGGCCGTTGCCGTCGTCGAAGGGGTGCAGCGTCACCAGCCACAGATGCGCCAGCCCGGCGTGGATCAGGGCATCGCCCGTCGGGGTGGTGTTGAACCATTGCAGGAAGGCGGCCATTTCCACGGGCAACGTGGACGCGGGCGGTGCCTCGTAGTGCACCTTCTCTCGGCCCACGGGGCCGGAAACGACCTGCATGGGGCCAGCGCTGTCGTTTCGCCACGCGCCCACCTGAATGCGCACCCGGCCGCTGTAGCCGGTAGGAAACAGCGCGGCATGCCAGCCGAACAGGCGGTCGGGCGTCAACGGTTGGTCGAAGTGCTGGGTGGCGTCCAGCACCATGTCCACCACGCCATCCACATGGCGGTCCGACGGGGCCAAGGCGCCGATGTCCACGCCCAGCCGCCGGGCGATGGACGACCGCACGGAGTCCTGGTCGAGTGCTTCGCCTTCGATGGCGCTGGTGGTGATGACCTCTTGCGTCAGTGCCTGCAGGGTGGCCTGGTCCCGCTGGGCCAGGCCCACGGCGGCCATGCGGCCGGCCAGATGGCCTTGGGCGCGGTGCACTTCGGCCAAGGGGACTGCCAGGGCGGCTGCGTCCAACCGCCATTGCGGCCAGTCAGGGCGTTGCCAGAGATAGGTGCGGCGGCGGGGGGCTTTGTCTGACCACATGCGGTGATTATTGTCCTTATTCACCGCAGAATGTGCGGTGAATAAGGGTTGCATTCACCGCAGTCTCCAGTCGTGCATCAGGGCGAGGGGCCTGGGAGGGGCATAGTGGGAGGTCCAGTTCCGGCATGTCGGCATCTTTCAGTGTTTTGGCTTTTTTACCGAAAACTGAATGATGGCAATGGCTTATGAATGAAGCTGGAAGCCCATTTCCACGGTATTCACTTTGATCCGCGCAGGAGTCCGCTCCTTCCGCGCCCCATGTGCGCCTTCCCACCCCGCGCTCACACCCGCACCGACGCCCCCGTCGCATAAAACTGCCCACCCGCCACGTAATGCAGCGTGCGCAGCGCCTCCGGCGCTTCCCCGAAGTGCCAGTGCCCTTCCCGGAACACCCGATCGTCCGCCCAGGCGGCGACCACCTCGGCGATGAACAGGTCGTACGCCTGCTGGTTGTGCGGCTCGGGCACCACGCGGCACACCAGCCAGGCGGCGCAGCCCTGCACCAGGGGCGTGGCGTCGTGGCCGGGCGCGTGGAACAACTCCACGCCGTAGTGCTGCAGCTTGTCGGCCCGCGCCTTGGCGCTGTCCGTGCCCACGCCCACGGTGAGCGCGGCCATGGCCTGGGTGGGCAGCTGCAGTGCGAACTGGCCGCTGGCTTCCACCAGCTCGCGCGTGCGTGTGGCCTTGTCGATCACCACGGTGACCTTCGGCGGGCTGAAGTCCAGCGCGCAGGCCCAGGCGGCGGCCATCACGTTGTCGGTGCCGGCGTGGTGGGCGGAGACGAGCACGGTTGGGCCGTGGTTGAGCAGGCGGTAGGCCTTGTCGAGCGGGACGGGGGTGAAGTGGGTGGGTGGCATGGCGGAAGGGGCGGCAGGGTGGATGGGATGGGGATGAGGTGAGATGGGAATGGGTTGCAGGCAGCGGCTGACGTAGGATCAAAACATGACGCTCTGTTTTTGATAGCAATATGCCCTAGTGTCAATTGTGCTGGTGACCATTTTGATGCTTGGTTTATCAGCGCGGACCCGGAGGGCTTTCTTCCACCGGCCCGAACCCTTCCAGGGTGTCGCCAAGGCGGCGCGCAGCGCCCGCGGGCGACCCGCGCGCGGGCAGGCGGCCGCTACCATCGTCCGATCCCTTTTTTGCCCGGCGACGGGCGCCACGGAGACAAAAGCCATGTTCAGTCATGTGATGTTGGGTGTGAGCGATCTGGAAGTGTCCAAGCGGTTCTACGACGCGGTGCTCGGCACGTTGGGCATCGCCCCCGGGTCCGCCCACAAGAACCGCTATTTCTACCGCAGCCCCACGGGCACGTTCGCGATCTCCACGCCCATCAACGGCGAGCCGGCCTGCCACGGCAATGGCAGCACCATCGGGTTCACCGTGCAGTCGCCGGAACAGGCGCAGGCGTTTCACGACGCGGGCGTCGCCCACGGTGGCACGACCTGCGAAGACCCGCCGGGCTTTCGCGAGGGCCCGAGCGGTGCGCTGTACCTGGCGTATCTGCGCGATCCGGACGGCAACAAGCTCTGCGCACTGCATCGGCCGCCCAAGGCGTGAGGCGCTCGCCGCGGGCGGGACGGCTTTCAGCGCGGCAGGCGTCAGCCCGGCGTTGAGGGCGATTGGTGCGGTGGATGGCCGGTGCCGTCCGCCGGGCCCGCGGGCAGGTTGGCCAGGAACCCCGCGATCCGCTGGGCCACCGCGTCGGGCTGTTCGCGGTGGGGCATGTGCGCCACGCCGGGCAGGATGTCCACACGCGCCGGCCCGGCGGCCCAGCGGGCGATGCGCTCGGGCTGCTCCGTGGAGCCGTATTCGTCGCGGTCCCCATGCAGGGCCAGCACGGGGCAGGTGACGCGCGCCATGGCCTCGGCCAGCGACCAATCGGCAAAACCCGGGTGCAGCCAGGTGTCCACCCACGCGCTCAGCACCCAGCGCGCTTGGTCGGCGCCGTGGTAGCGGGCCAGGCGCTCCAGGGCGCCGGGTTGGTTGAACTGCTCCCGCGCCTCGCGAATGCCCTGCAGCGTGCGCTCTTCCACGCACGCCTGGGCGGCGATGGTGATGAGCGCGTCGCAGTCGCTGCCCGCCGCGCCGCCGGGGCCGTCACCCGGCGTGCCCCGCGTTGCCGCGCAATGGGCCGCCATGCCGCCGCCCACGCTGTGCCCCAGCGCCACGAAGCGCTGCACGCCGAAGTGCGCGCGCAGGGCCGGCAGGCTGGTGCGCGCCTCGTCTTCCACGAAGTCCCGCGGCAGCAAGCCCGTGCGCGCGTCGGAGCGGCCGAAGCCCAGGCGGTCGTACGCGATCACCCCTCGGCCCGTCGCGCGGCACAGCACGGCAGGAAACTCGCGCCACAGGTCCACGCAGCCCAGCGAGTCGTGGAAGAGGACGATGGGCGGCGGCGCGGATGCGTCGGGGCAGGGCGCGGGCCCGGCGGCCCAGCGCCGCGCGAAGAGGCGGCCGTGCGCGGTGGCGATCCAGTGGTCGGACGGGGCGGGACCGTTCTGGGCGGGCAGGGGCGTGGAGGAGGGCTCTGGGCTCATGCCGGCCTTCAAGTCGAATCGAGTGGAGCGGCACCGTGCCGTGCCGTATCGCCGACGCCGGAGGGAGCCGGCCTGTCCTGCGGCGCGCACAGCGGTAGGCATGTAGAGGGCGCGTGCGCATGGCCGTGGCGATACGGGATACTCGCTGCCACCGTTTTGGCATCGCCCCCAAGCCCCTCCCTTCTTTTCCACTTCCCTGCAAGGACCGCTTTTTTGAAATCAGCCAGCGCAAGCACCTTCGACGAGGCGTACTACCAGCGCTTCTACTACGACAAGAAGACCAGCGTGGTGGACCCGCAGCACATGGAGCGCCTGGGCACTTTCGTGTGCAGCTACCTCAAGTACCTGCGGGTGCCGGTGCAGCGCGTGCTGGACGTGGGCTGCGGCATCGGGCTGTGGAAGGGCATCGTGGCGCAGCACTTTCCCGCGGCCAGCTACCAGGGCGTGGAGTTCAGCCCCTACCTGTGCGAGCGCTACGGATGGCAGCAGGGCTCGGTGGTGGACTACCAGGCCAGCGAGCCGTTCGACCTGGTCATCTGCCAGGGCGTGCTGCCCTACCTGAGCCCGCCCGATCTGAAGGCCGCCCTGCGCAACCTGGGCCAGTTGAGCCGTGGCGCAATGTATGTCGAGGCCGTGTCCCGAGAGGACTACGAGCGCGACATCATCGACGAAGACCTGACCGATGCGCGCATCTTCCGGCACTCCGCCACGCTGTACCGGCGCGGGCTGCGCGAGGGCGCGCTGGAGCTGGGCGGCGGCCTGTGGCTGAGCCGCCAGGCCGAGGTGCCGCTGTTCGAGCTGGAGCACGTGGGCGGTTGAGTGGGGCCCTCGCCATGGGCAGGGCCATGCGCGTCGTGCAGTGTCGGTCGATGGGCAGCAGGTGCGCCCCTAGAATCTCCCGCATGCATTCCGCCATCGCCCAACACCTGCCGCGCATCGCGGCCATCTGCCAACGCTTCGGCGTGCGCCGGCTGGAGGTATTCGGCTCCGCAGCCCGTGCGCACGATTTCGATCCGGGCACCAGCGATGTGGATTTTCTGGTGGAGTTCGCCGACAACGCGCCCGTTGGGCTGCACTCGTTTTTCGGCACCAAAGTCGCGCTGGAGCAATTGCTCGGCCGTCCGGTGGACTTGATCGAGCCGGGCGCGGTGCGCAATCCCTACGTACTGGCCAGCATCAACCGCCATCGGGAGCCTGTGTATGTTGCCGCGTGATCCGCGCGCTTTTCTGTGGGATGTGCAGGCGGCGGCAAAGGCCATTCAGAATTTTCTTCAGGGCATGGACGCCGAGGCTTACGCCGCCAATGAAATGGCGCAGGCGGCCGTGGAGCGCAAGTTCGAGATCATCGGCGAGGCGCTCGGCCAATTGGCCAGGGCAGACGCCGCACTGGCTGCGCGCATACCGGATCTGGCGCAGATCGTGGCGTTTCGCAACCAGCTGATCCATGGCTACGCCACCATCCGGGTGCACACGGTCTGGACCGTGGCACAGGACTCGTTGCCAGCCCTCATCGCCACGGTTGCCACCTTGCTGGAAGAGCTGGCTTGACCGATCCCGTGGACCGCCTGGCCGGCCACTCCCTTGCTCCCCACGCCGTCTCCCGCCTGCGCACCGAGCGCCTGGCGCGCAGTTCCAAGCCGTTCCTCGCCCGGGGCGGCCCGCGCGGCGAGCGCTGCCCCGGTTGCCGGCTGGTGCCCAGCCACTGCCTGTGCGCCGTGCGGCCCCAGGTCGCCACCCAGGCCGGCATGTGCCTGCTGATGGCCGACATCGAGCCGCTCAAGCCCAGCAACACGGGCTGGCTGATCGCCGACGTCGTGCCGGACACCTTCGCCTTCGGCTGGGCGCGCACGGTGGTGGACCCGGCCCTGCTGGCGCTGCTGCGCGACCCGCAGTGGCAGCCGTATGTGGTGTTTCCTGGCGAGTTCGCGGAGCCTTCGCGGGTGGTGACCCGGGTGGAGCCCACAGAGGTTCCAGCGCAGGGCATGCCGCCGCCGCCCCGGCGCCCGCTGTTCGTGCTGCTGGACGCCACCTGGACCGAGGCGCGCAAGATGTTCAGGAAGAGCCCCTACCTGAACCACCTGCCGGTGCTCAGCCTGCAGCCCGAGCAGCTGTCGCGCTACCGGCTGCGCCGCTCCCAGCGCGACGACCATTTCTGCACCTCCGAGGTGGCGGCGATCTGCCTTGAAATGGCGGGCGAGTCGCACGCAGCGCAGACACTGGAGGCCTATCTCGACGTGTTCACCCACCACTACCTGCAGGCCAAGCACCAATTGCCGGTGGAGATGGACGGCGAGGCGCACCGCCGGTTGCGGGCCTTGCGGGCGCGGGGACCGGGCGTTGCGGCGCAGGGGGCCGCGCGGCAAGACGGATAAGGGCGCGGCGGCTTGGCGGCGCGCTCCTGCCCCCTTCACTTCACCGCTTGCAAACCTCGCAGTAGTAGAAGTAAACGTCTTCCTCCCGGCCCTTGACCACCGGCGACAGATAGCCCACACCGCTGTCGGCCGCGAACGAAAGGCGCACCTGCCGGCCGTCCTTGAATTGCACGTCCACGGGATCGCTGGTGCATTCCCCGAAGGAGCCGTAATCGTTCATCACCGCCACCTGCGAGATGGGGATGGCCTGCCGCAGGAAGTTGCGCACATACCGCTCAGTGACGCGGGCCGGCGGCGGCTCGGCCGTGCATGGCTTGCCTTCCGCATCGAAGAATCGCGCACTGGACAACGTGATGCGGCGCACCGGGCCGATGGCGTAGGCGCGGGCTTCCATTCGGCGGCGGTCTTCATCCCGTTCGGTTGCTGCCGCGGCCTTCGATGCGGATGCGGATGCCGAGCCCTGTGGTGGCGATGGGGCCATTGGCCCCGAATGGGCCAGGGCAGCCCACGCCAGCCATGGCAGGGTGATGGTTCGCAGAGCGTTTTTCATGGTCATCGGTCGTTCCTGTTTCGAATCGGGCTTTTGCCCTGGCGATGGCCTGTTGGGGCCGTCCGGCGCATCAGCCCTGGTTTCTCACCCCCGCCGTGAATGGCCGGCTCAAGAACCGCGAACCCTTCTCCCCGAACCGCCAGGGCACGTCCACCGCCTTGGAGATGCCGATGCGCGGCCCGGTGATCACGTCGGGCGCCGGGTGGCCCGGCGAAGGCTGCAGCAGCGCGAACGGCGGCAGGTGCAGGGACTCGCCGTCCAGGCGTGCGTCGATGCCCAGCGCCTGCGCCAGCCGCCCGGGGCCGGCGCACAGCAGCCGGGCGTCCTGCAGGCCGCGCCGTTCGCGCAGGGTGTCCAGTCCGTGGGTGGGCTCGATGGCCCGCAGCAGCACGCCGGCGCCATGGCCCGCTTCGCGGCACACGGTGTTGACGCACCAGTGCAGGCCGTAGGAGCGGTACACGTAGGCGCAGCCCGGCGGGCCGAACATGGCCGCGTTGCGGGCCGTGGGGCCACCGAAGGTGTGCGAGGCCGGGTCGGTCTGGTCGTAGGCCTCGGTTTCCACGATGCGGCCGCCCACGCCGTCGACCAGCAGCGTCACGCCGATGAGCCGGCGTGCCACCTCGTGCGCTGGGGCGGTGAAGTCGATGTCGGCAAGGGTCAGGGGCAGGTCGTGGGGAAGGTCGTGGGGCATGGGCGTGATGCTAAGACCCGCAGCGGCCGGCCACGGCCGGGCCCTGCGGCATGGGTGCGGGACGCCACGGCGATACTGGCGGGCCGACCGCACCCGCCCGGCCGGCGTTCTGCCGGGTCCAGTGTCTCCCCTTGTTTCTTCAACCAACGAACCCGACCACGAAGGCATGCCCATGAATTTTCCGTCCCACCGATGGCTCCGCGCCGGCTTCGCGCTGGTCCTCGCCTGCCTGCTGGCCAGCTCACCCTGGGCGGCCGAACTGAGCGCCAAGCGGCAGGCGCTGCTGATGTCCATGTTCAAGGAAGACGCGGTGCTCACCGAGCAGGTGCACCGCGACTTCTGGGCGGGCGTGGACGTCTCCGACGCCGCCGCCACCGAGGCCGCGCAGGACCGTCTGGCCGCGGCCATGCGCAATTCGATCGAGTACGAGCGCGCGACGGCACTGAGCTACCAGGCCAGCATGAAGCAGCGCAAGCCCGTGGTGAATCCGCGCTATGAGGCCGCCCTGAAGGACCGGCTGGCCATGCTGAAGGCGCGCAACCTGGCGCCCGACGACGTGCTGGCCAAGGACAAGGCGTTTCGCGCCTCGCTGGTGCCGATCTCGCGCGGCAAGCCGTTCGAGGCCGATGGCAAGCGCATCGTGATGACGCCCGCTCTGGTGGATGCGGCATTGCAGCGCGTGGAGGCTTCGCACCAGCGGCTGGAGCGTTTGCTCAATCCGGTGTGGGCCGGCGCCGGGGGCTGACACGGCCCGCCTTGCGGTGCAGCTAAAGCACCGAGGCTGGAGGCCTGTTCACTTGACGGAAGGAAAGGTGAAGTCTGCGCCCATCAGCCCTTCGCAAGCCTCGCAGTAGAGGTAGTACGTGGTCTGGTGAATCTGCAGCACGCCCCAGCCCGTCGCGTTGTCCAGCGACAGCCGGCCTTTTTTCCGGTTCGGCAGTTGCAGTTGCGCTTCGGCCTGGCAGTCGCCCTGGTCCAGGCTCTGGAGGTAGTTGTACCGGGCGCTTCGGACGGCATGCTGCCAAAAATAGGCCACCCGACGGGTGTCGATGGAAAGGTTTTCGCAGTTCGCATCTCCACCTTGCACGCTGTGTGCGGCGCCCTTGGCGATGTGAATCGCAGAAGGGCGGCCGATGGCGTGGATCGCATGGGCGGAGGTGGGCGCGTCGGCCTGTACCGTGTTCGTTCCGCACAGCGCCCAGGCGATGCCCAGCATCGCCACGCCATGGACGCCGCGTTTCCGGCGCCGGGGAATGGTTGTCTTCAAGATCATTGGCATGGACGTCGACGGTGCTTCATGGATGCGCGCGGCGCAGGAGCATAGGCGGTCTTGCCAGGGGGCAAAATGCCCCGATGAAAGCTCCCCCCAGACTCCAGTCCCTTATCGAGGAAGGCCTCATCGACACCGTGGTGCGCCAGCTCATGAGCGGCAAGGAAGCCATGGTGTACGTGGTGCGCTGCGGCGACGAAACGCGCTGCGCCAAGATCTACAAGGAGGCCACGCACCGCAGCTTCCGGCAGGCGGTGGACTACACCGAGAACCGCCGGGTCAAGAACTCCCGCTCGGCCCGCGCGATGGCCAAGGGCAGCAAGTTCGGCCGGCAAGCGCAGGAGGCCGCGTGGCAGAGCGCCGAGGTCGATGCGCTCTACCGCCTGGCGGCAGCCGGCGTGCGGGTGCCGCAGCCGTTCAACTTCCACGAGGGCGTGCTGCTCATGGAGCTGGTGACCGACGCGCACGGCGATGCGGCGCCGCGACTGAACGACGTGGCGTTCACGCCCGAGCAGGCCCGGGCGCACCATGCCACGCTGATCGCCGAGGTGGTGCGCATGCTGTGCGCGGGCGTGGTGCACGGGGACTTGTCCGAGTTCAACATCCTGCTCGCCCACCTGCCTGGCGCCGGTGCGGACGAAGGCGCCGAGGGCCCGGTCATCATCGACCTGCCCCAGGCCGTGGATGCGGCGGGCAACAACCATGCGCCGCGCATGCTGCTGCGCGACGTGGCCAACCTGCGCGATTTCTTCGGCCAGTTCGCGCCCGAGTTGCGGGCCACCGAATACGGCCCCGAGATCTGGACCCTGTACCAGAGCGGCCAGTTGACGAACGAGACCCCGCTCACCGGCCGCTACGAGCGCCGCCACGCGGATGTGGACCTGCAGGCGGTGATGCGCGAGATCGACGATGCGCGGGCCGAGGATGCGGCGCGCCGGCTTCGCATGGCGGGCGGGTAGCGGCAAGGGCGCACGCGGGGCGGGGCTCACAAACCTTCACAAAACAGGCGCACGCGCACGGGGGTTGCCCTGCAAAATCATCGACCGGGCGAAATGGCCGGACTTCCCAGGCGCGCGCCGCCTTGGGGGCCGCCGCCGAGCCCGCGCACGGCTCTGCCGTGCCTTGGCGATGACACCACCGGAGGCGCACCCATGAACCCAGCCACCTGCGCGATCTGCGGCCAGCCCCTGGACGATGCGGCCGAGGGCGCCTACGGCGACTGGGTCGCGTTTGCCGACCACGACAACCACGCGCTGCCCGAGCCTGGAAGCCGGGCGCCCGGTCTGGCCTATTTTTGTGCGGAGCACCTGGCCCTGGCCCGCGAGCGGGCCGCATGGCGTTGCCACGATGCGGTGCAGGCCCTTCGCCTGCATGCCGGCGCGCAGGCTGCAAGCGCGGCGCAGGTCCATTCCGCCCCGGCGCCGCTGGCCGGGACTGCGGAGGCCGACATCGCCCCGCAGTCGCCCTGGTGGCAACGCTGGTGGGGCTGACGTGCGGGCCGGGGCCATGGGGCCGGGCGGCGCCGCTTGCGCCGCCGCCCGGGAACTGATCGGCCCGCCCGGGGTCAGTCACTGCCGTTGCCGGTCTTTTCTTTTCCGCACATGAGGGTGTCCGCCACGATGGTTGCTTTCCGTTCGATTCCGCACCCCGCACACTCCAAGCACTCCGCAGCACCCCGTGGCGTTTTCCGGGCCGTCTGCGCCGCGCTCGCCCTGGCCGCCTGCGCCGTGGCGCCCCAGGCCTGGGCGCAGAGCTACACGATCTCCGCCGAGCAGATGCAGGGCGCCGTGGCCGAGAAGTTTCCGCGCCGCTATGCGCTGGGCGGCCTGATGAACCTGGATGTGCAGGCGCCCCGGCTGCGGCTGCTGCCGCAGCAGAACCGGCTGAACGCCGACATGGACGTGACCGCCTCGGGCCCGCTGCTGCAACGCCGCTACGCCGGCGCGTTCGATGTGGACTTCGCGCTGCGCTACGAGCCGTCGGACCGCACGATCCGCGCGCACCAGCTGCATGTGAACGCGCTGCGCCTGGAGGGGCTGCAGCCCCAGGCCGCGGAAATGCTCGACATCTATGGCCCGCAGCTGGCCCAGCAGACGCTGAGCGAGGTGGTGCTGCACCAGTTGCGGCCGCAGGACTTGGCCGTGCCGGATGGCCTGGGCATGCAGCCGAGCAGCATCACGGTGACGGACAAGGGGCTGGTCGTGCGGTTCGAGCCCAAGGCCGCACCCTAGAAAGGAAAGTGTTCACCGATTTTTCGGGGATGGCTCTTCTACCCGCAGGGCCAGTGCCTTTCCGGGCGGTTTGCCGCGTTGCTGCGTTTGCACGCGAGCCCCTGCCATTGGCGGCGCACCGCGCCTTGCATCCCATGTTGGAGAGGTTCTGAGCGTCGGGCCCGGCGCGCCGCAGGACAGGTGCGGCATGGTCCTACCCCGGTCCGGCCCGGCGTTTTTTACGATGGGCGCTTTCCGGCGCGGCCACGCAGCGCCGTTGCGCACGGCACCGCCGCGCTCGCCAGCGGCCACCGGCCCCTTCCGCCCCATTCCTTTCATGCCACCGGCGGCGCCTCGCGCGCGGCCCGGTCCTTCTTTTCAAGGAGCTCCATGAACACGCCATCCTTCACTTCGTGGTTCCAGACCGAAACGCTCTGGGGCCTGTCCCTGGTCAGCCTGGCGCTGGCGCTGGCCGCCGCGCTGGGCGCGTACCTGGCCATGTCGCTGCTGCTGGGCGTGGCCGTGCGGCGTGCGCGGCGCCTGGCCGAAGCGCAGGGCGGCAGCCACCGCACGGCGGGCGTGGTGTACGAGCTGCTGGCCGGCACCAGCCGGCTGCTGGTGTTCGTGGCGGCCGTGCTGGTGGGCGTGGGCATGCTCGATCTGCCGGGCCGCTGGGCCACGCGCGTGGGGCAGCTGTGGTTCCTGGCGCTGGCGCTGCAGGTGGGGCTGTGGGGCACGCGCGCGGTGGCCCTGGGGATCGCGCGCTACCGCATGCACCACGGCCTGGCCGCCGCGGGCGACGCGGCGCCGTTCAGCGCGTCGGCCACGCTGCTGTCCTGGGGGCTGCGCACGCTGCTGTGGGCCACGGTGCTGCTGGCCATGCTGTCCAACCTGGGGGTGAACATCACGGCGTTCGTGGCCAGCCTGGGGGTGGGCGGCATCGCGGTGGCGCTGGCGGTGCAGAGCATCCTGGGCGATCTGTTCGCCTCGCTGGCGATCGCGGTGGACAAGCCGTTCGATGCGGGCGATTTCATCGTGGTGGGCGGCGTCGCGGGCACGGTGCAGCGCATCGGCCTCAAGACCACGCGCATCCGCAGCCTGGGCGGCGAGCAGGTGGTGATGAGCAACACCGACCTGCTCAAGCAGACCATCAACAACTACCGCTACCTGCAGGAGCGGCGCATCGTGTTCCAGTTCCGCGTGCCCTACGGCACCACCGCCGAGCAGGCCGAGGCGGTGCCGCAGGCCGTGCGCCGCATCATCGAGGCCGAAGGCCAGGCGCGCTTCGACCGCGCGCACCTGCAGGGTTTCGTCGAGAACGGGCTGCAGTACGAGGTGGTCTACATCGTGCTGGACCCGGCCTACAACGTGTACATGGACCTGCAGCAGCGCATCAACCTGTCGCTGATGCGCGAACTCGCCGCGCTGGGCGTGGACTTCGCCGTGCCGGCGCGCACGGTGCAGCTGGCCGCGCCGGCGGGCGGGCCGCCCCCCGGGGGCTTTCTGCGCGTGCAGCAGCCGGCGACGGCCTGAGCCCGGCGCGGTTTGGTGCGAGCCGGCGCGGCCGGGCGCCGTGGCCCTTGCCGCCCCGTTGGTTAAAGTAGCGGCCCTCGCCCCCAGGGCGCCCTCGATCCCCAACGCGGCAGAAAACCCCATGACCCAGGACCCGGCTCGACAGAGCGAATTGAAGAAGATGGAGCTGTGCGATGGCTGCGCCGGCATCCAGCGCAACTGGCGCCGCGCCCCCGGCCATGCCGAGCTGGTGCAGCGCGGCAACCGCAAGGAAGAGCGCGACCACGGCCTCGTCACCATCACCCGCTACCAGTGCGACCGCTGCGGCACGGCGTGGGAGTACGAGAACGACAAGACCGACCAGCGCGCCGGCTGGTCCGTGGTGGGGCGCTGAAAGCCTGCCAAGGCGTGGCCGCCGGTTGCTATTAAATAAATAGCATGATGCCCTAGTGCATATTGCGCTGGCGGCCTACCGGAGTTTCCATGCCTTGCCCCGTGGGGTGGCCCGTGCGGCCGCCTTTCCGGCACCGTCCTACGCCCGGGCCCGCGATCGGGGGCTACAACGGCCATTGGAAGGCGGCGCCTTCGCGTCTGGGTGGGTCACTGCATTCAGGCGCCCGCGCCGTTCGCAGCAACGACGACCCCAAGGAATCCCGGCCCCATGCTCTTTGCCCGCTCCCCGACCCCCGATCCCGAAACGTCTGCCGACCAGGCCCCGGCCGCGCCCCTGCCCGAGCGCACCGTCGTCGTCATCACGGGCGCGTCCAGCGGCATCGGGCACGCCACGGCGCTGGCCTTCGCCCGGCGCGGCGCGTGCATCGTGCTGGCCTCGCGCGATGCGGGCACCCTGTCGGCGGTGGCGCTGGCCTGCCGGGCCGAAGGCGGCACCGCCATCGGCGTGCCCACCGACGTGACCGATCCCCAGGCCGTGCAGGCCCTGCGGGCCAAGGCGCTGCGCCATTTCGGCCACATCGACGTGTGGGTGAACAGCGTCGGCGTGGGCGCCGTGGGCCGTTTCGAAGACGTGCCCGTGGCCGCGCACCGCCGCGTGCTGGAGGCCAACCTGCTGGGCCACCTGCACGGCGCGCACGTCGTGCTGCCGCACTTTCGCGAACGCGGCCGCGGCACGCTGGTCAACCTCATCTCGATGGGCGGCTGGGTGCCCGCGCCCTATGCGGCCGCCTACACCGCGAGCAAGTTCGGCCTGCGCGGGCTGTCGGAAAGCCTGCGCGCCGAGGTGTCCGACCTGCCCCACGTGCACGTGTGCGACGTGGCCCCCACCTTCGTCGATTCGCCGGGCCTCTCGCACGGCGCCAACTACACGGGCCGCAGCATCCGGCCGCCGCTGCCCATGGTGGATCCGCGCCGCGTGGCCGATGCCATCGTGGGCCTGTCCACCCGCCCGCGCGACGTGACCTGGCTCGGCGCGCCCGCGCTGCCCGGCCGCCTGGCCCATGCGCTGGCGCCGGCCAGCGTGGGCCGCGCGATGCGCTGGCTCACCGATGCGGCGCTGCGGCGCGCGCGCGAAGTGCCCGCGTCCGAAGGCAACCTGTTCGAGCCGTCGCGCGGCACCGCCATCGACGGCGGCCACCGCGATCACCGCGACAGCCGGCTGGCCGCCGTGGCCGCGCTCGGCGTGGCGGGCCTGGTCTGCGGCTGGTGGCTGGCCACGCGCGAGACCGGCAGCGACGGCACCGGCCGGCAGCCTTGACTTGACGTGCCACGCACCGCAGGGGCCTGTGCGCAAGCCCCCGGGTGGCCCCCGTTTCGTTGGAACTGAAAGGATGAGTCCATGACCGCTTCCTCGCTCTCCCAGGCCGCGCGCGCCGCGCAGACCTTCACGCTCTATGCGGCCGGCGGCCGCGTGTACGCCAGCAACGTGCGCGACAAGCTCATCGACCTGGGCGGGTTGACCGAGGCCCAGGGCCGCTACGGCTACGCGCTGGACGGCGGCGACCAGGTGGCGCGCGACGGGTTTCCCAGCCCCGAGGACGCGCTGGCGGACATCGCCAGCACCGTCACCTTCCTGTACCTGGACGGGCAGTTCACCGCGCTCGAAGACCTGTCCGATGGCCGCAGCCCGGACCTAAGCGACGTGCCTCAGATCCAGATCAGCCTGGATGCGCTCGGCCATGGCGAGCCGGCCATCGCCGCCGATATCTGACCTGACCGTTGGCCCTGGGGACCGCTCCCGCCCCGCGTCCGGGAATTCCCGGTGGACGCTGCCCGGCAGGCCGGCTATGGTTTGTGAACGGTGTTCACAATCGTGATGGGCGCCGCACCCGGCCCCGGCGCGGGCCGCCAGGAGACGACGCATGAAAGTGGAACCCTACCTGTTTTTCGACGGCCGGTGCGAAGAGGCGCTGGCGTTCTATCGCACGGCCTTGGGCGCGGAGGTCACCGCGCTGATGCGCTTTTCGGACAGCCCCGCCCCGACCGATGCGTCCGGTTGCGCGGGCGCGGCCCCGCCGCCGGGCGACAAGGTCATGCACGCCGCGTTCCGCATCGGCGAGACCACGCTCATGGCCTCGGACGGCATGAACGGAGGGCAGCCCGTGTTCCAGGGCATGTCGCTGTCGCTCGGCCCGGCCGACGAGGCCGAGGCCCGGCGCCTGTTCGCCGCGCTGTCCGAGGGCGGCCAGGTGCAGGTGCCGCTGTCGCCCACCTTCTTCTCGCCCGCGTTCGGCATGGTGGCCGACCGGTTCGGGGTGCCGTGGATGGTGGTGTGCACGCCCGCCGCCTGACCGGACCGCCCCGATGCCGGACGCGTGCCATCGCCCATCCGATTGACCACGACGGCCCCCGCGCCCGCTGAGCCCATGATCGACACGCCCCACATCGCCGACCTGCCCGCCCGCCCCACGGCGTTCATCCACGTCACCTGCACCCGCGAGGAGATCCAGCACGTCATGGGCCAGGGCGTGCGCGACCTGATGGACGCCATCGCCGCCCAGGGCGCCTCGCCTGCCGGCCCCTGGTTCACCCACCACCGGCGCCGGCCCACGGACACCTTCGACTTCGAGATCAGCGTGCCGCTGACCGCGCCCATCGGCCCGCACGGCCGCATGCAGCCCGGCGAGTGGCCCGCCATGCGCGTGGCCCGCACCGTGCACCGCGGGCGCTATGAAGACCTGGCCGGCGCCTGGGGCGATTTCCTGCAATGGATCAAGGGCGAGGGCCTCACGCCCACGGGCGAACTGTGGGAGTGCTACCTGACCGGGCCCGAGACCGGCTCGGACCCCGCTGCCTGGCGCACGGAGCTGAACCAGCCGCTGCAGGATTGAGCGGCCCGCCGGCTGCGTCGAGGTAATTTGCTATTGAATCAATAGCAATACCGGCATGTAATTCGCCGGCATGGACTGGTTTTTCCTTGAAGTGCAGGGTTGCAATGGCACGGCCGTGCGGGCCCGTGCCGTCCCTGCTGCGTGGCAGGCGCGCAGGCCACTGTTCCATGGCTGCACCAGTCCGTCCTGCCGCGCCCGCGTTGCAGCGCCGCCGGTCGCCCCCATGTGCAGTGACAGACCATGTCGCCTCATGGCCCGCGCCACGCCGGCCGCACCCCACCGTGCACGCCCGCCGCAGGGGCCGCGCGCGGCGCCACCCAGGAGCTTTCCATGCCAGCCGTTGCCGACACCCCCATCCTGAACACCCAGCCCCTGGGCCCGCTGTGGCCCACGATGGACCCGTTCCTGTTCTGCGCCCACCACGACGACGCCTATCCGCCCGGCAATGCCGAACTGGGACCCGATGCGCCGCTGGACGGCCGCCAGATCGGGCAGGACTTTTCGCGCCGGGACGGCTGGAGCATGTACCACGGCGACGTGGTGCCCGGGTTCCCGCCGCACCCCCACCGCGGGTTCGAGACGGTGACCATCGTGCGCAAGGGCCTCATCGACCATGCCGATTCGCTGGGCGCCGCCGCCCGCTTCGGCCAGGGCGACGTGCAGTGGCTCACCGCCGGCGACGGCGTGGTGCATTCCGAGATGTTCCCGCTGCTGGACCGCACCGGGCCCAACCCGCTGGAGCTGTTCCAGATCTGGCTCAACCTGCCGGCGCGTTCCAAGCGGGTCGATCCGCACTTCACCATGTTCTGGTCCGGTGACATTCCGCGCGTGGTGGACCCCGGCACGGACGGCGGCGGCGCCACCCACGTGGCCGTGGTGGCCGGCCGGCTGGGCGAGGCCGCGCCCCTGGCGCCCCCGCCGGGATCGTGGGCCGCGCAGGCCGAGGCCGACGTGGCCATCTGGACGCTGCGCCTGGAGCCCGGCGCGCGCTTCACGCTGCCCGCCGCCACCGGCGAGGGCACCCGGCGCATGCTGTACTTCTTCGCCGGCAGCGGCGTCACGCTGGCGGGCCGGCCGGTGGACCACGCCGCGGTGGAGCTGCGCGCGGGCGAGGCGGTGGCACTGCACAACGGCGGCACGGCCGACGCCGAATTCCTGCTGCTGCAGGGCCGGCCCCTGGCCGAGCCGGTGGTGCAGTACGGCCCCTTCGTGATGAACACGCAGCAGGAAATCGCCGAGGCCCTGGCCGATTACCGCCGCACCGGCTTCGGCGGCTGGCCCTGGGGCGATGCGGCGCCGGTGCACGGGCCGACCGTGGGCCGGTTCGTGCAGCGGCCGGGCACGGCGCCGGACGTGCCCGCGCCGGTGGATGTGGGATTGCCATCGGCCGGGTGATCGGACTGTCATTTTTTGTGTGCAAATGGTTATTGCCGTGGGATGGAGAGGCCCGATTTAGCATTTGTGTTCCCTCACTACCGGAGTCGATGGATGGGGCAGTGCTACGCCGCAGGCGATTTCAAAAAATACTTCAACGAGAACATGCAGGATTTGGGCTTGCCCGTGCCGTCCACGCTGTTTGATACCTACAACACGGCCCTCAGCACGGCCTCGACGATGGTGGGGACCCTGGCCACGCTGGGCAAAGGCGCCACGATGGCTGAACTGGTCGGCGCCACTGTGGGTCTGGAAAAGCTGGCGGTGGCTGCCTCCATCGGGGCCTCCGCGTACACCGGAGCGGCCATCGGCAGCATCGCGGTGGCTGCGGGGCGCTCACTCGGCTGTGGATCACGCATGTCCGATCTTTTCGTGATGGCTCGCCAGAACAAACTGGAGTTCGATGGGCTGGCAGCCTTCTATGCCAACAACCCCCAGGTCATCCAGAAAAATCATCCGGGCCGGGCACGCTTTGGAATGCAAGCCAAAATCGCTCCGTCCAATTTCAGCTATGCGTGATGAATAGCCTTCTATTCCTGCTGCTTTGCATCGTGTTGGCGGTGCTCGCTTGGGGCGCTTTCCAGTTTCTGGGGCAGTACGCATTTTTGCTCATGGTGGTCGTCGTCGTGGCGTTGCTTGTCAGCAAGGTGGGAAAACCGAAGTTCAGGCAGAAAAAGTAGCCGTTCGTGGAATCGGGGAACTGCTGCGAGGCCGTTTTCCGGGTGATCTGGCTGCGGGCACCCATGGCGCGCGCGTTGCTCGACAATGCAGGCCTGCACCGCCGGGCGCACGCCGCCCGGCTTCGACGATCCACCGACCTGTCCGGACCCTCCCTCCATGAACATCTCCAAAGACACCGCCGTCACCTTGAGCTACAAGGTCACCACGCCGCAGGGCAAGCCGCTCGATTCCGGCCACATGGCGTACCTGCACGGTGGCTACGAAGGCATTTTTCCGAAGGTGGAGGCCGTGCTGGACGGCCAGGCCACGGGCTTCGCCACCACGCTGGACCTGACCGCGGCCGAGGCCTTCGGCGACCGCGACGAGAGCCTGGTGCGCACCATCCCCAAGAGCGAGTTTCCGCCCGGCGTGAAGGTGGGCGGCCAGCTGCGCGGCGCGGGCAACGACGGGCGCGAGCACGTGTTCAACGTGGTCAAGATCAAGGGCCCCGAGGTGCATCTGGACGGCAACCACCCGCTGGCCGGCCAGGCACTGCGCTTTTCCTGCAAGGTGACCGAGGTGCGGCCGGCGTTGCCGGAAGAAGTCGTGCACCGCCACGTGCACGGCGGGCACGGCCACCACCACTGATCGGGGCATCGGCGGGCATTTACTATTAAAAATATAGCAATATGCCCTAGTGTTGATTGTGCTGGCGGCCTGTTCGGCTGGATGGATGGGCGGGGCGGCTCAGAACTGCACGTCCACCACCACGTTGTCCAGGTAGGTGCCCTCCACCGGCGCGACCTGGTCGGGGTACACGCGGGCGCGGTACGGAAACACGTGCGACCCCGTGCCGTTGGCGATGCCGCCCGCCGGGCCGGACGTGGCCTGGCTGCTGGACACGCGGGAGCCGACGGTCGTGCCCCAGGGCGTGGTGCCCGCGCCGAAGAAGATGTCGTAGGCCAGCCGGTTGCTGCCGTTGGCCATCTGGCGCCGCCCGCCGCTCGGGTTGCTGCCCGGCCCCAGGCCCACGGTGTAGACCATGCCGGTGGTGCACACCATCGCCACCTGCGACGCGGCCTCGCCAAAGCCCGTGGGCAGCGCGGCGCTGCCGAAGTTGATGGCCCCGGGCGTGATGAGGCAGTCGTTGTTCACCTGCAGTTCCACCGTCACGGTGCGCGTGGCCGTGCCGGCATACACCGTGCCCAGGCAGGTGGCGAGCAGGCCCGCGCCGTCGCACAGGTTGTAGGTCCAGGCCAGCCGCAGGGTGTCGCGGTAGGTGCCGGCCGGGACGTTGGCGTTCAGCGTGGCGATCTGCAACGGCACGGTGGCCTTGCGGTTGGGCAGCAGGGTGAGGATGTTGGCCCCGGTGGCGTTGATCACCAGCAGGCCCGACGAATAGGTGAGTCCGCTGCCGTTGCCCGCCTGGTAGCCGATGGCCTTGGTGCTGTCGCTGATGTTGCGCAGCAAAAAGCCGTTGTCGCTGGTGAGCGTGGCCCGCAGCACGCTGTCGGTGGACAGCAGCGACAGCAGCCCGGAGCCGCAGGTGATGGAGAAGCTGCCCGGTGTGGTCAGGCTGCCGTCGCGCACGGCGAATGAGGACGCCGAGCCCAGCGAGGCGCCGGTTTCCGCATAGCTGCAGACGGCGGCGAACGCCGGCGCGCCCGCCCCCAGGGCCGCCAGGGCGAGCAGGGGGCGCACGGTACGCGCCACCCCGGCGAGGGGAGAGGGCCGGCGGCCGGACGGGGTCACGATTGCATCTCCGGGCCGGCGTCGGCCGGCGCGTCGCCCGTGCGGCAGACCACGCGCAGATCGCGCGTGCCGGCGTAGGCCTGTTCGCTGAATGCGCCGCGGCACACCTCTCCGTCCGGCAGGCGGGCCACCAGCGTGTTGCGGGCCTGCAGCGCGGTGAGGTACACCACGCCGTCCCAGCCCACCACCGTGGGCACGTTGCCCTGCTCGTGGACCACGGCGGTGCCGGCCGGCAGCGGCGCGCCCCGGCCGTCCACCAGCGTGATGGTGGCGGTGCGCACGCGCATCACCGGCAACCGCACCAGGGTGCCGGTGCCGCGCGCCACCGCCACGCGCTTTTCCAGGCTGGGGGTGTGCACGTCCGCCGGCAGCGACAGCGGGTCGATCTCGTAGCGGCCTTCGTAGTAGGCCGGCACCTCCGGCACGAGCAGGTAGCCGCGGGCGTTGGTGCGGCCGACCCGCTGGTGGTTGAAGAGCACTGGCACGTCCGCCATGCCGTCCGTGGACACCAGCGCGAAGCCGTCGCTGATGCGGTTGGAGGCGAAGGCGTAGCCATCCATCAGCCCGATCGATCCGGCCGCGCCCGCGAAGCGCGTGCCGTGGCCGGCCATGCCGTAGGCGCCGCCCTGCACCGTCATGCTGTCGCCGCGGTAGAGCGCCGAGGCCTGGCTGTAGCGGTTCGCCTGGCCGCCCACGGTGTGGCCCAGGTTCCAGCCGAAGCCGCCGTCCGATGGCACAGTGCGCTGCACGCTGGCCTGGGCCTGCGTGGTGCCGTCGCCGTAGCGGGCCACGGCGGTCTGCGCGCTCGACTGCGGCCCGAGCACGTAGGTGAGCTGCAGGCGCATCTGCGTCTGGCCCGTCTCCAGGGTGCGCCCGGCGGTGAACGACAGGTAGCTGCGGTCCCCGAGCGGCGTGCTGTAGCCGGCGTAGGCCAGCCGGCTGCGCTGGCCCTCGCGGCTTTGCAGGTCCACCCAGCCCACGCTGAACGAGCCGCGCGCCACGTTCAGGCTGGCATCGAGCTGCCGCGTGCGGCGCGGCAGTTGAAACCCGTCGTCGGCGTAGGTGCTGGCATCGCCGTAGCCGGGCGTGCGCTGCAGCTGCTGCATGGAAATGCCGCCGCCCGTGCTCTGGAACTGGTAGCCCAGGCCGAGTTGCCAGCCGCCGCGATCGCGCTGCGCCTGCCCCCGCGTGACGGAGGCATTGGCAACCCCCAGCAGGCCCAGCCGCAGCAGCCCGCCCGCGCCGGCCACGCCGAGCCTGCGGCCCGCCTGCGCCTGGGTTTCCAGGGTGAACGCCTCGGTGATGCCCTGGCGGTACACGCCCGAGGCCAGAGGCCGGCCGTAGGACAGGCTGCGAAAGCCGTAGGCGCGCCGCAGCGCCCCCAGCGAGAGCGAGTAGTCGGTCCAGCCCGGGCGCAGCAGCTGCGTGTTGACGTAGAACGGCACCGAGGTCAGCACCTGCCGCCCCAGCGCATCGGTGGTCACCACCGAGGCCGTGCCCGAGCCGTTCACCGTGGGCAGCTCGCCCAGCGTGAACGGGCCCGGCGCGACGGCCCGGTTGGCCGCGCGAAAGCCGTTGATGAACACGTCCACCGCCGAGGGCACGGCCGCCTGGCCCGAAAAGGCGGGCAGCGGATAGGTCACCAGGTCGGGCCGGATGCTGAAGTTGCGCGACCACTGCACGCCGCCCATCCGCACCGGCGTGCTCCACTGCAGCGAGCCGGTGATGACGTCGCCGTACACGGTCTGCGTGGCCTCCTGCGTCTCGGGCCGGGTCCACTGCGTGTCGTAGCGCACGAAGCCGGTCGACATGCCGGTGGTGCCGCGGCGCAGGATGCCGGTGCTGGACACCACGCCGGGCTCGCCGAAGTACCGGGCCTCGGACCAGACCGACGAGGTGGTGCGGCCCTGCGTGGTCATGGTGTAGGCGTCGTAGTTGAACAGCAGGCCGCTGCCTCCGCCCAGCGGCAGCTGCGTGCGGCTGTGGTCGGCCAGGTCCTGCATCGGCAGCCACTCGGGCGGCACCTGCAGCAGCAGGCGCTGGCCCAGGCTGTCGTACTGCGCCGAGACGCCGGGCAGGGTGTCCACGGCCACGGGAGCGCCGTCCGGCTCGGGGGTCTGCAGGGACAGCTCGCGCAGCGTTTCCGCATCGATCTCGTAGTGGGGGCCGCTGTGCTGCACCTTGACGACTTCGCCGGTGGTCCTTCCGTTGACCACGATCTCCAGGAACAGGGTGACCGGGGCGCCGGCATGCGCGTCCGGCACCGGATAGTCGCTGGCGCTGAGCAGGCGCGGCAGGCATGCCGCCAGCACCCCCCACCGGGCGATGCGGGTGCGCAGCGGAGAGGGGCGCGGTTCATTGCGATGCACGGGGCAGTTGGGCTTCGCGCCCGTTGACCGTCACCATCAGGTCGTGGTCGGGTGAGGGCGGCGGCGCCAGGTCCAGCGGCATCTGGCCATGGGGCAGCACGTAGTTCAGCACGTCCTTGGGCGGCGCCGCAGGGCTGCCGCCGCGCGCCCAGGCGACGGAGGTGATGCGCGCGTGCGACGCACCGTGGTTGTGCACCACGACCTGGCTGGCACGGCCTGCGCCCGTGAGGGCCCACGACAGCTCGGGTGTGACGACCGCGGTGCCGTCGACCAGCGAGCGCGCATCGGCCAGGCGCTGCGGCAGCGTGTCCGGCCCGTAGACGAAGAGCGGGATCGCATAGCGGATCTGCAGGCGCACGGCCACCGCCGCGTCGCTGGGCAGCGCCTGCGGCGTGCGCGATGCGCCGGCCGAGGGAGGTGTTGGTGCGGGCGGGTCCGGGGGCGGCGGGGGCGTGGCGGCGGGCAGTTCGTCCACCAGCACGCGATAGGCCTGCTCGGTGCGCGCCGGCACTGGCTGCGTGGACAGCAGGCGCACCATCTGGCGCTGGCCTGGCGGAATCTGGCTGATGGGCGGGCTGGCCACCACCTCGCGCTGCGCCTCGAAGCGGTCTTGCCCGTCGGTCTGGCGCCACTGGAACACCCGCACCTGCATCGACACGGGCTCGGCGCCGCGGTTTTCCAGCCACAGCGCCACCGCGCGCTGCGGGCCCGTGATGACCGGGTCCACAGGCCAGATCATGATCGGCGTGGCCGCGTGCGCCGGCGCGCTCCCCGGGCCGATGCCGCAGAGGCAGGCCAGGGCCAGCGCGAGGAAGCGGTGCCGCATCACCACGACAGGGTCACCTGCACGGTGTCGGTGTAGGTGCCGGCGCTGAGCCCGGAGCCCGGGAACGTCGCGGTGGCCTGGATGGGGAGCGCCGTGGGCGTGGCGCCCAGCGCCATGTCCGCCGCCACGTTGGGCAGCAGGACCGGCGCGCCGGCCGCCACCAGCGTGAGCGCGTAGGGAATGAACTGCGAGCCGTTGGAGAGCCGGCGCTGCGCGCCGCTGGCGTGCAGGCCGCTGCCGACCGTCACCCGCAGCGTGGTGCCCGGCGTGCACAGCACCTGGGCCTGCGTGCCGGAGCCGCCCGTGGCCATGACGCTGTGGGTGCCGGTGCGCACGGGCGAATGCACGCCGAAATCGAGCAGGCCGAACGAGAGCCCGGTGGTCTGCGCGCTGCCCGAGATCTGGCAGCCGCGCGCTACGGTCGCGCTCACCGGAATCGTGGCCGTGGTGGCGATGGGCGTGGCGGCCTCGGCGGGCACGGCGACCCACGCCGGCAACGCCGCGAGCACCGCCACCGAGGCGGCTTTGCGCACGCCCGCCGGGGTGGCGTGCGGCCTGCGGAACCGGCGCGCAGGGCTTTCCAGGGCGTGCATGGGCCCATGCCGTCCGATGGCTTGCATCATGGATTTCCTCCGGGCGGGCCGGGCGCGTGGCCGGCCGCCGAGCTGTCAGAACGTCAGCGTGACCCCGAGCGTGTCGGTGTAGGCCCCGAAGGGCAGCGACTGGCTGCCGGTCTTGTTGACCTGCCCGTAGATGGGCAAATTGAACGCCGCGCCCGCCGTGGGAATGGCGACATTCGCCACCGGCGTGTTGAGCGGGTAGGGCGTGGTGTGGCTCGCGTCCTGGTACACCTCGTAGGGGATGTAGGCCGACGCTGAGTTCATCGCCCGCGTGCCCACGCCCACCCCGGCGCCCTGGCCGGCATGCAGCCCGCCGCCCACCGTCACGCTGATGACGGTGATCTCGGGCGAGCACAGGATCTGCGTGGTGCCCGCACCGCCGGCGCCGCCCGTGGGGGCCGCGCTCACGGTGCCGGAGAACGTCGCGGGCTGGGTGCCGAAGTCCAGCGTACCGAAGCTCACGCCGGACTGCCCGCCCGAACTGCCCGAGATGACGCAGCCCGTGCTGATGCGCATGGTCGCCTGCAGGTTGCCGGTGAGGGTGTCCGCCGCCGCGGTGCCGGGCCCGGCCACGAGGGCCAGGCAGGACAAGGCCACCGCGGCAGGCATCGCGCGCAACGGCAGTCTGGGGGACGGGTCGGTGTGGGTTTCGCGCGGCGTGGCGCCTGCGGCTGACGGTCTCGTTTGCATCGCTTTCCCCTATTCGTTGCAGGAAGAAAATTTCGATGGGACAGTGGTCTACGTCGTCTTGCAGCTCTCCAAGCTGCACTGTCTCCGGACACAGTTATTGCACATTTACACGGTAGGCCTTCGTGTTGTTAACAAATGGAAACAATTTGCCGGAAAGCCCCGCATTGATTGCTGCAACGCGAAACAGAGGCCCCTGCGCTGCACTGTCTGGCGGGTTTGCTATCGTTTTTGATAGCTACGGTTGAGGTAGCGCGCGCCTCTCAGCGGCGCAGTAAAAGGGCCTGCCGGAGCAGTCGGGCGGCACGATCCCGGATCTGGAAGGGGCTGTGGCCCGGCAACGGACGCACTTTGGAGCGCGAACAGGCCGCCAGAAAGTCCTCCAGGATGGGGGCGTCGTCCATGGTCTGCGACGAGCCGGGCTTGAAGAATTCCGGGTGCCACTGGGTGGCGGCGATGTAGCCGCGCCCGCGCTGCGGGCGCCGCCGGATCGCCTCCGGCACGCCGTCGGGATGGCTCCAGGCCTCGATCTCGAAGCCCGGCGCGAGGTTCTTGATGCCCTGGTGGTGGATGCTGTTGACCACCACGCGCTGCTGGCTCGGATACATCTGCGACAGCCGGGTGCCGGGCACCAATTCCACCTCGTGGAAATGTTGGTCGTAAGTCACCGCGTTGCGGTGCTGCTGGGCGCCGGGGTGCTGGGTTTCGATGTCCTGGTAGAGCGTGCCGCCGAAGGCCACGTTGATCAGCTGCAGACCCCGGCACACGCCGAAGATGGGCTTGCCGGCCTGCTCGAAGGCTTCGACCACCGCCAGGTCGTACAGGTCGCGGATGCGGTCGCCCAGCCAGGCGTCCTTGAGCGGGACCTCGCCATAGGTGCCGGGCCACACGTCGGACCCCCCGTGCATCACCACGCCATCGAGCCAGTCCGCGTAGTGCGCCAGGGTGACGTCGCCGCGCGCGGTCTCGCCGGTGGGGCAGGGCACCATCACCACCATCGCGCCGGCGGACATGATCCAGTGGGCGATCGACTGCTCCACGTACTGCAGCGTCTTGTTGGTGAACAGCGAGCGTGCGGGGTCCGCGTGGGAGAAGCAGGCGGACAGGCCGATCTTGAGGCGCTTGGAAGTGGACATGCTCAGCGGTCCGCGAAGGAGAATCGGCGGCGAATGGATGCGCCGCAGGTCAGGGCAAAAGGCATCCGAACGTTGTAACACCCGCCCCCGGCACCGGCTGTAGGAACCGGCCGCTCCCGCCGTGGGCGCCCGCCCGACAGTCCCGCGGCGCCGCGCGTTGCGGTGGCCCGGTGCTGCGATGTGCGACGATGCCCCCGGGTGGTGGCCGGAACGCGGCATCCACGCGCCGGTCCCGCCCTTTCGTCTTGCCCGGCCCTGCCGGGCGCCATTGGAAAAAAGGAGCAACGCTATGCAAGTACAGGTGCACACCGACGACTACATCCAGGGCGGCGAATCGCTGGCCCAGTGGATCCATGACGAGACCAACAGCCGGCTTGCACGCTTTCGCGATCACCTGACCCGCGTGGAGGTCTTCCTGTCCGATGTGGATGCCGGCAAGTCCGGCGCGGCCGACAAGCGCTGCGTGGTGGAAGCCCGCGCGGCGGGCCGCCCGCCCGTCGCCGCCAGCGCGGACGCCGACAAGCTGGCCGATGCCTTCACCAGCGCGGTCGAAAAGGCGGCCCGCGCCCTCGACACCGACCTGGGCCGCCTCAAGGACCGCCACGGCCGCGAGACCATCCGCACCGCGACCGAGTGAGTCCGGCAGGGCCGGGCCTGTGCGGGCCCCGGCCCTCCGGGCTCTGAACCGCCACGGCCCCGCTTTCGCGGGGCTTTTTTATTCCGCAGGCCTGGCGGCGGCGCGGCCGGTGCCTGCCGCGATGCGCCGGCGCGGCACGGTGCCGGGCGCCTCCACCATGCGCGTGCTGCGGGCCTGCGCCGTCTGCGCGAGTTCGCCGATCAGCGTGGCCTCGGGCAGGTTCTTCCAGTAGCGCGTGGGCATCTCCTTGCGCATCATGTCCAGCTTCAGGCGCGCGGGGTTGAAGATGTTCCGGTAGTAGGTGAGCCACAGCGCCTCGCCCGCGTCCGGTGGCGGCGCGTCGCTGCGCTGCGCCGCCGGGCCCTGGTGCAGCCGCTGGCCGTCCCAGCGCACGCTGGCGTCCGGCGTGAGGATGGCCCAGCGCATCTGGGTGAAGCGGCGCGCGAAGAACGGCGCGTTGGCCTCGGTGATCCAGTGGTCCGGCTCGAACCAGGCGATGTGCAGCGTGCCGCCGTCGGGCTCGGGCACGGGCCGGAATCGCACGAAGGCGCGCATCTTGTGCATGTCGCGCTTCACGGCGCGGTCCAGGTGCTGCAGCCGCAGGCGGTCGGGGTCCAGCGGGTCGTGGCGCAGGCCCGGCTCGTGCGCGAGCCGCCACAGCAGCCGGTACATCAGCGCGAAGCGGCCCGGGTCGCGGTGCAGCACCACGCGCTCGCACCGCTGCAGGAACTCGCGTGGCACCCGCAGCGGGGAGGCGGGCGGCGGTGCATCGGGCGAAAGGGATGCGACCGGCGCGCGCGCGGCATCGTCCGCTGCCGCCGGGCCGGCCTCCCCGGACCCCTCGGCGAACAGGTCGCCCGCCGCGTCCGCGGCCGTGAACCACTGCACCTGCTGTGGCGGGCGGCCGCCTTGCAGCAGCGTGCGCGCCGCCGCGCGAAAGCCCGCCCAGTCGGTGGCGTGGCCCAGGGTCACGGTGGTGACCGCATTGGTGGCTGTGGTGGTGGCGTCGTCCATCAGCCGAACAGTGAGGCCTGCACGGGCGGCGCGGGGGCGGCGGGTGCGCCCGCCAGCGGGACCGGCCGTGCTGGCGTGGCGAAGAACGCCGGCAGGTGCACCGAATCGAGCAGGCGCCCCGGCCGATGGTCCACCGTCTCGACGAATGGCAGAACCTTCTTGAGCGGCACGCGCAGCCGCGACAGGTCGGCATGCCGCACGCGCCGCACCCGGCGCGAGGCCAGCAGCCGGTCCACCGAGCCCACGCCCAGACCGGGCACGCGCAGCAGCATCTCGCGCGGGGCGGTGTTGAGGTTGACCGGGAAGCGCTCCGGGTGCGCGATGGCCCAGGCGAGCTTGGGGTCCATGTCCAGCGACAGCATGCCGCCCTGGCGCGCGGGCACGATCTCCTCGTGCGCGAAGCCGTAAAAGCGCATCAGCCAGTCGGCCTGGTACAGCCGGTGCTCGCGCACCATGGGCGGGGCGGCCAGCGGCAGCGCGCGCGAGGCGTCCGGAATGGGGCTGAACGCCGAGTAGTACACGCGCCGCAGGCGAAAGCCGCCGTACAGCTGCGCGCTCGTGGCCAGGATGGTGCGGTCATCCGCCGCGTCCGCGCCCACGATCATCTGCGTGCTCTGGCCCCCCGGGGCGAAATGCGGCGCGGCGGCCCGCCGCGTGCGCCCGGGCAGCGAGACGACCTGCGCGGCGCCCTGCTGCTCGCGCCGGGCCTGCCGGGCATCGGCGATGTGCCCGGCCATGCGCGCCATCGAGCGGCGGATGGCGGCGCCGTCCTTCTCGGGCGCCAGCGCCGCCAGGCCCTGCGGTGTGGGCAGCTCCACGTTGATGCTCAGGCGGTCGGCGTAGCGGCCGGCGCGCTGCATCAGCTCCAGCGAGGCATCGGGAATGGTCTTGAGGTGGATGTAGCCGCGAAAGTCGTGCTCCTCGCGCAGCACGCGGGCCACCTCCACCACCAGCTCCATGGTGTAGTCGGGGCTCTGGATGATGCCGCTGGACAAGAACAGCCCCTCGATGCAGTTGCGCCGGTAGAAGTCGAGCGTGAGGTCCACCACCTCCTGCACCGTGAACCGCGCGCGCTGCACGTTGCTGCTCACGCGGTTCACGCAGTACAGGCAGTCGTACAGGCAGAAGTTGGTGAGCAGGATTTTGAGCAGCGAGATGCAGCGCCCGTCCGGCGCGTAGCTGTGGCAGATGCCCGAGCCCTCGGTGGAGCCGATGCCGCGCCCGCCCACGGAGTTGCGTGGCGCCGCGCCGCTGGAGGCGCACGAGGCGTCGTACTTGGCGGCGTCGGCGAGGATGGCGAGTTTGGCGTCGAGAATCACTGTATGAATTTACAGTGATGTGCGGCGGGCCGCAATGGAAATCTGCTGTGCTACTAAAAATATAGCGCTATGCCCTAGCAACATATGCGCTGGAGGCCGATGGGGCCATGAACCCTGCAGGCTGGAAAGGCCTGCCGATCACAGGCCTTTTTCCACCATGTCCAGGAGTCGCTGGGCCACGCGGTCCATCTGCGGCCCCACCGCGCGGCCCAGGGGGCCGTCGATCACCAGCAGGGCCAGGCCGTGCACCGCCGACCAGGCCAGGAACTCCGCCCCGGGCCGCCGCTCGGCAGGCAGCACGCCGCCCGTCACCATGCGGTCCAGCGCGGCGCCCAGCAGCTGGAACGGGTCGAGCCCGGTCGCGCCGCCCTTGTCGGTATGGTGCGGCGTCTCGGGGCCGATGTCGCCCGAAGCGGCGAAGGCGGCATGGAACAGACCCGTCTCCTCGCGCGCGAAGCGCAGGTAGCCGGTGCCCACCGCGCGCAGGCTGCGCCGGGCTTGATCGGGCAGCGCCAGGCCGGCGGGGATGGCGGCCAGCTCGGCTTCCATGGCCCGCGCCACGCGGGCCAGCGCGACGGCGCGCACGGCCTCCAGCAGGTCCTGGCGATTGGCGAAGTGGCGGTAGGCCGCGTTGGGCGCCACGCCCGCCCGGCGCGTGGCCTCGCGCAGCACCACGGCCTGCGGGCCGCCCTCGCGTGCCAGCGCCACGCCCGCGTCCAACAGGGCGCGGCGCAAATCCCCGTGGCGGTAGGTCTGGCGCGGCGGCGTGGCTTTTGGGGGCGGGTTCGGGGCCTGCGAGGCGGGTTCGGTCATGCGGGTTTGTCGATGTGGACGCTGTCCATTGTGTCTGCTAAGGTTTGTGAACGGCGTACACAAGCCCCGTCCTTTTTTTTGGAGATGTCCATGGCCACCCAGATGTTCGTGAACCTGCCCGTCCAGGACCTGCCGCGGTCCGTCGCGTTCTTCACCGCGCTGGGTTTTCGCTTCGATCCGCGCTTCACCAGCGACAAGGCCACCTGCATGATCGTGGGCGAGCACAGCTTCGTCATGCTGCTCACCCAGCCGTTCCTCCAGACCTTCACCGACAAGCCCGTGAGCGACGCGCACCGCACCACCGAGGTGTTGATCTGCCTGTCGCGCGACAGCCGGGCGGCCGTGGACGAGATCGTGCGCCAGGCCATCGCTGCCGGCGGCAAGGCGCCGCGCGCGGCGCAGGACCACGGCTTCATGTACCAGCACGGCTTCGAGGATCCGGACGGGCACCTGTGGGAGGTCATGTTCATGGAGCCCGGCGCCATTCCCCCCACCGAGTCCTGACCCCTGCCCCGGAGGCCCTGCCATGCGATTCATGCTCTTGATGATTCCCCACGGCTACGAATCCGCCGCGCCCGGCACCGTGCCCGAGGCCGACGCCGTCGCGGCCATGATGGCCTACAACGAAAGCCTGCAGGCCGCCGGCGTGCTGCGGTCGCTGGAAGGCCTGCACCCGCCGTCGGCGGGCGTGCGCATCACCTTCGAAGGCGGTACGCCCAAGGTGCAGCCCGGGCCGTTTCCCGGCGTGGCCGAGGTGTTGGGCGGGTTCTGGATCATCGAGGTGGCCTCCCGGGAGGAGGCGATCGCGTGGGCCTCGCGCTGCCCGGCGTCGGGCAACGAAACCATCGAGGTGCGGCAGATCCAGGAGATGTCGGACTTCCCGCCCGATGTGCAGGAGGCCGCCAAGGGCTTCACCGAAATGCAGGGGCGCTGAAGGGCGCAGAGGCGTGCCCCGCAACAGCGCCCCTCAGAACGCGCTGCCGGGCTCCTGCAGGAAGGCCGTCTCCTGCGGCGTCGAGGGGCGGCCCAGCACGGTGTTGCGGTGCGGAAAGCGGCCGAAGCGCACCACGATGTCCCGGTGACGCACCGCGAAGTGCAGGTTGTTGGCATTGCCGAGCTGCGTGAACAGCGCGACCGATCGCGCCTGCACCGCCGCGGACTCGCTGTGCATGTAAGGCATGTAGAGAAACGCGCGCCACGCGGGCGGCAAGGCGGCGTCGGCCTGGGCCGCCACCGCCTCCTGCGCGAGCACCAGGGCCATGCCGTCGTGCGCGAATGCCTGGGCGCTGTCGCGGTGCAGGTTGCGGGAGAACTGGTCCAGCACGATCACCTCCGCCAGCCGGCCCTGCGGCGTGGCGCGCCAGTCCCATAGCTCGGCTTGCGCCGCCTCGTGGTGCAGGCGGGCGAAGCGTTCGCGAATGGCGGCGTCGAACGCCGCGTCCTTGGCGAACCATTGCTGGGGCGTGGTTTCCTCGAACCAGAAGGTCAGCACATGGCGTGCGGCATCGGGCAAGTCGGGGTGCATGGCGGATCGGATCCAGAAGGGTGGGGGACGAAAGAAAGCCGCCGTGCCCGGCAGATGCAGGGAAACGGCGGCGGTCGGTGCAGGCGGTGGCGCGCCCGCGGGTCGCTGGACTTTAACGGCCCTTGAGGTTGCCCTGCGCGTCGGCGATCACGATCTCGACGCGGCGGTTCATCGCACGGCCTTCGGGCGAGCCGTTCTCGGCCACGGGGTAGGACTTGCCGTAACCGCGTGCCGTGATGCGGCTGGTGTCCACGCCGCGCTGCACCAGCGCGTCACGCACGGCCTGGGCGCGGCGCTCCGACAGTTCCTGGTTGTAGCTGTCCGAGCCCACGCTGTCGGTGTAGCCCTCGATCAGCAGTTTGCGCTCGGGGAACTGCTTGAGGAAGTTGGCCAGCTTGTCCAGGCGCGGACCGGCCTGGGCCGACAGGTCGGCCTTGTTGAAGGCGAACAGCACATCGCCCAGCGTGACCAGCAGGCCGCGCTCGGTCTGCTGGCCTTCGATCTCGCGCAGCTGCGCTTCGAGCTGGCGCACGCGGTCCTGCGCGGCCCGGGCTTGCGCCTGCTGCTGCGCGGCGAGTTGCTCGGCTGTCATGGCTCGGGCCTGGGCGACCTGCGCATTGCGGGCCGAGGCTTCGGCCTCGCGGGTGCGCGCTTCCAGGCGCAGGCGGTCGGTCTCGCTGCCGGCCTGCTTGATCTCGGCGTCCAGGCGGCGGGCCTGGGCCGTGTTGGTGGCGATGGCGGCGCGCTGCGTGGCCAGGTAGGCCAGGTGGTTGGCTTCGGACTCGTCCTTCTCGTCGCGCAGCACATGGTCGGCGCGGGCCAGCGTGTCGGTGGCGGCCTTCAGTTCGAGCTGGGCGTATTGGTTCACGGCCGGATCGGTGGCGGCGCGGTTCACGGCGGAGCGGGCCTGCTCCACGGCCGGCAGGGGGCCGGGCGACGCGCAGGCGGCCAGCAGGCCGGCGGCGAGCAGGGCAGCGGCCAGGGTAGAGGTGCGGCGGAGGTTGGATGACTGCATGGTGGTGTCCTTCAAATCGGGGGATGGGCGGCCGCGCCGCGGTGGCGCGTGGATGTCGGCGGCCGGTCAGGAAGGCGGGCCCGAAGGCCCGGCGCCTCAGCGGGCCGGAGGCACGGCACCGGGCATGGGTGCAGGCATGGGGGCGGCCATGGGCACTGGCGCGGGAGGGGGCGGTGGCATGGCACCGGGGACGGGCGGCGCGCGGCGGGTGATTTCGTCCTGCAGCGACTGGATGCTGGTCTTGACCTGCTGCAGCGTGGCGGCGTTGTCCGTGGCTTCGGCTTTCGTCTCGGCCACGCGGGCGTCGGCTTCCGCTTCGGCGGCCAGGCGGCGCGCGCGCGTGTAGTCCTTGCTGTCCAGTGCCTGCTGTGCCTGGGTCCACTTGTCACGGGCGCTCTGCAGTTCCACGGGGGCGTTGGCGGCCACCTTGGGCGCGGTGGTCGCGCGGTCCACGGCAGTGCGGCTCACGGCCATCTGCTCGGTGGGTTTGGGGGTGGAGGAGCAGGCGGCAAGCGCGCCCAGCGCCAGCACGGCAGTGGCAGTTCGGATCAAGGTGAAGGTCGGCATGGTGTTTTTCTCCGGACAGGGATGGAATGGCGCTTCGGGGCGGGTCCCGGTGATGGGTTGCCCCTGGCGACAGGGTTCCGATTGTTCGGGCTGGGCCTGCCGCCCGGCGTAGGCCCATCGCAGCAGGCCGCGTGGGCAATGTCCGACGAAACGTGAGCAATGCATCCGAAAGCAACGGTTGCGAGCGCGTTCCTGCCGATGCGATCCAGGTCCATGCCGATGGGTCGTGGCAAAGCGGCGGGTATCGGCTCGAAACCGTTTGCCCAAAGAAAAACGCGCCCGAAGGCGCGTTCCGATGGTCCGGCAAGCGGGCGCTGCTATCTCAGCGGGAAGACACCACGCGCACCATGTCCAGGCACTTGTTGGAGTAGCCCCATTCGTTGTCGTACCAGGACACGATCTTCACGAAGGTGTCGTCGAGGGCGATGCCGGCATCGGCATCGAACACGCTGGTGCAGCTTTCGCCGCGGAAGTCCGTGGCCACCACCTTGTCTTCGGTGTAGCCCAGGATGCCCTTGAGCGCGCCTTCCGACTGCGACTTCATTTCCGCGCAGATCTCGGCGTACGTGGCGGGCTTTTCCAGCTCGACGGTCAGGTCCACCACCGACACGTCGGAGGTGGGCACGCGGAACGACATGCCGGTCAGCTTCTTGTTGAGCGCGGGGATCACCACGCCCACGGCCTTGGCTGCGCCGGTGGAGCTGGGAATGATGTTTTCCAGGATGCCGCGGCCGCCGCGCCAGTCCTTGTTGGACGGGCCGTCCACGGTCTTTTGCGTCGCGGTGGCGGCGTGCACGGTGGTCATCAGGCCGCGCTTGATGCCCCACTTGTCGTTCAGCACCTTGGCCACGGGGGCCAGGCAGTTGGTGGTGCACGAGGCGTTGGAGATGATGGGCTGGCCGGCGTAGGAATTGCAGTTCACGCCATGCACGAACATCGGCGTGTCGTCCTTGGACGGTGCCGACAGGATGACCTTCTTCGCGCCCGCGTCGATGTGCTTTTGCGCCGTCTCCTTGGTCAGGAACAGGCCCGTGGCCTCGATCACGACGTCCGCGCCGACCTCGTTCCACTTGAGCTGCGCAGGGTCGCGTTCCTGCGTGAGGCGGATCTTCTTGCCGTTGACGACCAGGGTGTTCCCCTCCACCGCGATGGTGCCCTTGAAGCGGCCATGCACCGAGTCGTATTGGAGCATGTACGCCAGGTAGTCGGGCTCCAGCAGGTCGTTGATGCCGACGACCTCGATGTCGGAGAAGTTCTGCACGGCGGCGCGGAACACCATGCGGCCGATGCGGCCGAAGCCATTGATGCCAATCTTGATCGTCATGAAATTTTCCTTAGTAGAAAAGTTAAAAATATCGTGGACCAGATATCAAGCGCCACCCAGGACGTTATTGATAAAAAGCGTTCTTTTTTCTTGGACTTCATCTATCGGGCAATTCGGGCATGCAACGACGTGCAACTCAGATGTTTTCTGATGCCGGTAATTACGCGTGACAAAAATTATCCAATAACGTAATTTTTAATTGAAATTTATTTCCATTTCAAAAAAGCGATGCGCTCGGTAAATTCACTTTCAGTTGATTTAGTCGTTATCTAGAAAATCAACAGTGACGTTATTGCATCCACCTTTTTCAGTGACAAAAATCTTAACTTCCAAAAAATCCTCGTTCGTACAGCCCATGCGCAGCAACTGCTCGGATTCGGCTGGTAGGGTCAAAATCTCAGTTCGACACGACTGCTGCATAAATTTTGAGCGGTAGATTTTGAAGAGGTCTGCAGTTGACGCTGAACTGCCGTAATTCAAGGAGCTAAATGGAACACCGGCTCCATCCCAGCCTTTCCAACGATATGAAGGACTTCTGCATTCCAATACTAGATCCACAGAACGAAGATGCGCCGGAACTGCGAAGTGGTACATCGCCGAATTCCGGCTTACATCTGCAACGTCAAAAGCAGACCAAGCAAAAATCAAGAACAGTGCATAGGCAGGTATCAAACAAAGTACGCTGCAAAAAAGAATTTTTGCTCGTTTACCGTACTTCATTTAATCCATCAAGCAAACTTGAATGAATAATGCGCCGTTCCTATGATGAATGGAGCTGCTGCCATACCGGCCAACGATTAGCGTTTGAGCACTGTCTGCACCGTATCGGCCACGTTCTCTTCCGTGAAGCCGAAGTGCTTGAACAGCACCGGCGCCGGGGCCGATTCGCCGAAGGTGTCGATGCCGACCACGGCGGCGCAGCCGTATTTCCACCAGCCGTCCGTCACGCCCATCTCCACCGCGATGCGGGGGATGCCGGCGGGCAGCACGGATTGCTTGTACTTGGTGTCTTCGCGGTCGAAGGTCGTCGTGCTGGGCATGGACACCACGCGCACGGCGATCTTGCGCGTGGCCAGCAGTTGCTGCGCCTTGAGCGCCAGTTGCACTTCCGAGCCCGTGGCGATGATGACGGCCTGGGCCTTCTTCTTGATGCCCACATCGGCCGGCTCGGACAGCACGTACGCACCGCGGCTGATGTCGCCCAGGTCGCGCTTGGGGGCATAGGCGATGTTCTGGCGCGACAGCAGCAGGGCCGTGGGCTGGGTGCGGTTGGACAGGGCCACGCTCCAGGCGACGGCGGTTTCGGTCGTATCGCCCGGGCGCCACACGTCCAGGTTCGGGATGAGGCGCAGGCTGGCGGCGTGCTCGATCGACTGGTGGGTCGGGCCGTCTTCGCCCAGGCCGATGGAGTCGTGGGTGAACACGTGCACCACGCGCAGCTTCATCAGCGCGGCCATGCGGATGGCGTTGCGGCTGTAGTCGCTGAACGTGAGGAAGGTGCCGCCGTAGGGGATGAAGCCGCCGTGCAGGGCGATGCCGTTCATGATCGCGGCCATGCCGAATTCGCGCACGCCGTAGTTGATGTGGCGCCCGCCGACGCGCACCGTCTCGGCGCCCACGTTCACTTCCACCTGCTGCACGTCGCCGTGTTCGTCGAAGCGCAGGGCCGGCGTGCTCTTGGTGTTGGTGAGGTTGGAGCCGGTCAGGTCGGCGCTGCCGCCCAGCAGCTCGGGCAGTTGCGCGGTGAAGGCTTCCAGGGCCAGCTGGCTGGCCTTGCGGCTGGCCACGGTCTCGCCCTTGGTGTGCATGCCGACCACGGTGTCCACGGCGGTCTGCGCGAAGTGCTTGGGCAGGTCGCCGACCATGCGGCGGGTGAACTCGGCGGCCAGTTCGGGGAAGGCGGCGGCATAGGCGTCGAAGCGCTGCTGCCATTCGGCTTCAGCCTGGGCGCCGGTGTCCCTGGCGCTCCAGTCGGCATAGACCTCGGCCGGGATCTCGAAGGGCACGTGGCTCCAGCCGATGGCGTTGCGCGTGAGCGTGATCTCGTCGGCGCCCAGGGGCTCGCCGTGGGCCTTGGAGGTGTTCGCGCGGTTGGGCGAGCCCTTGCCGATGGCGGTCTTGCAGACGATGAGCGTGGGCTTGTCGGTGGAGGTCTTGGCGCTTTGCACTGCGGCCGCCACGGCCTCGACGTCGTGGCCGTCCACGGGGCCGATCACGTTCCAGCCACAGGCGCGCAGGCGGGCCGGGGTGTCGTCCACGAACCAGGGGGCGACCTGGCCGTCGATGCTGATGCCGTTGTCGTCGTACAGCGCGATGAGCTTGTTGAGTTTCCAGGCGCCGGCCAGCGACAGCGCTTCCTGGCTGATGCCTTCCATCAGGCAGCCGTCGCCCAGGAAGACGTAGGTGTGGTGGTCCACCACGGCATGGCCGTCGCGGTTGAATTCCTTGGCGAGCAGCTTCTCGGCCAGCGCGAAGCCCACGGCGTTGGTGATGCCCTGGCCCAGGGGGCCGGTGGTCGTCTCGACGCCGGGCGTGATGCCGTATTCGGGGTGGCCGGCCGTCTTGCTGTGCAGCTGGCGGAAGTTCTTCAGCTCCTCCAGGGCCAAGTCGTAGCCCGTGAGGTGCAGCAGCGCGTACAGCAGCATGGAGCCGTGGCCGTTGGACAGCACGAAGCGGTCGCGGTCCAGCCAGTGCGGGTTGGCGGGGTTGTGCCGCAGATGGCGGCCCCACAGCGCGACGGCCATGTCGGCCATGCCCATCGGGGCGCCGGGATGGCCGGAATTGGCCTGTTGAACTGCATCCATTGCGAGTGCGCGGATCGCATTCGCCATTTGTTGAGAATTGGCCATCAGGGGCGGCTCCGGAAGGGGGCGGTGGGGGGAAAACCCGGCATTTTACCGGGGCGGCTCCCGGGGCTCCGTACCCGGGTCCCGATGCACTACAGTGCAGCCCCATGCAAGGCCTGCACCTCACCGCCGATCTCCAGCAATGCCGCTGCGCGCCGCACTGGCTGACCGATGCTGCCGCGCTGGGCCGCGCCTGCGCCGGCGCCGTGCAGGCGGCCGGGCTGCAGGCCGTGGGCCAGCTGTTCCACACCTTCCCGGCCACCGCGCAGGGGCCGGGCGGCGTGACGGCCACGCTGCTGCTGGCCGAGTCGCACCTGTGCGTGCACACTTGGCCCGAACTGGGCGCGGTCACGCTGGATGTTTACGTGTGCAATTTCGGTGGTGACCATTCGGCCAAGGCCGAGTCGCTGATGGCCGCGCTGCTGGCCTTGTTCGAGCCGGCCCGGGCGCAGCGGCATGCGCTGCAGCGCGGCACGGTGGCCCAGGGCGTTGCGGCATGACCGCGGCCGTGCAGACCCCATCGTCGGCCCAGGGGGGCGCGCAGGTGCTCGCCATGTTGCTGGCCGCAGGCCGCGGCGAGCGCATGCGCCCGTTGACCGATGCGTGCCCGAAGCCGCTGCTGGCGGTGCAGGGCGTGCCGCTGCTGGAGTGGCACCTGCGTGCGCTGGCCCAGGCGGGCGTGCCACGCGCCGTCATCAACACGGCGTGGCTGGGCGAGCAGATCAGCGAGCGGTTCGGAGACCGTTTCGGCCTCCAGGGCAATGAATCCGCCGGCAGCCTGCTATCGATTTCATACTCGCACGAAGGCCGCGACTTCGGTGGTGCGCTGGAGACCGCCGGCGGCATCGCACGGGCGCTGCCGCAGTTGGGGCCCGTCTTCTGGCTGGCGGCGGGCGACGTGTTCGCGCCCGATTTCGTGTTCGCGGCCGATGCCGCGCAGCGCTTTGCCGCCAGCACCGCGCTGGCCCACCTGTGGCTGGTGCCCAACCCGGAGCACCACCCGCGCGGGGACTTCGGCCGGTCGGACACGGGACTGGCGCTGAACCTGCCGGCCGACAGCACTGCACCGCGCTACACCTACAGCACCTTCGCGCTGCTGCGGGCGGAGTTGTTCGGCGCGCCCTGGTGCGATGTGCCTGCCGGCAATCCGACGGGAACCAGCGCCGCGCTGGCACCGCTGCTGCGCCGGGCCATGGACGCGGGCCGCGTCACCGCATCGCTCTACACCGGCCGCTGGACCGACGTGGGCACGCCGCAGCGGCTGGCGCAGCTCAACCGCTGAGGCCTTGGGGCGGCCTTTTTCGGCCCCTTGCGATCACTGGGCCGGTGCGGTGCCGCTGTTTGCCGGCTGCACGGCAATGGGCGGCGCCGCCTCGCAGTTGCGGAACAGCCATTGGCTGGGCAGAAAGCGCGCGGCGGGGCCGTCCGGTGGCGGCTTGCCCACTTCCGCCGGCACGTCGTAGGGAATGTGCGGCACCTGGAACACGGCCATCTGGCCCTTCTTGCAGGCCAGCGCGGGCACCAGTTTGTTGGCCACCCAGCCCTGGCTGGCCGCGTCGTAGCGGTAGAGTGGGCCGATGCGCTGGTCCTGCGCCAGCTCCACGCGCAGCGGGTTGATCTGCAGCGCGCTGGCCCACACCCCGGCCACCAGCACCGGCTGCGAAAACCGCACCGCTTCCAGCCCATGCAGCGCCACGGGACGCGAAGGCTCGCCCTTGTCGAACGGGTCCTGGCGGTTGACCAGGCTGCCGGCCGGGATCAGCAACTCTCCGTACTGGAAATCCTGCGCCAGCGCAAAGCGCTCGCGGCTGGCGCGGTGCACGGCGCCGTCCTTCCATTCCTGCCGCTCGCTGTGCGACAGGTACAGGCGCAGCCCCAACCATGCGTTGCACAGCAGCGCCACGCCGCACAGCACCAGCAGGGCCCGGCGCGACAGCACCAGCTTTTGCGGCACATCGACCCACAGGGCATAGGCGCCGTAGCCCAGCAGGGCCACCGTCAACCCCAGGCCCAGCAGCGGCAGGAAGGTCGTCAAAATGAACTGCAGCGGGGCGAAACCGGACATGCGCGATCCAGAAGAGGGGGGAGCCCGCCATTCTCGAACGCTTTGCGGGCACCGCTGGGACTACGCGCGCCTGCAGTGATTCGAAATGTAATTTGCCCAGTGGAATTGCAAATTCCCCCCGGCCGATGCCCTGAGAATGCCTGCATGAGCCCACAGAACTCCCTCTACGCCCAGCGCCGCGCCCGCCTTGCTTCGATGCTCGGCGAAGGCGGCATCGCCATCGTGCCCACCGCCCCGGAGCGCCCGCGCAACCGCGACAGCGACTTCCTGTATCGGCACGACAGCTACTTCTACTACCTCACCGGCTTCACCGAGCCGGGCGCCTGCCTGGTGATCACGGCGCAGGGCCAGAGCACGCTGTTTTGCCAGCCCAAGGATCTGGAGCGCGAGATCTGGGACGGCTACCGCCTGGGCCCCGAGGCCGCCGTGGGCACGCTGGGCGTGGACGCCGCGCACTCGGCCGCCGTGCTGGAGTCGCAACTGCCCCGCCTGCTCGAAAACCGCACCCGGGTCTGGTACCCGTTCGCCATCCACACGGGCCTGGCCGCGCGCGTGGAGGGCTGGCTGAACCAGGTGCGCGCACGGGTGCGCTACGGCGCGCTGTGCCCGGCGCAGCAGGACGACCTGTGCACGTTGCTCGACGAAATGCGGCTGGTGAAGGACGCGCACGAGCAGGACACCATGCGCCGCGCATCGGCCATCAGCGCCCAGGCCCACATCCGCGCCATGCAGCGCAGCGCGCGCATGCTGCGCGCGGGCGAGGACGTGCGGGAGTACCACCTGGACGCCGAACTGCTGCACGCCTTCCGCGAAGCCGGCTCGCAGTGCCCGGCCTACAACTCCATCGTCGCCGCCGGCGCGAATGCCTGCGTGCTGCACTACCGCGCCGACGCCGCCCCGGTGCGCGACGGCGAACTGGTGCTGATCGATGCGGGCTGCGAACTCGACGGCTACGCCAGCGACATCACGCGCACCTTTCCCGCCAACGGCCGCTTCACCGGGCCACAGCGCGCGCTGTACGACCTGGTGCTGGCCAGCCAGGACGCGGCCATCGCGGCGACGAAGGCCGGCGCCCGCTTCAACGACCCGCACGACGCCACGGTGGCCGTGCTGGCGCAGGGCATGCTGGACCTGGGCCTGCTCGACAGGAACACGGTGGGCACGGCGCAGGACGTGATCGACAGCCGCGCCTACTTCCAGTTTTACATGCACCGCACCGGCCACTGGCTGGGCATGGACGTGCACGACTGCGGCAGCTACGTGGAGCCGTCCGAGATCGGGCAGGTCAGCGAACGCAAGGACCCGCTCTCGGGCGAGACCATCGCCAACCGCCCCAGCCGCATCCTGCGGCCCGGCATGGTGCTGACGATCGAGCCGGGCCTGTACGTGCGCCCGGCGCCGGGCGTGCCCGAGGCCTTCCATCACCTGGGCATCCGCATCGAGGACGACGCCATCGTCACTGACGGCGGCTGCGAGCTGATCACGCGCGGCGTGCCGGTGAAGGCGGACGAGATCGAGGCGTTGATGCGGGGCTGACGCCCCCCGCGCTACGGGGCCAGCACCCGGAAGGTCAGCGTGTAGTTGTGGCCGTACATGGGGGCCGCCGCGCCTTGCGGCGCGGGCGCACGGTGGCGCACCAGGGCCAGGTACACGCCGGGCTGTGGCGGCACGTAGTGGATGCGGCCTTGCGCATCGGTCTTCACGCTCTCGGCGCTGTGCTGGCTGGCGAGGTCCATCGCCGAGCGGTAGAGGTCCACTTTCTGCCCGGCCAGCGGCTGACCGTCGAACTGTACGGCGAAGTCGAAGGCTTCCTTGGCGAACAGATCGCTCGGGTGCGTGGCGGGCACGATCTCCAGCCCCTTGCCCGAGCCTGCCAACGCGGCCCGCGTGGGGGTTCCCGCGGTCACATAGGCCTCGGAGATGGATAGCGACTGGTAGTGGCTCAGCAGCCTGGCGCCGGGCGGCATCGGCGTGGCGGGGTCGCGTGCCACCTCGACCTTGCCGCCTTGCTCCCAGCTGCGGAAGATCGCGCCCAGGCGCGGACCGGTGCTCAGCCGGTACGTGCCCTTGGCGCCGGGCAGCTTCTGCTCGGCCACGGTGCGCGTCTTGAACTGGCGCACGTCGCCGAACGGCAGCGTGCCACCATCGGGCGTAGTGATGGCAAAGCGCGTATCGCCGAACGCCACGTCGGGCAGGAAGAACTTCTCGGTGAAGCCGGCGTCCACGCTGACGGTGGAGCCGGGCTCGATGTCGAAGCGCGCAGGCAGCAGGTAGGGCGTGTGGGCGCGGGCCAGGCCGCAAAGGCCCAGGGCCAGCGCCAGGCCGGTGCGCCGCAGCCACGGCAAGAGGCGGGCGGTGTGCATGGCAGGCATGGATGGCGGCCTCAGGGCTTCTTGGCATCGGCGGCATTCACCACGCCGTCGCCGTTGGTGTCCGCGCCCTGGAAGGTCCGGTCGGCGATGGCGAGTTCTTCGTCCTCGGTCAGGCGGCCATCCTTGTTCTTGTCCAGGATGCCGAAGCGCACATGGGCCTGCTTGATCGACGCGGCATGGGCCGCGTCGGGCTGGCGCTTCTGGGCGGCGTACTGCTGCTGCAGGCGGCCCTCGAACTCGGCCACGTATTCGGCTTCGCTGAGCCAGCCGTCCCGGTTGGTGTCGGCAGCCGTGAAGCGCTGCTTGCGCACCGCGTCGTATTCGGCGCGGGTGACCTGGCCGTCCTGGTTGGCGTCGTAGCCACCGATGAAGGCGGCATTGCCGTGGCCGCCTGCCGGCCGCGCCGGGCCGTCGCCGGCAGGGGCCGATGGGGCCGCGCAGGCCGCGAGTAGTGCCGCCACGCTGGCGGCGGTGGCGATGCCGGCCCGGCGGATGGCGCGAGGGCGGTGGGAAACGAGGGACAGTGGGTGTGGCATGGGAAGACTCCTGTGGAATGTGAAAAAGAAGGCCGGCTGAAGCCGGCGCGGGCGGATCAGAACGCGACGGACATCGACACCGCCACCGTGCGGCCGGCATGGGTGAGCAGTTCGATGTCGCGCTGGTCGCGCGCCACCGAAGGCTGCAGGCTGCGGGCGCTGGCGTAGTCCCAATAGCGTTTGTCGGTCAGGTTGTAGATGCCGGCCTGCAGGCGCACGCTCTTGTTCACCTGCCAGTAGCCGCTCAGGTCGAACACGGAATAGCCGGGCACGCGGAACAGCTGGGTGGTGGCGTCGGTGAGCGCCGCACCCGCGTTGGTGTAGCTGTCGCGGTTGGTGGCCTCTGCCCGCTTGGCGGCCACGAAGGTGCCGGTGAAGTTCACGCCCCATTGCTTCATGGGCGCGTCGTAGCCCACGCCGACGATGGCCTTGCGTGGCAGCACGGAGTCGAGCGCCACATCCTTGTCGCCGGCGTAGTGCGACCGCGACGTGCCCTTGCTCAGGCCCACCGCCCAGGTGGTGTACAGGCCGCGGGCCGCCGGGCTCCACTGGCCGTGTTCGAGGCGGGCGCTCAGCTCGAAGCCGTAGATGGTGGCTTCGTCGCGGTTCTCGGCCTGGTAGATGGTGCCGATGTGCGCAGGCACGTTCGTGAACAGGCTGGGCGCGCTGGCGCGCGTGTAGCGGGTGTAGGCGATGAAATCCCGGTAGCGCGTGTAGAAGACCGAGCTGTTGAGCGTGACGCCGTCGGACGGCGATCCCTTGACGCCCACCTCGAACGCGTTGCTCGACTCTTCCTTCAGGTCGCGGTTGCCGATCAGCGCGTATTGGTTGCCCGTGGCGTAGTTGCTGGCCATGTTCCACGAGCCGAAGATCTCGCCCGGCGACGGCGCGCGGCCGCTGCGCTTGTACTGCGCATAGGTGATGAAGTGCGGCGAGAGGTCATAGGTCAGGCCCAGGCTGGGGCTCCAGAGGGTGGTGGAGGGCGCATTGCCGTACAGGCGCCTCACGTCCTGCTCGGTGAGCACGCCGGAGACGAAGTTGCCGAGGTTGCGGGTCTGGATGTCGATGCGGTCCACGCGCAGGGCGGGAATCACGGCAAGCCGCTTGCCGCCCGCATCGAAGGCGATGTCGTCCTGGAGGAAGGCGCCCAGGCGCCGGGTGGTGGTGTCGGGCTGGGGCTTCATGTAGCCCGCCACGTTCCAGGGCCGGTCTACGTCCTGGGTGGAGGCGTTGGCGCCGAAGCTCAGCTGGTGCCGGCCGATGCGTTTGTCCGCCGTGGTGGACGCCCCCCAGGTGCGGGTCTGGTTCTCGGAAAGATTGCGCACCAGGGCGCCGGTGGCCAGCGTGGTGGTGTCGGTCACGTCCGTGGTGCCCGTGCCCTGGAAGTACAGGCGGGTGTCCGCGTGGTCCACCCAGGCATTGCGCGGCGTCCACTGGTGGGTCAGCTGCAGCGTGTTGCGCTCCGTGTCGCTGGCCTGGCGGGACTGCTCGGTGATGGCCGTGTTGGTGGTGTTCCACCCGTGAAAGAAGGTGTCATTCTTGCGGCGGTACAGGTCGGCCGAGAGTTCCAGCCGATTGCTGCCGTCCACGCGCAGGCCGCCCTTGAGCAGCAGGGCGTCCGAGTGCCAGTCGTCTGGGTAGCTGTTCACCACGTCGCTGTGATTGCGCGCCGCGTGGCCGTCCCGGCGCGAATAGGCGATCAGGCCATCGAGGTCGCCGCTGCGGGCGGCGCCGGTGAAGCTCTCGTTCCATGCACGGTCGGCCGAGTCGTAGCCGATCTTGGCGCCCAGGTACGAGGTTCGGTCGCCCCGCAGGTAGTCGCTCGCCGATTTGGTCTTGAAGCTTACGGCGCCCCCGATGCCGCCGGCGGAGCGCCTGGCGGAGGTGGTGCCCGACAGGATGTTGACCGAGGAGAACATCTCGGGATCGATGAAGTCGCGCCCGATGCCGAAGGTGTTCGCGCCCACGCGGCTCACGTAGGGGCGGGTGGTGGCGTCGGGCATTTCCACGCCGTCCACGTCCATGCCCACGCGGTTGCCTTCGATCCCGCGGATGTTGTAGCCCGTCGTGCCGGAGCGGTCGAAGCTGCTGCGATTGCGGGTGGTGCCCGCGGCGGTACCGGGGGCCGAGACCAGCGGCTGGTTGCGCACCACGTCCTTCATGCTGCCCGCTTGCTCCAGTGCCTCGCCGCTGACGACGGTGGAGGTGCCCGGACTGCGTTCGGCCTCGTCCACCACGTCCACCTGGGGCAGCAGTGCCGTCCGCACGGCGCCCGGGGCGGCGGCACCGACGCCCTGTCCCCACACCGGCGCGGCAGGGGCGGCGAGGACCGCCAGGAGCGCAGCGCCCGCCAGCGGGCGAAGGGCATGCGGAATGGGGGCGAAGCGCAGGGCGCCGTGCGCAAGAGAAACAGGCCGAGTGTGCAGGCAGTGAACCATGGAGTGCGTCGAAAAGGGTTGTCTGCTGGATACCCTCTCGCGCGGTCTGGACACTGCCGATCGCGGCACCGTCGTCCCTGCAGGTTGTCTGGCTCACGGCGCACATTGTTACACAAATGAGAATATGTCTCATTTGCGTTGGTGCATCGAATGAAAGGATTCCACGCTGCGCGATGGCGCCTTGCAGCCTGCCGGAGTCGGCCCTCGGCGCGGGCGCCACGACCCGGCGGGCCTGCCAAGGTTCAATGTCGCGCGTTCCTGTCAACTTTCCTTTTCGCAAACCTGCCAATCGCTTCGCTGGCTGAGGCATGCGGTGCCTTCGCACATTCAACGATGGAACGGCCGGCACATTTTCAGAGACGAGTGTCGGCTGGTGTAAAGGGCACCAAATCCGCATGTCGCGCGGAAATACATAAGCGATAACGGTTGAAAGAACGACGATGAAAAACGCGAAACCGAAGCCACCCGCGCGTGGCCCCGCACTGTCATCCCGGCGCAAGGCCTGTGCCAGGGAAGCAGCCTTGCAACTGGGGGCCGACGCGGCCACTGCCCGTATTTTTGGAGAAACGGGCGAAGCGAAAGTGGGGCCGTTCACGCTGCGCGTGGCACCCCTGAGCCATCGGGACAATGGCCCATGGGCCGCCATTGCCACGATGGCCCGGCCCGAGCATGTTCCGGCGGAAACCTGGACCGACGCGCTGCTGGTCGCCAACGGGCAGTCGATGCTCAGCTCCGACTGGGGCTATGGCATGGAAGACAACGGCGATGCCGTGCTGGTGCGCCGCCTGGAGACGCAGCAGGAAAACGAGCAGCTTCTTGCCGCGCAGCTTGGCGGTTTGCTGGTCATGTGCCAAGCCACCCGGGAGGGGGTGCTGGCACTGGGTGCAGCCTCGCCGCGCAAAGGAGGTGTGCAATGAGCGCCGTTCTCGCACCCCGCCCGCAGCCACCCGCCCCTGTGCAGGAGTTCGAAGCGTCATCCCGCGTTCTGGCGCTGGTCAGGGACACGGCCTTGTTCCTGGGCGCATCGCAGGAGCAGGCAAAGGATGCCTCGCGCACCGGAACCATCGCCCTGGAAAGCCGCACCATTGCCTTGGTGCCCGACGTGGACGAGGAGGCGCTGATCATGACAGCGCCCTTGCTCGCAGACTGCCTGGACGATCCGGCCCGGCGCGTGGCCGCGCTGCAGGCATCCACGCAGCTGATGCTCAGCCTTGGAGCCGTTTTTGCCCGCGGTTTCGCGGGGCCGCAACTGCTGTGCCGGTGTCCACTGGGCAACGCCTCGGCGGAGGTCGTCGCTCGGCACATTCTGCAACTGGCTGCGCTGGCCAATGCCGTGCAGGCGGGCGTTCCCTGCGCGGCACCCGAAGCCTCCGGCGGCCTCAAGGAGCGTACCCATGCTCAATAAAACGAACGCGTCTGGTTCGACCACACCGATCCGCCCCACACTTTCCCCTGAACCTCAGACGCCCCAGGCCCGCTCCTCGGGCGCCAGCATTTCCGGACGCCTTCAGCACGAGTCGCTGACCGGCCGGCGAGGCCTGTCCCATGCGCATCCGCAGACGATGCCGCCGCGCCAGGCGCTTCAAGAAGGGGATTCCTTCTCCCTGCTGTCCAGTCCTACGCGTTCCGAATCCTTCCATACCCCTCTATCCGGAGGCAGCCGTCGCTGGATTAGCAGCGAACCCGTTACTCCGAACGCCGGTGGTTTCGGTGAGGGAATGGCGATGACCGAGGTTTCAAACGCCAATGCGTCGTTCTCGCCCATGGGCCAGTTGCCGGCGCTGGAAGAGCTCGTTGATATCCCGCTGGACCGGTTCCTGCGCGCCAGTCGCCGGGTCGATATGCCAGAGCTGCAGGAACACGAGGAGCCGGCGGTGCCTGAGCCGCAGAGCTGGAACGCGATGCTGCGGCAATTGGGCATCGGCGCGATGGAAACCGGAGGGGCGGCCTTGCACCGGCTCGGGGAGGCGGCCACTGCGGCCCGCACCGCGGTCTCGGAGTCCACCACGGTGCAGGCCGTGGGTTCGATGCTGCCCAGCCAGCGCATCATGGGCGCGGTACTGGGCCATGGCATCCACCAGGCGGCTTCGGTCTTCGTGCCCACCTTTCTGCGCGAGATGATGGGGGAGTCCATGAAGGTCGCGTTTCGCGCCACACCGCCCAACATGGTCCTGGGCATGCAGGTGGGCGTGGGGCTGCTCAACATCGGCATGGCCGTGATGCGGGAACGGCGCGAGGCACGCGATCCGGACACGGCCGCGCGGGGTTTTCATGCGATGACCGCGGAGCAATGGGCCGAATGTTCGGACCATCAGCGCGCGTCAATGCGCCAGACGCAGCAGCTCATGTCGCGCATCGTGACGCTGGAGCAGATCGGTGCGTCCATGGCCTCAATCGGGCTGTCGCTGCATGGCACGCTCACCGGCAACGTGGGCATGGCCACCGATGTGCTTGCAGGGGACATCAAGACCGTTGCGTATTCCTTCGCACGCGACTTCATTCAGGCGTCCTTCAGCATGGTCGGCACGCAGGAGGAAACGTCCGGCGGCGTGAGCGGCAGCCACCTCAACTCGGCCAGCCTGTTCTATGGACTGGCCAACGTCGTGGGCAACAACGCGTGGTCCCAGCTTCCGATTCTGGGAGGGGATACTGCTGCCGCCCGCGCCGTGCTGCTGGATGGGGCCAGCAGCAGTGGCGCCCGAAGCGATGCGTGGGGCGACATTGCAGGCGTGTCCGCCATCAAGGCCGCCATCAACTGGGCGGTGGAGACCGCGGACTGGATATCCGTCACCCAGCAGGAGGCGCTGCAGTCCGGTACGGTGCAGCAATGGAATCCTCGCGTCACGGGAACGGACTATGGCCGTTTGCTGGACCAGACGCCTGCGCGCATCACCGCCATCTCGGCGGGGAATGCCGTCTTCAACATCCTCGGGAATGTGAACCGCGGGGGGACGCTAAGTCAGCAGGACTTGTTGAGCAATTCCCTCGCCGGCATGTTGGCGGGGTTGGGGTACGCGGCCATCGGAGGAAGCTGGCAGGCAGAGGGCGCGGTGCGTGCGGTCCGCCGGGAAGCCGAGGCCGAGGCTCGCAATGCCGGCGTTGCTCCCCAGGTCGGGTTGCGGCAGCGCCGGCCCCATCCGGAAGGCGACGCACAGGTCTGAGGTTTCGATGCCCGGGCGGATGGACCGCCCGGGCATCGAGGGCGGCCCTAGGTCTGCCGCAGCGGGGGTGGCCCTCTGCAACCCTGCCAGTGCAGACCTGCTTTGGCCATGACGCGCAGTCGGGGTCTGCCTGAAGGTGATGTAACCTCTTTTCATGCAAAATTGAAACCCGATTACATCCATGCAGAGAGACCGAACCGCCATGCAGATCCGCCGCGCCACCAAGATCGTTGCCACCCTCGGGCCCGCTTCCAGCGACCCGCAACTGCTGGAGCAGATGATCCGTGCCGGGGTCAATGTGGTGCGGCTGAACTTCAGCCACGGCAAGGCGCAGGACCACATCGATCGCGCCATCGCCGTGCGCGAGGCCGCACAGCGCGCGGGCCGCGAGGTGGCCATCATGGCCGACCTGCAGGGCCCCAAGATCCGCGTGGGCAAGTTCGCCGAAGGCCGCGTGCAGCTGCAGCAGGGCCAGTCCTTCATCCTCGACGCGTCGCGCACCATTCCGGGCGACGACAACGGCGTGGGCCTCGATTACAAGGAGCTGCCGCGGGACGTGAAGGCGGGCGACGTGCTGCTGCTCAATGACGGCCTGATCGTGCTGGTGGTGAACGCCGTGCGCGGCGAAGAGGTACACACCACCGTCAAGATCGGTGGCGAGCTGTCCAACAACAAGGGCATCAACAAGCAGGGAGGGGGCCTCACCGCGCCGGCCCTCACCGCCAAGGACATGGAAGACATCCGCACCGCGATGAGCTTCCAGGCCGACTACGTGGCCGTGAGCTTTCCCAAGAACGCCACCGATATGGAAATGGCGCGCCAACTGTGCAATGTGGCTGCAGCCGAGTACCGGCACAAGCCGGGCCTGATCGCCAAGATCGAGCGGGCCGAGGCCGTGCCGCGCCTGGAGGAGATCCTGCGCGTGTCCGACGGCATCATGGTGGCGCGGGGCGACCTGGCTGTGGAGGTGGGCAACGCGGCCGTTCCGGCGCTGCAAAAGAAGATGATCCGCATGGCGCGCGACATGGACAAGGTCGTCATCACCGCCACGCAGATGATGGAAAGCATGATCACCAACCCCGTGCCCACGCGTGCCGAGGTGAGCGACGTGGCCAACGCCGTGCTGGACGGCACCGACGCCGTGATGCTGAGCGCCGAGACCGCCGCGGGCAAGTACCCGCTGGAGACGGTGGAGGAGATGGCCAAGATCTGCGCCGCCGCCGAGGCGGCGGAAGACCCCGAACGCGATTCCGACTTCACCGGCCAGACGCTGGGCCGCATCGACCAGTCCATCGCCATGGGCGCGCTCTTCACCGCCCACCACCTGGGGGCCAAGGCCATCGTGGCCATGACGGAGAGCGGCTCCACCGCGCTGTGGATGAGCCGCCACCGCATCCACATTCCCATCTACGCGCTCACCCCCAAGGTGGCCACGCAGCGCAAGATGGCCATGTACCGCAACGTTCGCCCGCTGCTCATGGACACCAGCGCCGACCGTGACACCGCGCTGGAGCAGGCCGAAGGCCACCTCAAGAGCCGCAACATCGTGCAGCAGGGCGACCTGTACGCGATCACGTGCGGCGAGCCGATGGGCGCGCCGGGCGGAACCAATATGCTGAAGATCTGCCGCGCCAGCTGAGCGCGTGCCGCAGCAGGGCCCTGGCGAACAGGGCACTTGCGCAGCCGGTCAGGGCCCCTGCCAGCACGTCCGCGGGAAAGTGCACGCCCAGGCAGACACGGCTCCACGCCACGGCCGCCGCCAGTCCGAAGGCCAGCCATTGCCAGGGCGCGTGGCGCCGGTGTAGCCCCAGGGCCAACCCCTGGGCCAGCGCGAACGCGCCGGTGGCATGCATGCTGGGAAAGCCCGCGCGGACGCCGTGCTCGATCCACTGCACGCCGAGGCCGAGCTGCCCCGGGCGGGGCATGGGAACCCATGCGCGGATGCCGCGCGCGGCGCACCAGGCGACCACCACGGCCACCAGGCTGAGCATGAGTGCCTGGCGCAGCCGGGGGCTGCCAAAGGCCAGGCCCGCGGCCACCAGAAGCCCCGCGAGGATGGGGAACCCCTGCGACAGCCAGCGCGCGGCGGTCACGACGCCGGCCGGGGTCGCTGCCGTGGCGTTCACGGCCGTGAACAGGGCCAGTTCAATGGACAGCATGGGCGTCGGCCTCGGCGGGCAGCTGGCTGTCCAGTTCCGGGAAGTGCCGGTGCATCCACTGTCCCACGAGGTCGCAAAGCCAGCCCGTCATCCAGCAGAACCAGCCGGTCCACAGCGTGTGGCTGGTGAAGTGGGCGCCCCGTGCCTGCTGCGCCAGTCCCAGGACCACGCCGGCGGCCAGGGCGCCGGCCAGCCACCAGCGCGCGGCACGCGGCGCCTTGTGGCGCAGGGCGAAATAGCCACCGAGGAACGCGAAGCCGGCCGAGGCATGCCCTGCGGGAAAGCAGTGGCCGCCACCGCCGTCCATGACGCCCAGGGCCCAATGCGAGGCGTAGCGCGCCACGCCGCCGAACTCCGCCAGGTCCCAGGGGCAACTGGTGGTGCTGCCCTGCTTGAGCAGCGCAATCACCCCCAGCGACAGCAGGGCGCTGATCGCCATCTGCACCCGCTCGCCATGGTCCAGCCGGCGCAGCACGCCCACCGGCCACCACACGCCGACAGCGAGCACCAGCACCAGCACCCAGCCCAGCCGCCGCGCGCCTTCGTGCAGGACATGCACGAAAAGCCAATGGTCGCGCAAGGGAAAGCCATGGGCCGAGCCGAACAGGCGGGCCACATCGAGGTCCAGGCCCGAGGTGTCCCAGGCCATGAGTGCGACCAGAATGGCCAGCGCCCAGGCCAGCGGTTGAAGCGGAGGGGCGGAGCGGGGCGCGGCAGTTGCGGCGCCGGGGGAGGCTGAAATCGGCATGGGGGCGGACGATAGGCAGCCGCTCTTAACGCCGTCTTAACGGGTCCGGACGGCTGGGGTCATGGAACGCCGCGCATCGCGGTGACAATCGCCTCCATGCGAATCCTCGTGGTCGAAGACGATGCAGGCATTGCCGACGGCCTGCGCACCAACCTGCACCAGCGCGGCTATGCGGTGGACGTGTGTTCCAGCGTGGCGGCCGCCTGGAGCGCCTTGCGCATGGAGCGGTTCGATGCCGTGCTGCTGGACCTGGGCCTGCCCGATGGCGATGGCGCCCAGCTGCTGCGCCGGTTGCGCCACAGCCCGCCCGGTGCCCCGGGCGCGCCCGCGCTGCCCGATCCGGCCATGCCGGTGCTGATCCTCACCGCCCGGGACCAGGTCCACCAGCGCATCGCAGGGCTGGACGAAGGCGCCGACGACTACCTGGCCAAGCCGTTCGACGTGGACGAACTGGAAGCCCGCCTGCGCGCCCTGCTGCGCCGGGCGGCGGGCCGGGCATCGCCCACCATCCGCCATGGTGACCTGGAGGTGGACCCCGCCGCGCGCACGGTGCGCCGGGCGGGACAGCAGGTGGACATGTCCCCGCGCGAGTTTTCGGTGCTGCTGGTGCTGCTGGAGTCGCGCGGCCGGGTGCTGTCGCGCCAGCAGATCGAGGAAAGCCTCTACAACTGGCAAAGCGCCGTGGAGAGCAATGCGGTGGAAGTGCACATCCACCACCTGCGCCGCAAGCTCGGCAGCGGGCGCATCCAGACCATGCGCGGCGTGGGCTACTTCATGCCGCTGGAGGACACGCCATGAGCCGCGTCCTTCCGACCGACCCACCGATCCCCGAGCCCACCGACACCGCCGCGACGCCCGTGCCACCTGTGCGCAGGGGTTCGCTCATGCGGCGCCTGCTGCTGTGGACGCTGGGCGCGCTGGTGGTCGTGTGGGGCACCTTCGTCGGGCTGGGCTACCAGACCGGGGTGCATGAGGCCGACGAGCTCACCGACGGACATCTGGCCAGCGTCGCCGCGCTGCTGCTCAATTTGCGCGCCTCCGACGGGGTCGAGCCGTCCCTGGCCACGCAGCGCGCGCCCACGCCCTGGCTCAAGGCGCACGACTACCAGCAATCGCTGAGCGTGGTGCTGTGGGGAGTGAACGGCCAGTTGCTGTCGCGCACGGGCAGCGCGCCGCTGCCGGCGTTCGACCTGCCGGACGGTTTCGCCGACCTGGAGCTGGGCGAGCCGCCGGTGTCCTGGCGCGGGTTCTCGCAGTGGGATGCGGCCCACGACCGCAAGATCATGGTGCTGCTCAACCTGGACGAGCGCGACGACCTGGCCGACGACATCGCTGGCCAGATCATCGAGCCCGGGCTGTGGCTGCTGCCGGTGGTGGCGCTGGCGCTGGGCCTGGCGGTTCGGCGCGGGCTGCGGCCGCTGTACTCGCTGTCGGACGCCGTGGCCCGGCTGGACGTGGTGCGGGCCGAGCGGCTGGACGCCGGCAACGCCCCGCGCGAGCTCGACCCGATGGTCGTGTCCATCAACACCCTGCTGGACCGCCAGCAGGCGGCGCTGGCGCGCGAGCGGCGGCTGGCCAACGAGGTGGCGCACGAGCTGCGCACGCCGCTGTCATCCATCGTGCTGCAGGCGCGGGCGCTGGACGGGGGGCTGTCGGCGCAGGAGCAGGCCCAGGCGCTGGCCCGCATCGGGCAGGATGCGCTGCGCGCCGGGCATGTGCTCAACCAGCTCCTCGCCTTGGCACGCGCCAGCCGTACCCAGCTGCACGAGGCGGCCGCGCCCGTCGATCTGGCCGAACTGGCGCGCCGCGTGAGCGCCGACTACGCCCAGGCCGCCTGGGCGCGCGAGGACAGCATCGCCGTCACGGCGCCCGGCGCCCTGGTCTGGCACGGCAACGCGGTGCTGCTGGAGATCGCCCTGCGCAACCTGCTGGAAAACGCCCTCAAGCACACGCCGCACTGCACCCGCATCGAGGTGCAACTGGGGCAGGCCGAACACGGCGGCCCCTGGCTGCAGGTGGTGGACGACGGCGGCCGGCACCATGACCAGGGCGCTGCGCCCGCACCGGTGGACAGCCTGCACCTGGGACACGAGATCGTCGCGCGCGTGGCGGAGGCGCACGGCGCGCGCTTCGGCCCGGGCGCCGTGCCGCCGCCATTCACCACCTGCTACCGTCTGGAATTCATGGATTCCCCGGCGGGGCCGACCGGATAAAATCGCCGGTTACGAAGCGGTTACCACCGCGGCCGACGGCCTTCCAGGGCCTGCGTGCCTTCCCCACTGCCCACCATTGAACGGACCCATCCCATGCCTCTCGTCTCGATGCGCGAACTGCTCGACCATGCCGCCGAAAACCGCTACGGCATTCCCGCCTTCAACGTGAACAACCTGGAACAGGTCCAGGCCGTCATGGCCGCCGCCGACGAGACGGGTGCCCCGGTCATCCTGCAGGCCAGCGCCGGTGCTCGCAAGTACGCCGGCGAAGCCTTCATCAAGCACCTGATCCAGGCCGCCGTCGAGGCCTACCCCCACATTCCCCTGGTCATGCACCAGGACCACGGCCAGAACCCCGCCGTGTGCCAGGGCGCGATCGACCTGGGTTTTTCGTCCGTGATGATGGACGGCTCGCTCGAGGCCGACGGCAAGACCATCGCCAGCTACGAATACAACGTGGACGTGACGCGCAAGGTCGTGGACATGGCGCACAAGGTCGGCGTCACGGTCGAGGGCGAACTGGGCTGCCTGGGCTCGCTGGAGACCATGAAGGGCGACAAGGAAGACGGCCACGGCACCGACGCCACCATGACGCGCGAGCAACTGCTGACCGACCCCGAACAGGCCGCCGACTTCGTCAAGCGCACCCAGCTCGACGCGCTGGCCATCGCCATCGGCACCAGCCACGGCGCCTACAAGTTCACGCGAAAGCCCACGGGCGACATCCTGGCCATCGACCGCATTCAGGAAATCCACCGCCGCATCCCCAACACCCACCTGGTGATGCACGGCAGCTCCAGCGTGCCGCAGGATCTGCTGGAGATCATTCGCCAGTACGGCGGCAACATGAAGGAAACCTACGGCGTGCCCGTCGAGGAAATCCAGAAGGCCATCCAGATCGGCGTGCGCAAGATCAACATCGACACCGACATCCGCCTGGCCATGACGGGCGCCGTGCGCAAGTTCCTGGCCGAGAACCCCGAAAAGTTCGACGCCCGCGAATGGCTCAAGCCCGCGCGCGAGGCCGCCAAGGCCATCTGCAAGCAGCGCTACATCGAGTTCGGTTGCGAAGGCCAGGCGCCCAAGATCAAGGGCCACAGCCTGCAGGTCGTGGCCGGCCAGTACGCCGCGGGCGCGCTGGCCCAGGTGGTGAACTGATCCCCTGCGCCGCGCGGGGGCGCTATCGCCTCCGCACGCCAAGGCCCGGCGCATTCGCGTGCGCCGGGCCTTCGTCATGGGGGCGTGCCGATGCCGCGGAGCGCATCGGGTAAGCTCGGGCCCAGTGAGCGGAGATCGCCGAGCACACGCCAGCCGGGAGACAGACAACATGCAGATAGGTGTACCAGCCGAGTCCATGGTTGGAGAAACCCGGGTCGCCGCGACCCCGGAGACGGTCAAGAAGCTCAAGGCCCAGGGCCATGCGGTGCGCATCCAGGCGGGTGCGGGCGTGGCCGCCAGCGTGCCGGATGCCGCCTATGCCGCGGCCGGCGCCGAGATCGTGGACGCCGCCGGCGCCTGGGGCGCCGACCTGGTGCTCAAGGTCCGCTGCCCCACCGAATCCGAAACGCCCCTGCTGCGCCCCGGCGCCACGCTGGTCGGCATGCTCAACCCCTTCGATGCGACCGGCCTGCAGCGGCTGGCGCAGGCGGGCGTCACTGCCTACGCGCTGGAGGCCGCGCCCCGCACCACGCGCGCCCAGAGCATGGACGTGCTGTCTTCCCAGGCCAACATCGCCGGCTACAAGGCCGTGATGATCGCGGCCGACCGCTACCAACGCTTTTTCCCCATGCTCATGACCGCTGCCGGCACGGTGAAGGCCGCGCGCGTGGTGGTGCTGGGCGTGGGCGTGGCCGGCCTGCAGGCCATCGCCACGGCCAAGCGGCTGGGTGCGGTGATCGAGGCCTCCGACGTGCGGCCCTCGGTCAAGGACCAGGTCGAGTCGCTGGGCGCGAAGTTCATCGACGTGCCCTTCGAAACCGACGAAGAGAAAGAGGCCGCCCAGGGCTCCGGCGGCTATGCGCGCGCCATGCCGGCCAGCTGGCTGGAACGCCAGAAGGTGGAGGTGGCCAAGCGCGTGGCCCAGGCCGACGTGGTCATCACCACCGCCCTCATTCCCGGCCGGCCCGCGCCGGTGCTGGTGACCGAGGCGATGGTGCAGTCCATGAAGCCGGGCTCGGTGATCGTCGACATTGCCGCTCCTCAGGGCGGCAATTGCCCGCTGACCGAATCCGGCCAGACCGTGGTGCGCCATGGTGTGACGCTGGTCGGCGAAACCAACCTGCCCGCGCTGGTGGCGGCCGATGCTTCGGCGCTCTACGCGCGCAACGTGCTCGATTTCCTCAAGCTCATCATCCACCCCGAAGGGGCCCTGCACGTTGACCGGCAAGACGACATCGTCGCCGCCTGCCTCGTGGCCCATGAAGGCGCGGTCACCCGCGCATGACAAGACAAGCATTCCTGTGAAGACCCGGCTTTCATCCCTGCTCCCCCTGTCCCCCCGCCTTGGCGGCCCGCTGCTCGCCATCGCCTCGCTGCTCACCCTGGCCGCCTGCGCCCCCGTGCAGCCCGCGCTGCCGCACGTGGGCCGTGCGCAGCTGGAACTGCCGCCCGGCGACTGGGAGGTGCTCGGCCGCCGCGACGAGGTGATCGACGTGCTGCCCGACGACACCTCCGCCGACCTGCCCACGCAGATGACCGCCATGGGCCTGCGCGGTCCGGGCAAGGACCGGCCGCTGCTGGCCGTGCTGCTGGTGCAGACCAACAGCACCAACTACCCGCGCGACACCACGCTGTGGACGGCCCCGTGCCCCCAGCAGCAGGGCGTGTTCGTCGAGGACAAGGCCCAGGGCAGTCCCGCGCGCATCGATTGCCTGCGCTACAAGCGCCGCGCCGATACCGAGGACTACCTGGCCAAGAACCGCCCCGCCGTGGCGCAGTGGCTGTCCATGAACCAGGCGGCGCCCACCAAGCCGTACTCGCACGTGTTCTTCCGCTATGCCACCAACGGCGGCGCCATCGTCACCATCGATGCGCTGGTCGATCAGCGCCTGGTGCGCCCACCCACGCGCGACAACGAGGCCTTCCTGCGCGCCGGCCGTCCGGCGCTGGAGTGGGGCGACAAGATGGCGCAGGCCGCGCGGTTGAGCACCGCGATGATGGACGGCCGGCTGATCGTGCCGCCGTTCCCGGTCGCCCCGCCGCAATAGCCCTTCCGTCGTTCCGCCGTTCCGCCAGTCGTCCGTTCCTTCGCCCCGTTCGCCCCTTCACCTTCAAGGAGTGCTGCCATGGATGCCGTTTCCCCCACGCTGATCAACCTGATCATCTTCGTGCTGGCCATCTATGTCGGCTACCACGTGGTGTGGACCGTGACCCCGGCGCTGCACACGCCGCTGATGGCGGTGACGAATGCGATCTCGGCCATCGTGATCGTCGGCGCCATGCTGGCCGCGGCCCTCACCGAGACCACCCTGGGCAAGACCATGGGCGTGCTCGCGGTGGCGCTGGCCGCGGTGAACGTGTTCGGCGGCTTCCTCGTCACGCGGCGCATGCTGGAGATGTTCCGCAAGAAGGAGCGCAAGCCTGCGCACCCCGCTGCCGCCGGCACCGCTTCCGACAAGGCCGCGCCATGAGCATGAACCTCGTCACGCTGCTGTACCTGGTGGCCAGCGTCTGCTTCATCCAGGCGCTCAAGGGGCTCTCGCATCCCACCACCTCGATCCGGGGCAACCTGTTCGGCATGGCCGGCATGGCGATCGCCGTGCTCACCACCGCCGCGCTGATCTGGAGCGTCACGCGCGGCGCGCCCATGGGCTTGGCCTGGGTGCTGCTCGGGCTGCTCGTCGGGGGCGCTGCCGGCACGGTGATGGCCCAGCGGGTGGAGATGACCAAGATGCCCGAGCTGGTCGCCTTCATGCACAGCATGATCGGCCTGGCCGCAGTTTTCATCGCCGTCGCCGCGGTGGCCGAGCCCTGGGCCTTCGGCATCGTGCCGCCCCCTGTGCCGGCCCTGGCCAGCGCCGCCACGCCCGAGGGCACCGTGCTGGTGGAAGGCTTCGCGCGGCTGCCGATCCCGTTCGGCAACCGGCTGGAGCTGTTCCTGGGCGCAGCCATCGGTGCCATCACCTTCAGCGGCTCGGTGATCGCCTTCGGCAAGCTGTCGGGCAAATACAAGTTCCGCTGGTTCCAGGGTGCGCCGGTGCAGTTCAAGGGCCAGCACCTGCTCAACCTCGTGCTGGGCCTGGCGACCGTCGGGCTCGGGCTGGTCTACATGGCCACCGAGAGCTGGACCGCCTTCTTCGCCATGCTGGCGCTGGCGTTCGTGATGGGCGTGCTCATCATCATTCCCATCGGCGGCGCGGACATGCCGGTGGTGGTCTCGATGCTCAACAGCTACTCGGGCTGGGCGGCGGCGGGCATCGGCTTCAGCCTGAACAACAGCATGCTCATCATCGCCGGATCGCTGGTGGGCAGCTCGGGCGCCATCCTGTCCTACATCATGTGCAAGGCGATGAACCGCTCGTTCTTCAACGTGATCCTGGGTGGGTTTGGCGGCGATGCGGCGGCGGCTTCGGCCGGCGGCGCGCAGGCGCAGCGCAGCGTCAAGAGCGGCAGCGCCGACGACGCCGCCTTCGTGCTGGGCAACGCCGAGACCGTGGTGATCGTGCCCGGCTACGGCCTGGCCGTGGCGCGCGCCCAGCATGCGGTCAAGGAGCTGGCCGCCAAGCTGGCCGAGAAGGGCATCACCGTCAAGTACGCCATCCACCCGGTGGCCGGGCGCATGCCGGGCCACATGAACGTGCTGCTCGCCGAGGCCGAGGTGCCCTACGACCAGGTGTTCGAGATGGAAGACATCAACGGCGAATTCGGACAGGTGGACGTGGCGATCATCCTCGGCGCCAACGACGTGGTGAACCCCGCCGCGCACACCAAGGGCAGCCCCATCTACGGCATGCCCATCCTGGAGGCCTACAAGGCCAAGACCGTGATCGTGAACAAGCGTTCCATGGCGGCGGGCTATGCCGGCCTGGACAACGAGTTGTTCTACATGGACAAGACCATGATGGTCTTCGGCGACGCCAAGAAGGTCGTCGAGGACATCGGCAAGGCCATCGAATAGGCCCGCGCTCCGGTGCCGCCCGCGTGGCGGCCGCTGCAGCAGGGGCGCACGGTTTAGGGAAACTACAGACCCCTGGCGCCTTCGCCCGCGACGACAATGCGGGCTCCTTTTTGTAACAGCAGGTTTGGAGACACACAGCATGAATGACCGCCCGTGGCTTGCCGCCTACCCACCCGGGGTGCCGGCCGACATCGACCCGGCGCAGTACCCCTCGCTCATCGCCCTGATGGAAGAGGGCTTCGGCAAGTACGCCGACCGCGTGGCCTACAGCTACATGGGCAAGGATGTGAGCTTCGGCGAGACGGACGTGCAAAGCCGCCACATCGCGGCCTATCTCCAGGGCCTGGGGCTGGCCAGGGGCGACCGCGTCGCGGTCATGATGCCCAACGTGCCGCAGTACCCCGTGGCCGTGGCCGCCATCCTGCGCGCCGGTTTCGTGGTGGTGAACGTGAACCCGCTGTACACCCCGCGTGAACTGGAGCACCAGCTCAAGGACTCGGGCGCCAAGGCCATCGTCATCATCGAGAACTTCGCCGCCACGCTGCAGGCGTGCATCGGCGCCACGCAGGTCAAGCACGTCGTGCTGTGCGCCATGGGCGACCGCCTGGGCTTCCCCAAGGGCCTGATCGTCAACTACGTGGTGCGCAGCGTGAAGAAGCTCGTGCCGCCGTTCAACCTGCCCGGCGCGGTGCGCTTCAACGACGCGCTGTCGCAGGGCGCGCGCGGCACGCTCAAGGTTCCCGACCTGCGCCCCGACGACGTGGCCCTGCTGCAGTACACGGGCGGCACCACGGGCGTGAGCAAGGGCGCCGTGCTCCTGCACCGCAACATCATCGCCAACGTGCTGCAGGCCGAAGCCTGGAAGGTTCCCGTGATGCAGACCGTGCCGGCCAACGAGCAGCCCACCACCGTGTGCGCGCTGCCGCTCTATCACATCTTCGCCTTCACGGTGAACATGATGATGAGCATGCGCACGGGCGCCAAGAACATCCTGCTGCCCAACCCCCGCGACCTGGCGGCGGTGCTCAAGGAGCTTTCGCGGCACACCTTCCACAGCTTCCCGGCCGTGAACACGCTGTTCAACGGCCTGGCCCACCACCCCGACTTCAACACCGTGAACTGGAAGAACCTCAAGGTGTCGGTGGGCGGCGGCATGGCCGTGCAGGGCGCGGTGGCCAAGCTCTGGCTGGAAAAGACCGGCTGCCCCATCTGCGAAGGCTACGGCCTGTCGGAGACCAGCCCCACGGTCGCCTGCAACCCAGCCACCGAAAAGGCGTTCACCGGCACCATCGGCGTGCCGATCTCCAGCACCTACATGAAGCTCATCGACGACGATGGCCGCGACGTGACCGAGCCGGGCGCGCGCGGCGAGATCGCCATCAAGGGCCCGCAAGTCATGGCCGGCTACTGGCAGCGGCCCGACGAGACCGCCAAGGTCATGACGGACGACGGCTACTTCAAGTCCGGTGACATCGGCGTGATCGACGAGCGCGGCTACTTCAAGATCGTGGACCGCAAGAAGGACATGGTGCTGGTGAGCGGCTTCAACGTCTACCCCAACGAGGTCGAGGACGTGGTGGCCACGCTGCCCGGCGTGCTCGAATGCGCGGTGGTGGGCGTGCCCGACGAGAAGACGGGCGAAGCCGTCAAGCTGGTCATCGTCAAGCGAGGCACCGACCTCACCGAGGCGCAGGTGCGCGAGTTCTGCAAGGCCAACCTGACCGGCTACAAGCAGCCCCGCGTGATCGAGTTCCGCGATTCGCTGCCCAAGACCCCGGTAGGCAAGATCCTGCGCCGCGAGTTGCGCGACAAGCGCTAGTGCGGCCCGTCCCGTCCTGGCCCCGGGCCACCCCGGCGCGGGCGCAACCGCTGGGGGCGTTGCGGCCGTGACGACCGCCATCCTCAGTGCTCTGGCCGAAGAGCAGCAGGGCCTCATCGACGCGCTCACCCGGGGGCGCCGCACGCTCCATGCCGGCCGCACGTTCTGGAGCGGCGGCCTGCACGGTCGTGAGGTGGTGCTGGCGCTCTCGGGCATCGGCAAGGTCGCGGCGGCCACCACCGCCACCGCGCTGATCGAGCGCTTCGGCGCGGCGCGCGTGGTGTTCACCGGCGTGGCCGGCGGCCTGGGCGCGGACGTGCAGGTGGGCGACGTGGTCGTGGCGCACGACTTCCTGCAGCACGACATGGACGCCTCGCCCCTGTTCCCCCGCTGGGAGTTGCCCGGCTACGGCCGCACCCGGCTGCCGTGCGATGAAGCGCTGGCCGACCGGCTGGCCGATGCCGCCGGCGAATGCCTGGCCGGTGGCGCAGCCGCGCTGCTGGACGGCGCCGGACTGCAGCCGCCCCTGCGCGCTCCGCGCGTGCACCGGGGCCTGATCGCAAGCGGCGACCGCTTCGTGTCGACCGTGCAGGAATCGCAGTCGCTGCGCGACGCGTTCACCGCCGCCGGCCATGCGGTGCTGGCGGTGGAGATGGAGGGCGCCGCCGTGGCCCAGGTCTGCAGCGACTACGGCGTGCCCTTTGCCGCCGTCCGCACTGTCTCCGACCGCGCGGACGACGCCGCGCACGTGGACTTCCCCCGCTTCGTGCAGGCCGTGGCCAGCCGGTATGCCGATGGCATCATCGGGCGGTGGCTTCAGATGCTATGAAGTTAATAGCTATACGCCGGGACGTTGATTGTGCTGGAGGCCGATTCGGTACGAAATGACCGGCTCGCGGCAGAGCGCGTGGGACGGGAGCGGCCCAGGCGCCCGGAACCCCATGCTGGCCTTGGTCGACGCCGTGCCTTCGCACCCGGCACTCATTCATCCATCCACTGGCGATAAATCTCCTGGAAGCGCCGAACGAGGCGCTCGCCGGGTTGCAGGGCGCCCTTCATGCGCGACGGCCTGGACGACAGCCCGCGCTGCACCGATTCACAAATGCCCCGGTCCTCCGCGAACAGCCGCTCCGCATAGGCGGTGTGCCACGGGCCCACGATTTCCAGCATCGCCATTTCGGCCCGCGTGAGGTCGGGAATCTCGAAGCTGAAGAGCCGGGCAAACATCCTGCAACTGCCGGGGCCGGTCGGCTGGTAATCCATGATGGCGAGTTGCTGGTTGTCGGTGTATCCGATGGTCGTGGCGGGAAAGATGAGGTGGTGCCGGTAGCCATCGGGGTAGGGCACCGGCGCCCGTTTGAAAATTTCGTTCACCCGGGCATCCCGCGCGCGAAGGTAGCGCTTGGGATTCATGCGGGTCACATAGGAGATGGTGTGGTCGGCGTCCGGGTCGCAATCGACCTGAAGCGGCTTTTGGACATCGGCGGCGAAGGTCTCCGCATGCACGGAGAAGGCGTGTTCGAACTCCACCGTGTTTTGCAGTACGACCTTCCAGTTGGCCGCGATGTCCTGCACGTGCTTGGGCCGCTCGGTCCCGATGGCCACGGACATTTGCGTGAGGGCGGGCAGCAGGGGGCCCAGGAATTCGTCCAGGCGGTGGCGGGGCTCCGCGCTGACGAAGATGAACTCGCCCATCACCTCGACTTGCCACATCTCCAGCCGCAGGTCCTGTGTCTGATAGCAGGCCAGGGCCTCATCGCGCCGATGGGGCACGCCAATCGCCATCCCGTCGCCGTCGTAGGTCCACAGGTGGTAGGGGCAGCGGATCGGTCCATGGCCGCTGGGCGCTTCGAAGAACGCGGAAAAGCGGTGGGGACACACATTGGCATAGGCCACAATGCGGCCTTCATGGCGATGGACCACCAGATCCGTCGGGCCGATGATCCGCTTGACGTAGTCGAGTTCGTTCGGGATGTCGCGCGTCAATGCGGCCAAATGCCATGCCCGCCGGAAAATGCGTGCTTGCTCCAAGACCTGCACCTGCGGGTCCGTGTAGCCGGCAGGATCGATGAGATGGTTCTCTGGCATGGCCCATCCTACTTGAACACGGCGATGGGAAAACGCGTGCCGGGGGGCCTGCCCTGCACGTTCCGCCGTGCCTCGTCGCGAACGCAAACGGACCGCGCCGCGGCCTCGAAGGTCACTTCAACCAGCCGCGCTTTCGGAAGTACCACATGGGGCCCAGGGCGCTGGCAACCATCAGCGCCAGCGCGTAGGGGTAGCCCAGCGACCAGTCCAGCTCGGGCATGAACTTGAAGTTCATGCCGTAGACGCTGGCGATCAGCGTCGGCGGCAGCAGGGCGACGCTGGCCACCGAGAAGATCTTGATGATCTTGTTCTGGTTGATGTTGATGAAGCCGACCGTGGCGTCCATCAGGAAGTTGATCTTGTCGAACAGGAACGCCGTGTGGTTATCGAGTGATTCGATGTCGCGCAGGATCTGGCGCGCCTCCTCGAACTGCTCGGCGTTGAGCATCTTGCTGCGCATCATGAAGCTCACGGCGCGGCGAGTGTCCATCACGTTGCGGCGGATGCGGCCGTTCAGGTCCTCCTGGCGCGCGATGGCGGCCAGCACCTCGCCGGCGCGGGCATCGGTCACGTCGCCGGCCAGCACCTGCACGCTGACCTTCTTCAGGTCGTCGTAGATGCCTTCGAGCGTATCGGCGGAGTATTCGGCGTCGGCGTCGAAGAGCTTGAGCAGCACCTCCTTCGCATCCTCGATTAGGCCCGGTGCTCGGCGCGCGCGCATGCGCAGCAGGCGGAAGACGGGCACGTCTTCGTCGTGGATGGAAAAGAGCACGCCCTTGCTCTTGAGCGTGTCGTTGACGAGGTTCAGGATGAAGGCCACGCGCACCGAGCGCGGGTCGTCTTCGTCGTCGATGAGAAAGTCGCTGCGGATGTGCAGCTCGCCGTTGTCTTCTTCATAGAAGCGGGCGGATTCCTCGATGTCCTCGTCCATGGCGTCTTCGGGGATGAAGAGGCCGTAGTGCTGCTTGACCCAGCGTTTTTCTTCGAGGGTGGGCGACTCCAGGTCGACCCAGATGGGCTGGAACTGCGCCAGCTCTTCCAGGGATTCGATTTCTTCCTGGACGAGCCGGCCGTTGGCGAGCGTGAAAATGTTGAGCATGTGGGCTCACTCCCGGTGTGTGATGGGCTTTTTCTGCGAGGGATGGGGCGGCTTTCAACCCTCGGCAGGCCGGGAGCTGAAAGCTACCAACTGGGGTAGGTTTCCACGGAGGAATCTCCAAAAATGCAAGCCGCGGATTATGGCATTGCGCTGCGTCAATCCCATGACACCCGCCGAGGCCCGGCGGGGCCTGACAGCCCGTGCGCGCAGTGCCGGGAAGGCTTTGTTTTCCGTCAGTCCGCCTCGGGCGCGGGGGTGCCCGCCGCCCTCACGGTGGCGAGGGCGCGGCACAGGTCGGCCCAGGCGGCGGCCTTGGCCTCGGGGGCGCGCAGCAGGTAGGCCGGGTCGTAGGTGACGATGGCCGGCGTGCCGCCGTGCAGGGCGTGCAGGCCGGCGCGCAGCCGGCCCAGGGGTTCGCGGCTCTCCAGCACGGCGCGGGCCGCACCCAGGCCGAGCACCAGCACCATCGACGGGCGCAGGGTGGTCAGCGCCTCGTGCAGCGCGTGCGCGATGCCGGCATCGCCGGGGCCCACGGCGCCGGTGCGCTGCACGGCGGCGAAGAACACGCGGGGATGGCGGTGCAGGCGCATGGCGCGCAGCATGTGGTCCAGCAGCTTGCCGGCGTCGCCGGTCAGCGGGGCGTCGGGCGTGGCGCTTTCGGCCAGCACCAGCCAGCCCGAGCCGAGGTCCACCGGCGTGGCCGACGGGTCGGCCTGCGGGTACAGCGGCAGCGGCGCCTGCAGGGCCGCGGCCGCTGTACCCGCGGCCTCGTCTCGCGCCGGTGGCACCGCCGCGGGCGAAGGCATGGGCACCGGGGCCGGGCGGGCCATGGCGGGAGGCGGGGCCTGCGGTGCTGGCGCCAACCGGGGCGCGGCCGGCACGGCGGAGGAGGGGGGGGTATCCGTGGATTCGGCCGCCGGAGTCTTGGCCACGGCCGGCTCCTGCACCGCCACGGAGGCCGCAGCCGGCGCCCACACGGTGATGCCCATCTCGGCCAGCATGGCGCGCTGGCGTGCGTCCAGGTCCAGGCTCATAGCGGCAGGCTCATCACGACGGCATCCTCGCGCTCGCCGCCGTGGGCGGGGTAGTAGCGCTTGCGTTCGCCCACGAAGCGAAAGCCCCGGGCTTCGTAGATCGACCGTGCCCGCGCATTGCTCACGCGCACTTCCAGCCACAGCCATTGCGCGTTGCAGCCGCGCGCCCACAGGGCCAGCGCATCCAGCAGCAGCCGGGCCCAGCCCTGGCGCTGGTGGACGGGGGCCACGGTCAGGTTGAGCAGGTGCACCTCGTCCACGCCTTTCATGGCCACGAAGTAGCCGATCAGTTCATCGCCGGCCATCAGCAGCTGGGTTTCGTAGCCGGCCGCCATGGCATCGATGAAGTTGCCGCGCGTCCAGGGGTGCGTGTAGGCGACCTGTTCGATCGCCAGCAGCGCATCCAGCCGCGCGAGCGTGAGCGGCTCGAACCGGGCTTCTTCGGGGGTGTGGGGAACGGCGCTCATGGGGCACTCAGAATGGGAGGCAGGGCGGCTGCGGCCGCCTGCCTGGCCGCCAGGCGCTCCGCCGTGGTTTGCGCCACTTTATCGCGCACGTACAGCGGCAGGGCTTCGCTGGCCGGTTGCGCGCCCCCCGCAGCGATGCGCGCGGGGGCCAGGTGCAGCAGGGCCAGGGCGGTCGGCAGGGCGAACACGTGGGGGGCGTCGGGTGCGAGCCGCTCGCCATAGGCCGCGCGGGCATTGCCGGCCACGGTGTAGCCGGGCGGCACGGCCACGGACTGCGGCGCGCACAGGCCGAAATCGTCGCCTCCGCGCCAGGTGCCGTCGGCCTGGAATTCGAAGGGCGCGGTGTAGACCTCGTCCATGCGGGCGTCGAGCACCGCCACCACGCGCGTGCAGCCGTGGGCATGGCGGGCCGCCTCGGCCACGGCCAGCAGGGTGTTGATCGGCAGCACCGGCACGCCCGCGCCGCCGCGCGCACCGAACGCCAGTCCCTGCGCCACCGAGCACGCCGTGCGCAGGCCGGTGAACGAGCCTGGGCCGCGCCCGAAGACCACGGCATCCAGCGTGTCGAACGACAGGCCGGCCTCGGCCAGCAACGCCCGGATCGCCGGCAGCAGCGTGGCGGACGCCTGCGCGCCGCCTGGCCCGCTGTGCTCCCAGGTCGCATCGGCGCGCTGTACGGCGATGGACAGGGTGTCGGTACTGGTGTCGAAGGCGAGCAGGTTCATGGGGTGAGGGTGGGTGGCCCGCCCGAAGCGCCGGGTCTGCGAAACCGCAGCCGTGCGCCGCACTTGGTGCTGGGAGCCGGTGCGCATTATCGGCGCCCTGGCCGGCGGCTGCCGTCCCGCCGCGCGCAACCCCCTGCGCGCGGTGCCGGCGTCAGGCGGCCGCGGCTTCCAGCGCCGCCGGCTGGGCCAGGGCGTCGCCCTCGCCGGCCAGCAGGCCCAGGGGGGCGTCGGGGGCGGGCTTGTCGCAGGGCTGGGCGGCCACGCGGGTGGCGATGTCGCGCGCCGCGGGCGAAAAATACAGCCAGAGGTTGTCGCTGGCGAGGTCGTAGCTGGAGAAAAGGGCGCGTCCCGAGCCGGGAGGCGTCATCAGGAACTTCGCCATGAAGATCTGCTGGATCTGGCGCGCGGGCTCGAACGCGTCCTGGTCATTGCCGAGAGCCAATTTGTACCAAGTGCTCACAGTTGCCTTTCTCCCCGGAGGCCGGGACTTCAAGATGGAGGCCATCCTAGGGTGAACCCGAAGGCCGCCGGCCCTCCCCGCGAGCGCATCGATTTGTAGGACGAAGGCCGATCCTCGGCCGCCGGCAGCGCGCCAGGGGGGCGCCGCCGGCGTGCATCGCTAGACTCGTCCGCCATGTTGCAAGTCTTTTCATGGCGCCGGCGTCTGGCCGTGCGCGCGGCCACGCTCGTGGCATTCGCGGGGGCGGCGCTGCCGGCCCTGGCCCAGTCTCCCGCCACGCCCGAGGCCGCTGCCCTGCCGCCCGCGGTCGAGGCCGCCCTGCAGCGCGCCAAGCTGCCGCGCGAGGCCCTGTCGGTGCTGGTGGTGGATGCGGAGGGCCGGCAGGCGCCCCGGCTCGCCTATCGCGCGCAGGTGCCGGTCAATCCCGCCTCGGTCATGAAGCTGGTCACCACCTATGCCGCGCTGGACCAGCTGGGGCCGGCCTTCACCTGGGACACGCCGGTGTACCTGGACGCCCGGCCGCGGTCCGGCAGCCTGCAGGGCAACGTGTACATCAAGGGGCAGGGCGACCCCAAGCTCGTGGTGGAGCGCCTGTGGCTGCTGATGCGGCGCCTGCAGGCGCAGGGCATCCAGGTGATCGTCGGCGACATCGTGCTGGACCGCAGCGCCTTCGACGTGCCCGAGCACGATGCCGCGCGCTTCGACGGCGAGCCCCTGCGCCCCTACAACGCCGCGCCGGACGCGCTGCTGGTCAACTACAAGTCGATCGCCATGACCTTCGTGCCCGATGGCCCGGCCGGGCTGGCGCGCGTGCAGTACGAGCCCCCGCTGGCGGGGGGGCAGTGGCCCGCCACCGTGCCGCTCGCCGCGGCGGGCGCGGAGTGCGGCGACTGGCGCACGGCCCTCAAGGCCGACTTGGCCGACCCCGCCCGCATCGCCTTCCAGGGCGTGTACCCGGCGGCCTGCGGCGAGCGCACCTGGGCGGTGGCGCCGGCCGATCCCGCCGGCTACGCGGCGCGCGCCATCGAAGGCATGTGGCGCGACCTGGGCGGCAAGCTCACCGGCAGCGTGCGCGACGGGCGGGTGCCCGCCGGCCTGGCCCCGGCCTTCAGCACGTCCTCGCCCGCGCTGGCCGAGGTGGTGCGCGACATCAACAAGTACAGCAACAACGTGATGACGCAGCAGGTGTTCCTCACGCTGGCGCTGCAAAAGAACGGCCGCGGCACCTTCGACGGTGCGCGCGCCGTGGTCGGACAGTGGTGGCGCCAGCGCTTTCCCGGCACGGAGGCGCCCGTGCTGGACAACGGCGCGGGCCTGAGCCGCGAGGCACGCATCAGCGCCCAGGCCCTGGCGCGCATGCTGCAGGCCGCGTGGCTGTCGCCCGTCATGCCCGAGCTGGTGTCGTCGCTGCCGATCACCGGCGTGGACGGCACCCTGCGCCGGGCGCAGGGACGGTCGGTGGGCGCGGCCCACCTCAAGACCGGCAGCCTGCGCGACGTCTCGGCCATGGCCGGCTACGTGCACGCCGCCAGCGGCCGCCGCTACGTGATGGTGGCCATCGCCAACCACCCGAATGCTGCCGCGGCACGCCCGGCCATCGAGGCCCTGGTCGATTGGGTGGCCCATGACCGCTGAGGCGTCCTGGACGGGCGCCTGCGCGGCGCGGCTATCGGTAGTTCCCCTGTGCCGGCCCCGGGCGGTGCAGGTTTACGATGGGTCCCAGTAAAACGCACGACCGTGCTATTTTCAACCTGACGGAGAACACCTTGATCTCAAAAACCACTAAAAACAGAGCTTCCTGGGCGGTGACGGCATTGGCGGCAGCCGCTTTGCTGGCGGCCTGCGGGGGCGGCGGCTCGGACACGACGCCCGCCGTGAGCGTGAAGTCCGTGAAGGTCATGGGCGACAGCCTGGCCGACAGCGGCACGTTCGGCTTCAAGTTCACCGTGCAGGGCACGGCGGCCACGGGCGCCGGCTCTAGTTCCGTCTGGCCCGAGCGCGTCGCGGCGAGCTACGGGCAGACGCTGTGCGCGCACTACCAGTCGACCGGCACCACGTTCGGCACGCGGGCGGAATGCACCAACTACGCCGTGGGCGGCGGGCGCATCAACAACTTCACGGCGCCCACCTCGCCGGTCTCCATCACCAAGCAGATCCAGGATGCCGGCGCCGCCGGATTCACCGACACCGACCTGGTGCTGATCGACGGCGGCGCCAACGACGCGGCCGACCTGATCGGCGCCTACCTGCGCGCCTCGAGCGACGGCGGCGCCACCTACCGCGCCGTGCTGGGCACGCTGCTGGACGCCAACACCGTGAACACCGCCCTGGCCGGCGGCGCGACCGGCATGGCGCAGGTGGGCGGGCTGTACATGCAGACGCTGGCCACGCGTTTCGCGGCCACCATCAAGACCAACACGCTGGACAAGGGCGCCAAGCGCGTCGCGGTGCTCAACGCCCCGGGCATCACCCTCACCCCGCGGTTCCGCCTGGTGGTGGCCTCCATCGCGGCCGCCAACGGTGCGGCCGCCGCCGCCCAGGCCGAAGCCCTGTTCGACGGCTGGATCCAGGCCTACAACGCCCGCCTGGCCACCAGCCTGGGGACCGACAGCCGCCTGGCCCTGGTGGACTTCTACAGCTCGTTCAAGGACCAGGCCACCAACCCGGCCCAGTACCAGCTGACCAACGTCTCGACCGCTGCCTGCCCGGCCACCGGCGTGGGCAGCGATGGCCTGCCGACCTACTCCTTCCCGACCTGCACGTCGGCCGCCCTGTCGGCCCGCACGCCCCCTGCAGGCGCCACGGGCGGTGCCGACTGGTGGAAGTCCTACGGCTTTGCCGACAGCTTCCACCCCACGCCGTATGGCCACCAGCTGGTCGCCCAGCTGGTGTCGCGTTCCCTGTCCACCGCCGGTTGGCTCTGATTGCCCAGGCCCCATCCCCTTCGAGGAGTTTTCATGAAGCCATTTTCCTGGGGCTGCGTGGCGATCGCCGCGGCCGCCGTCTGCGGCACGGCCAGCGCACAAGTCGCCGGCACGTTGAGCCTGCGCGCCGGCGTGACCCAAATCTCGCCCCAAGTCAAAAGCGGCAACCTGAGCGCGCCGAGCTTTCCCGGCACCCGCGTGGACGTGCATTCCGCCACGGCGCTGACCGGCGGCCTGAACTACATGTTGACCGACCACTGGGCGGTGGACGTGCCCATCGGCCTGCCGTTCAAGCACTCGTTCTACGGTGACGGCGCCATCGGCGGTGTGGGCAAGGTGGGCGAGACCAAGGTGGTGCCTGCCACGGTGTTCGCGCAGTACCGTTTCCAAGAGGCCAACGCGGCCTTCCGGCCCTATGCCGGGCTGGGCGTGACCTATGCCAAGTTCTTCAAGGAGCGCACCACCGCCACGCTGAACGGGCTGACGGGTGGCACGCCGGCCAATCCCACCACCGCGTCGATCGACGACAAGTGGGGCGTCACTGCGCAGGTCGGCTTCGTATGGCAGTTCAACGAGCGCTGGTTCCTGGACGCGGCCTATTACAAAGGCTTCCTCAAGACCACCACGCGCCTGTCGAGCGGGCAGAACATCGACATCAAGCTCAACCCCAACGTGTTCGCGGTCGGGATCGGCTACCGGTTCTGAGGCCCCCCGCCGGGCCCTGTGCCGCACGGAGCCTGCGGCACCATCAAAAAAGCCGACCCGAGGGTCGGCTTTTTCGCGTGGGCTGCAAGGCGCTTACCAGCGAGCGCGCAGGCGGTCGTACGCGTAGGTGCCGAACTGGCGCTGGGCCGAAGGCGTGAAGTAAACGCGGTCGGCGAACACGTACTTGTCCTGGGCGGCGCCGGTCAGCAGCGTGGAGGCGTTGCACAGCAGCGAGTTGACCTGGCCTGCGCCGATGCCGATGCCGTTGTTCGGGTCCACCGAGGTGCAGACGGCGTTGTCCTTGTCGGTGAAGCCGTAGCCCGAAGGCGAGCCTACGAACACGTTGCCGTAGTAGGCCAGATCGACGTACAGCACCGTGGTGCCGAGGTCTTCGATGTTCACCAGCAGGGCCTGGTTGAACTGCGTGCTGGCGTTGCTCAGCAGCGTGGTCTGGTTGATGCCCACGGCCCAGGGGCTCTTGCCCAGGTCGTAGGTGCCGGTCACCACCACGTGCTTGGCACCGGCGTTGGACAGGCGGCGCACCTGCGCGGCCAGTTCCTTGCCGGCCGTGGCCGCGTTGGTGAGGAACTGCGCGCTGGTCTGCGTGCCCGCGTTCACCGCGGCCATGCCGGCGATCACGTCGCTGATGCCGCCGTTGATCAGCACCAGGTCGTTCTCGGCGAAGCCGCCCTTGGACAGGAAGGTGTCGATCTGTTGGGTGACGGACGGGGTGGTGGTCCGGCCGGCGGCGTCGGTGGTGGCCGTCACGCGGGCATTGCCCTGCGCGTAGCCCGTGCCGCCCGCTGCGGCGGCGGTGAAGCTCTTGCCGTAGTTGTTGGCGATCTGCTGGGCCCAGTTGTTGATGCTGCCGTCGTTGACCGTGTAGCGGGCCCCGTTCTGGCCGATGTCGGTGAAGCCGTCACCGAACGTGATGAACCGGTCGGGCGTGATGGCCGACTCGGTTGTGCTCGAACCGCAAGCCGCGAGCAACGTGGCCGTTGCACAAGCGGCGACCACGAGGGTGCGGCGCATCCAATTTGCTGCCATGGGTTTTTCTCCAGAAAATGTGGCGAGAGTTTAACGACTGGCGCGGCACGGCCTGCAACAGGGCGTGCCGCGGGACATGCGATCCGGGTTATGCGGCCGCGGCACGCTGCAGGCGGTCGCGCACGCCTTCCCATTCGGGGGTGGCGGGCGGGGCTTCGATCCAGATCAGCTTCACGCCGTCGTCGTCGAAGGCGCGCAGCATGGCAAAGAGCTGCTGGGCGGTGGCCGTGGCATCGTCAGGCATGCGCCGCACCTGCACTTTGGCCGAGCGCGAGCGCAGCGGGCTGCGCGCATAGACGGCCAGGTGCGCGGCATCGGCGCCCAGCAGGTCCAGCCCGGTCTGCAGCGCCTTGGCCTCCATCAGCCGCACCTTGGCGGCCGGGGCGTAATGGGCCTCCAGCGTGCCCGACGCGCGCGGGGTGTGCGCGGGCAGGTCCTCCTTCGACAGCGGCGCCAGGCCGCACGCCTGGGCGATCTGCGCGCGGGTGATGGCCCCGGGCCGCAGCAGCACCGGCACGCCGCGCGTGCAATCGACGATGGTCGATTCGATGCCCACGCCGCAGGGCCCGCCGTCCAGCACCAGCAGCGCCTCGCCCAGCTCGTCCTGCACGTGCAGGGCGGTGGTGGGGCTCACGCGGCCGAAACGGTTGGCGCTGGGCGCGGCCACGCCCCACACGGGGCGGCCCTCCAGCGCCGGGTCGTCCGATGCGCCGGCGCGCAGCACGGCCTGGGCGACGGGGTGGGCGGGGCAGCGCAGGCCCACGCTGTCCTGGCCGCCCGTGGCGGCCGTGGCCACGCCGGGCCGGCGCGGCAGGATGAGGGTGAGCGGGCCGGGCCAGAACGCATCGACCAGCGCCTGCGCGAATGCCGGCACTTCGCTGGCGAAGTGGGCGATGCCGCCGGCATCGGCCACGTGCACGATCAGCGGGTGGTCGCTCGGCCGGCCCTTGGCGGCGAAGATCTGCGCCACGGCGGCATCGCTGGCCGCGTCGGCGGCCAGGCCGTACACCGTCTCGGTGGGCAGGCCCAGCAGCGCGCCCGTGCGCAGGGCGCGCGCGGCGGCGGCGATGGATTCGGGGCGTTGGCCGTCGAGGATCATTTTGTGTGCGGGCCCGGGTTCAGAAGGCGTCGATGCCCAGCAGCGCCGCCGCCTGAAGCGCCGTAGCGCGCGCGGCCTCGGCGGTGGTAGCCGTCACGTTCAGGTGGCCCATCTTGCGGCCGGGCTTGGCGTCGGCCTTGCCGTACAGGTGCAGGTGCGTGCCCGGCAGCGCCAGCACCGCGTCCCAGGCGGGCGTGCGGGCGTGCGGGCCGTGCGTGAACCACAGGTCGCCCAGCAGGTTGAGCATGACGGCGGGGCTGTGCTGGCGCGGCTGCGTGAGCGGCAGGCCGGCCATGGCGCGCACCTGCAGTTCGAACTGCGAGACGTCGCACGCGTTCTGGCTGTAGTGGCCGCTGTTGTGCGGGCGCGGGGCGATCTCGTTGACCACCAGTTCGCCGCCGTCGAGCACGAAGAACTCCACGCACAGCACACCCACGTAATTCAGGCCGTTTGCTATCGATTTAGAAGCATCGATGGCATGTCCCACTAGGGCATGAGGCACATTTCCCTCGTAAACCTCCGTGACCGCCAGAATGCCGTCCCGGTGCAGGTTGCGCTGCACGGGCAGGTGCACGCAGATGCCGTCGGCGCCGCGCGCCACGATCACCGAGCATTCGAGGGCCAAAGGCAGCATCTTTTCCAGCACGCAGGGCACGCCGCCCATGGCCTGCCATGCGGCGGCGAGTTCGGCCGGCGTCTTCACGCGGGACTGGCCCTTGCCGTCGTAGCCCATGCGCGCCGTCTTCAGGATGCCGGGCAGAAGATCGGGCGCCACGGCCGCCAGATCGGCAGCGGTTTCGATCACCGCGTAGGGCGCGCAGGGCACGCCGCAGCGCACGAAATGGGCCTTCTCCTGGGCGCGGTCCTGCGCAATGGCCACGGCGCTCGCGGCCGGTGCCACCGGGCGCTCGGCGCCCAGCGTGCGCAGCGCCTGGGCCGGCACGTTCTCGAATTCGGTCGTGATGGCATCGCACAGGCCGGCCAGCCGGGCGAGGCCCTCCGGGTCCTCGTAGGCGGTGCGGATGTGGTGGTGGCTCACCAAGCCGGCGGGGCTGTCCGCGTCGGCATCCAGCACGGCCGTGAAGTAGCCCATGGCCTGCGCCGCGTGCACGAACATGCGGCCGAGCTGGCCGCCGCCGACCACGCCGAGCGTGCTGCCGGGCAGCAGCGGGGGCCTCGGCTGCGCGCTCATGCGGACACCGGCGGCAGGGCCATGGCGCGCGCCGCGGCGGTCTGCTCGGCGCGGAAGGCCTCGAGCCGCTCGCGCAATGCGGGGTCCTCGGTGGCCAGCAGGGCCACGGCGAACAGCGCCGCATTGGCCGCACCCGCCGTGCCGATGGCGAACGTCGCCACCGGAATGCCCTTGGGCATCTGCACGATGCTGTGCAGCGAATCGACGCCCTGCAGGTGGCGGCTGGCCACCGGCACGCCGAGCACCGGCACCGTGGTCTTGGCGGCGATCATGCCCGGCAGGTGGGCCGCGCCCCCCGCACCTGCGATGATGGCCTTGAGCCCCGCGCCGGCCGCTGCCTCGGCATAGGCGAACATGTCGTCCGGCATGCGGTGGGCCGAGACCACGCGGGCTTCGTGGGCGATGCCGAATTGCTGGAGAATCTGCACTGCGTGCTGCATGGTCTCCCAGTCGCTGCTGGAGCCCATGACCACACCGATCTGGATGGGTTTCATGTGAGTGGGGCGCTGGCCGAACCGGCCGCCCGCCGAAGTGGAACCCGCGATTTTACTTTTTGTGTGCCGAGCGCACCCACCGGGCCTGAACACATGATCGACGTCACCGTAGAAAATTTTGAAACCGAAGTCATCGCCGCCTCGATGGACGTGCCCGTGCTGGTGGACTTCTGGGCGCCCTGGTGCGGCCCGTGCAAGTCGCTCGGGCCCATCCTGGAGAAGCTGGAGACCGAGTACGAGGGCCGCTTCAAGCTCGTGAAGATCGACTCCGACCAGGAGCAGCAGATCGCCGGCATGTTCGGCATCCGCAGCATTCCCACCTGCGTGCTGCTGATGAACGGCCAGCCCGTCGATGGCTTCATGGGCGCCCAGCCCGAGGGCCAGGTGCGGGCCTTCCTCGACAAGCACGTGCCCACCGCCGAGGCGGCGCTGGCCGAGCAGGAAGAAGAGCTGGCGCAGGACGCGCTGGCCGACGGCGACACCGACACCGCGCTGGAAAAGCTGCAGCACGCCGTCGCCACCGACCCCGCCAACGACGACGCCCGCTTCGACTACGTGAAGCTGCTGCTGCAGCTGGGCCGCGAGGACGACGCCAAGGTCGCCTTCGCCCCCGTGATCGCCAAGGCCCCGGCATCGCGCAAGCTGGGCGCGCTCAAGGCCTGGATGGATGCGATCGATTTCGTGGCCAGGGAGGCAAACGGCCCGTCGGCATTGGCCGATTTCGATGCCAGGATCGCGGCCAACCGCCGCGATTTCGACGCCCGCTTCGGCCGTGCGCGCTGGTTCATCGCGCACCAGCGCTGGACCGAGGCCATGGACGAACTGCTGGAAATCCTCATGCGCGACAAGGCCTGGAGCGACGAGGCCGCGCGCAAGACCTACGTGGCCGTGCTCGAGATCATCGAGCCGCCCCGGGTGAAGGTGGCCGAGGGCCAGATCCCGCCGGAAGACCCGACGGTCGCCACCTACCGTCGCCGCCTGTCCAGCGTGGTGCTGAGCTGACCGGCGCCCCAGCCACCGAAGCCGCCCGGCCCATGGGCGCTGAACGGGCCCGTGCGGCGGCGCTGGCCGTGGCCTCGGTGCTGGTTCTCGCCCTGGCGGGCTGCGCCACATCGCCCCCGCCCGATGCCATGGTCATCGGCACGGTGTTCTCGCGTGAGCGCCTTTACGTGCCGCCCGACGAGCCGGCCGTGTTCGAGGCGGCGCTGCTCGACGTCTCGCGGCCCGATGCGCCACCCACGGTGCTCGGGCGCCAGCGCATCGAGCTGCCGGGGCCGCCGCCGTACCAGTTGCGGATTCCTTTCCGCTCCGCGCTCACGCAGCCGTTGCTGCCGGGGCGCTACCGGGTTCGTGCCTCGCTGTCCCTGCAAGGCTACGTGCGCTTCGCCTCCGATGGCACCCATCCGTTGCCGCCGGACCCGGCCTATCGGCGCGTGGATGTCGAGCTGCACCGCCTGCCTTTGGACAAGGCGACCGTGCAGGCCGAGGTGCCGCTGCGACAGACCTACTGGCGGTTGGTGGAAATCGATGACACGGCCGTGCCGCCGGCCCCCGCTGGAGCGTCCGAGCCGCATCTGGTGCTGGACAGCGAAGGGGAACAGGCGCGCGGGGCAGGGGGCTGCAACCGCTTTTTGGCGAGCTACGCGGTCGATGGCGTGCGCCTGCGGATGACGCAGATCAACACGACGCTGCAGCTGTGCCTGCAGACGGCCACCCTGGAGGGCCGTTTCCTGCATGCGCTGGGCGAAGTCCGGACCTACCGCCAGGAAGGGCGGCAACTGCTGCTGTTCGGCGACGAGGCGCGCGTGCTGCTGCGGCTGGAGGCCATCGAGCTGGAGTGAGGCGGCCGCACGGGGCCGCCGGGATGCCGCAGCGTCCCCTGGTGCGTGCGGCAGGGCTGTTCAGCCCACCAGGCGCTCGAGCGCCTCGCGGTACTTGGCGGCGGTCTTCTCGACCACCTCGCGAGGCAGGCGCGGGGCGGGCGCGGTCTTGTTCCAGGGCTTGCCGTTGATCTGCGTCTGCTCCAGCCAGTCGCGCACGAACTGCTTGTCGTAGCTGGGTGGGTTCTCGCCGGCGGCCAGAGCGCTTTCGTAGCCTTCCACGGGCCAGTAGCGCGAGCTGTCTGGCGTGAGCACCTCGTCCATCAGCACCAGCGTGCCGTCGGGCGCGAGGCCGAACTCGAACTTGGTGTCGGCAATGATCATGCCCTTTTCCAGCGCGATGGCCGCGGCCTCCTGGTAGATGGCGATGCTGAGGTCGCGGATCTTCGTGGCCAGCTCGATGCCGATCATCTCCACCGTGCGCTCGAGGGTGATGTTCTCGTCATGCTCGCCCATCGCGGCCTTGGCGGCCGGGGTATAGATGGGCTGCGGCAGCTTGGCCGCGTTGGTCAGGCCCTCGGGCAGCTGCACGCCGCACACGGCGCGCGATTCCTGGTATTCCTTCCAGCCGCTGCCGGCCAGGTAGCCGCGCACCACCGCCTCCACGGGGATCGGCTGCAGGCGCTGCACCAGCATTGAGCGGCCTCGCACCTGGGGGGCCTCGTCCGGCGTCACCACGCTCTCGGGGTCGTCGCCCGTCAGGTGGTTGGGGCACAGGTGGCCCAGCTTGTCGAACCAGAACAGTGCCATCTGCGTGAGCAGCTCGCCCTTGCCCGGAATCGGCTCGCCCATGATCACGTCGAAGGCCGAGAGGCGGTCGCTGGCCACCATCAGGATGCGGTCGTCGCCCACGGCGTAGTTGTCGCGCACCTTGCCGCGCGCGAGCAGCGGCAGGGACGTGAGGGCGGAGGTGTGCAGTGCGGAGGAAAGGGGCAGGGTCATGGTGGGTGAAGCGATTGCGAACGGGAAAGCCGCGGCTTTCGGCGGCAGGGCCGGCCAGCCCGCGATTTTAGGGCGCGTGCCGGGATGGCCGGTGCAGGGCGGTCGGGAGGGAGGGGCGTGGGCCGGAACCGCAGCGGACGGCGGGCCATCGCGTCGGCAGGGCGCCGTGCCGGCGGTGCGCCCCGCGAAGGCGTCTGCGCTGTGTGCCGCGGAGCAAAGCCAGGCTATTTTGCGCCGTTTTTCGGGCCTTGGCACCTCAGGGCCCAAGACCCGACAGCCGACTTCGGTATGCGTTTGCAATTGCCCGGGGGCGGGCGCATAGTGAATCCAACACATGCATGAGTTGACCTTTCGCCGGGCCGTCCTTCCACCAGACCTTTGAGGACGGCGCTTCTTCAACGCAAGCCCAGGAGGCCAGTTTTATGAACCTGACGATCAGCGGTCACCACCTCGAAGTCACTCCCGCATTGCGCGCCCATGTGACGGAAAAGCTGGACATCATCAGCAAGCATTTCGACCAGGTGGTCGACGTCAAGGTGCTGCTCACCGTCGAGAAGCAAAAGGAGAAGGAAAAGCGCCAGCGCGCGGAATGCAACGTGCATGTGAAAGGCAGTGATCTGTTCGCCGAGAGTTCCCATTCCGACCTGTACGTGGCCGTGAACGACCTGGTGGAAAAGCTGGACCGGCAGGTGGTCCGCCACAAGGACCGCATCCAGAACCACCACCATGGCGCCATCAAGCGGGAACTGGTGGCCTGATTGGTGCCGGGGCCTGAGCAGCCAGGCCCTTCGCCACGCCGCCCTCAGGGGCGGTTTTTTTGTGCCCCCCTCAAAGTGCTCAGGGTTTATGCTAGGGGGTGCATAATCGCAACCCTTCACCATGAACCGTCTTGCCTCCATCCTGCCTGCCGCTCAAGTGCTCGTGAGCGTCGACGCCACCAGCAAAAAGCGCGCTTTCGAAGAGGCAGGGTTGTTGTTCGAGAGCCAGCACGGCCTGTCGCGCGCCCTCATCACCGACAGCCTCTTCGCCCGCGAGCGGCTGGGCTCCACGGGACTGGGCCACGGTGTCGCCATCCCGCATGGCCGCATCAAGGGCCTGAAGGCGCCGATGGCTGCCGTCTTCCAGTTGGCCCACCCGATCGGTTTCGATGCGCCGGACGAGCAGCCCGTCGGGCTCCTGATCTTCCTGCTGGTGCCCGAGGCGGCCACGCAAAAGCACCTGGAGATCCTGTCCGAGATCGCCGAGCTGCTGAGCGACGGCTCGCTGCGCGAGCGCATCAAGGGCAGCACCGATGCCGCCGAGCTGCACGGCCTGATCGCCGGCTGGCAGTCCGCCCAGGCCACCGCCTGACCCCGCCGCCGCTGCGAACGCTGAACCTTCCGTGAAACCCAACGTCGTCAGCGCCGATGTCCTGTTCGAGGAGTTCCGCGGCCCGCTGAAGTGGGAATGGGTCGCCGGCCTCGGGGCCTCCGAGCGGCGCTTTGACGAGGTGGCCGTGCGCTCGGCGCGCTCCGGCGCCGACCTGGTGGGCTACCTCAACTACATCCACCCCTACCGGGTGCAGATTCTGGGCGAGCGCGAAACCGCCTACCTCACCAACGCAACGCCCGAGGACTGCAAGCGCCGCATCGCCCGCATTGTCACGCTGGAGCCGCCCGTGCTGGTGCTGGCCGACAGCCAGGTTGCGCCCGATGCGCTGCTGTCCATGTGCGAGCGTGCGCAGATCCCGATGTTCTCCACGCACGAGTCGTCGGCCTTCGTCATCGACGTGCTGCGCGCCTACCTGTCCAAGCACTTCGCCGACCGCACCACCATGCACGGCGTGTTCATGGACATCCTGGGCCTGGGCGTGCTGATCACCGGCGAGTCGGGCCTGGGCAAGAGCGAGCTGGGCCTGGAGCTGATCTCGCGCGGCAACGGCCTGGTGGCCGACGACGCGGTGGACCTGTTCCGCATCAACCAGACCACCATCGAAGGCAAGTGCCCCGACCTGCTGCAGAACCTGCTGGAGGTGCGCGGCATCGGCCTGCTGGACATCCGCGCGATCTTCGGCGAGACCGCCGTGCGGCGCAAGATGCGGCTCAAGCTCATCGTGCACCTGGTGCGCAAGGAAACGCTGGAGCGCGACTACGAACGCATGCCCTACGAGCCCCTCACGCAGGACGTGCTGGGCGTGCCGGTGCTCAAGGTGGTGATCCAGGTGGTGGCGGGCCGCAACATCGCCGTGCTGGTCGAGGCGGCCGTGCGCAACACCATCCTGAACCTGCGCGGGATCGACACCTACCAGGAATTCGTGGAACGGCACCGCCGCGCCATGGAGCGCGACGGCTCCTGATCGTCGTGCCGCGCCCCGGGCTTGCCGGGCGGCGCGCACCCCTCGCTCAGCGGTGCTGCGTGGTGGCCAGCTTGGCGCAGGTGGTGCACTGGCCGTACAGCGCCATCGAGTGGTCCTGCACCACCCAGCCCTTCGACTTGGCCACCAGCTGCTGGCGCTTTTCGATCTCGGGGTCGTAGAACTCCTCGACCTTGCCGCAGACCGTGCAGATGAAGTGGTCGTGGTGCTGGCCCTCGTTGAGCTCGTACACCGCCTTGCCGCTTTCGAAGTTGCTGCGGTTCAGGATGCCCGCCTGCTCGAATTGCGTGAGCACGCGGTACACCGTGGCCAGGCCGATGTCCGAGCGCTCCTGCAGCAGCACGCGGAACACGTCTTCTGCGGTCATGTGGCGCTGCGCGCCCTTCTGGAAGATCTCGAGGATCTTCAGGCGCGGCAGGGTCGCCTTCAGGCCGGTGCTCTTGAGTTCGTCGATGTTCGTCATGACAGGGGTTTCCGTGTACCAAACCAGCGTGCCAAAGCCCGGGAGAAGCTGCCGCTACAATGGGTCGGATCATATCGCCTATGCCTAACTCCATGTCCGTTTCCGCCCGCTGCAGCGCCCGTTGGGCCCTGACCCTGTTGATCGGCGCCAGCTTGACGGCCTGCGGCAGCTTCGACAGCGCCAGCAACCGCGTCGCCAGCCTGGTCACTCCCTACAAGGTGGACGTGGTTCAAGGCAACTTCGTCTCCCGCGAGCAGGTCGAGGCGCTCAAGCCCGGCATGGGGCGCCAGCAGGTCAAGGAAATCCTCGGCACGCCGCTGGTGACCAGCCTGTTCCACGCCGACCGCTGGGAATACGTCTTCACCCTCAAACGCCCCGGCGTCGAGGTGCAGTCGCGCAAGCTGACCGTTTTCTTCAACGGCGACGTGTTCGAGCGCGCCGAGGGCGACGAGATGCCCACCGAGGCCGAGTTCGTCGCCACCCTGGGCACGCGCACCCCGAAGAACAAGGTGCCGGTGCTGGAGGCTACCGAGGCCCAGCTGGCCAAGTTCCCCAAGCCGGCCGCGCTGCCCGAGCCTGCCGATTCGCCCGTGCCCACGCCGCCGTCCAGCTACCCGCCGCTGGAATCGTCGACCCGCTGATTTCCGCCGGCCAGGGCCTGGTGCGCACCGGCCCTGCGGCTTAGCCGCTGATCTTTCCATGACCGCCACCACTTCCCCGAACGCATCCTCCTCCACCCCTTGCCGCGTGGCCGTCGCCGGGGCGTCCGGCCGCATGGGGCGCATGCTGATCGAAGCCATCCGCGACACCGACGGCGAATGCGTGCTGGCCGGCGCGCTCGACGTGGCGGCCAGCCCCGCCATCGGCTCCGACGCCACCGCCTTCCTGGGCCATGCCAGCGGCGTGGCCATCACGGCCGACGTGCGCGAAGGCCTGCGCCACGCCGACGTGCTGATCGACTTCACCCGCCCCGAGGGCACCATGGCCCACCTCGCGGTGTGCGCCGAGACGGGCGTCAAGATGGTGATTGGCACCACGGGCCTGTCCGACGCGCAAAAGGCCGAGATCGCCGCCGCCAGCGCGCGCACCGCCATCCTGCTGTCGCCCAACATGAGCGTGGGCGTGAACGTCACGCTCAAGCTGCTGGAGCTGGCCGCCAAGGCCATGTCCACGGGCTACGACATCGAGATCATCGAGTCCCACCACCGCCACAAGGTGGATGCGCCCTCGGGCACCGCGCTCAAGATGGGCGAGGTCATCGCCCAGGCCCTGGGGCGCGATCTCAAGGACTGCGCCGTCTATGCCCGCGAGGGCATCACAGGCGAGCGCGATCCGTCGAGCATCGGCTTTTCCGCCATCCGCGGCGGCGACATCGTGGGCGACCACACCGTGCTGTTCGCCGGCACCGGCGAGCGCATCGAGATCACCCACAAATCCGCCAGCCGCACGACCTATGCCCAGGGCAGCCTGCGCGCCGTGCGATTCCTCGCCGCGCACCAGACCGGCCTGTTCGACATGTTCGACGTGCTGGGCCTGAACGCCGCCTGACGGCCGGCGCGCACGCGATGGACGGCCTGCACTGGTGGCGTCAGGGCGACGCGGTCACCCAGATCAGCGCGCTGCTGCTGCTGGCCATGTCGGTCGCCAGCTGGGTCGTGATCGTCTGGAAGGCCCTGCTGATGCGCCGTGCCCGCCGTGATGCGGCCCGCGCCATCGCCGCCTTCTGGCAGGCCCCGTCGATCGCCCTGGCGGCCGAGCGCCTGCCCGCCTTCGACCGCGATGGCCTGGTGATGCCGCTGGTGCAGGCGGCCAGCGCCGTGGCCGGCGCCAACCAGGTCCCCGCCACGCTGGCCGCGCGCGGCAGCCTTTCCCAGCAGCTGACGCGCGGCCTGCGCGATGCGCTGCACGGGGTGCTGGGCCGGCTGCAGTTCGGGCAGGTGCTGCTCGCCACCGTGGGCTCCACCGCACCGTTCGTGGGCCTGCTAGGCACCGTGTGGGGCATCTACCATGCGCTCACCGCCATGGCCGGGGCCGGCCAGATCACCATCGACCGCGTGGCGGGCCCGGTGGGCGAGGCGCTGGTGATGACGGCCGCCGGCCTGACCGTGGCCATTCCCGCCGTGCTGGCCTACAACGTGTTCGGCCGCTTCATCGGCCGCACCGAGGCCGACCTGGAAGGCTTCGCGCGCGACCTGCGCGAGCTGGTGCTGGATGAATCCGGCATCGCCCCGCCCGCCGCGGCGAACGACTGACCAGCGACGGACTCCCGCCCCGCACGCGCCATGGCATTCGGCCGACTCGAACGCACCACCGGGCCGCAGCCCATGAGCGACATCAACATGACCCCGCTGGTGGACGTGATGCTGGTGCTGGTGGTCATCTTCATCCTGACCGCACCGCTGCTGGCCAGCTCGATCCGGCTGGACCTGCCGCGTGCCGACGGCGCCACACCCGGCGCGCCGCCGCAGTCGGTCACCGTGGTGCTCGACAAGGAGGGCCAGGCCTACCTGGACGACGTGCCGCTCGCCCCGCAGGCGCTGGCCGCGCGCCTGGCGCAGCTGGCCAGGGAGCAGCCCGACACCGAGGTGCAGTTGCGCGCCGACACCGCCGTGCCGTATGGCCGGGTGGTCGAGGTGATGGGGGCAGCCAACGCCGCGGGCCTGCGGCGCATCGGCTTCGTGGCGGACCCGGCCGCGCCTTCCGCCGCTCCGGTCTCTCCCGCTGCTGCTGCTGCTGCTGCTGCCCGCTGACCGGCCGGGCCCTGCGCCAGCCGGGACCGCGCACCGTGTAACGCTTCGCGCCGCCCGCGGCCGGCATCGCGCCTAAAATCCCCGGCTGACACCCCGCTCACTTTCTTTCCTGGCCGCACCGCCGCGGCCCCGCCAACCCATGCAAGACAAATACAACCACACCGAGGTCGAGCGCGCCGCGCAGGGCCACTGGACGGCCACCGATGCCTACCGCGTGACCGAGGATGCGGACCGGAAGAAGTTCTACGCCTGCTCCATGCTGCCCTACCCCAGCGGCAAGCTGCACATGGGCCACGTGCGCAACTACACCATCAACGACATGCTCGCGCGCCAGCTGCGCATGAAGGGCATGAACGTGCTGATGCCGATGGGCTGGGACGCCTTCGGCCTGCCTGCCGAGAACGCGGCGCTCAAGAACGGCGTGCCGCCCGCGCAGTGGACGTACGACAACATCGCGTACATGAAAAAGCAGATGCAGGCGATGGGCCTGGCCATCGACTGGTCGCGCGAGGTCGCCACCTGCGACCCGAGCTACTACCGCTGGAACCAGTGGCTGTTCCTCAAGATGCTGGAAAAGGGCATCGCCTACCGCAAGACCCAGGTCGTCAACTGGGATCCGGTGGACCAGACCGTGCTGGCCAACGAGCAGGTGATCGACGGCAAGGGCTGGCGCACCGGTGCCACGGTGGAAAAGCGCGAGATCCCGGGCTACTACCTCAAGATCACCGACTACGCCGAAGAGCTGCTGGGCTTCGTCACCGGCGACCAGCTGCCCGGCTGGCCCGAGCGCGTGAAGCTCATGCAGGAGAACTGGATCGGCAAGAGCGAGGGCGTGCGCTTCGCCTTCCCGCACGACATCCGCGCGGCGGACGGCACGCTGATCGGCGACGGGCGCATGTACGTCTTCACCACGCGCGCCGACACCATCATGGGCGTGACCTTCTGCGCCGTGGCGCCCGAGCACCCGCTGGCCGCGCGCGCGGCGCAGGGCAATCCGGCCATCGCCGCCTTCATCGAGGAGTGCAAGAGCGGCGGCACCACCGAGGCCGAACTGGCCACGCAGGAAAAGAAGGGCGTGCCCACCGGGCTGGTGGTCACGCACCCGATCACCGGCGAGGAAGTGCCCGTGTGGATCGGCAACTACGTGCTCATGGGCTATGGCGACGGCGCCGTGATGGGCGTGCCCGCGCACGACGAGCGCGACTTCGCGTTCGCGCTCAAGTACGGCATCGACATCAAGCAGGTGGTGCTGGTCGATGGCGAGACCTTCGACTACCACCACTGGCAGGACTGGTACGGCGACAAGCAGCGCGGCGTCACCGTCAACTCCGACAGCTTCAGCGGCCTGTCCTACCCCGAGGCCGTGCAGGCGGTGGCGCATGCGCTCGCGCAAAAGGGCCTGGGCGAGACCAAAACGACCTGGCGCCTGCGCGACTGGGGCGTCTCGCGCCAGCGCTACTGGGGCACGCCGATCCCCATCATCCACTGCGACGAGCACGGCGCCGTGCCCGTGCCCGAGAAGGACCTGCCGGTGGTGCTGCCCACCGATTGCGTGCCGGACGGCTCGGGCAATCCGCTGCACCACCACGAAGGCTTCCACGCCGGCGTGACCTGCCCGGTCTGCGGCAAGGCCGCGCGCCGCGAGACCGACACCATGGACACGTTCGTGGACAGCTCGTGGTACTTCATGCGGTATTGCGACCCGAAGAACAGCGAGGCCATGGTGGCCGAAGGCGCCGACTACTGGATGCCGATGGACCAGTACATCGGCGGCATCGAACACGCGATTCTTCACCTGCTGTATGCGCGCTTCTGGACCAAGGTGATGCGCGACCTGGGCCTGGTGAAGATCGACGAGCCCTTCACCAAGCTGCTCACGCAGGGCATGGTGCTCAACCACATCTACTCGCGCCGCACCGAGCAGGGCGGCAAGGAGTATTTCTGGCCGCACGACGTCGAGCACGTGGTGGACGAGGGCGGCAAGATCGTCGGCGCGAAGCTCAAGAACGCCGTCGGCAGCCTGCCCACGGGCACCGCCATCGACTACGAGGGCGTGGGCACCATGTCCAAGTCCAAGAACAACGGCGTCGATCCGCAGGACCTGATCGAGCGCTACGGCGCCGACACCGCGCGCCTGTACACCATGTTCACCGCGCCGCCCGAGGCCACGCTGGAGTGGAACGACGCGGCCGTGGAAGGCAGCCACCGCTTCCTGCGCCGGGTGTGGAACTTCGGCCTCAAGCTCGCGGCCCTCGACAAGGACGCGGCGCTGGCCAGCGCGGCCGGCGCCACCCGCCTGAAGGAAGTGCCCTTCGGCAAGGAGGCCAAGGCCCTGCGGCTGGAGATCCACACCGTGCTCAAGCAGGTGGACTACGACTACCAGCGCATGCAGTACAACACCGTGGTCTCGGGCGCGATGAAGATGATCAACGCGCTGGAAGACTTCAAGGCCGTGGACAGCGCTGGCGCCCCCGTGGCGATGATCGAAGGCTTCGGCATTTTGTTGCGCGTGCTGTACCCGGCCACGCCCCACATCGCGCACAGCCTGTGGAGCGGCCTGGGCTACGCCGGCGAACTGGGCGACCTGCTCGATGCGCCGTGGCCCCAGGCCGATGCCGATGCGCTGGTGCAGGACGAGCTGGAGCTGATGCTGCAGGTCAACGGCAAGCTGCGCGGCTCCATCCGCGTGCCCGCCTCGGCCGACAAGGCCGAGATCGAGCGCGCCGCCCTCGCGAGCGAGGCTTTCGTCAAGCAGGCGGACGGCGCCACGCCCAAGAAGATCGTGGTCGTGCCGGGCCGCCTGGTCAACGTGGTCATCTGACAATGCAAAAACGCACCCTCCTGTCGCTGCTGGCCGTGGCGCCCCTGGCCGCCTGCGGCTTTCACCTGCGCCGCGCGCCCGAGTTCCAGTTCCGCTCGCTCTACGTGGAGGCGGGCGGCGGCTCGCCCCTGGCGCGCGAGCTGCAGCGCACGCTGCAGGGCGCGGGCGGCAACCTCACGGTGCTGCGCGATCCCACGCAAAAGACCACGGCCGACGCCATTTTCGAGCTGCTGTCCGAGCAGCGCGAGCGCGTGGTGGTGGGCTACAACGCCTCGGGCCAGGTGCGCGAGTTGCAGTTGCGCCTGCGCATCCACTTTCGCCTGCGCAACCAGCAGGGCGCGGAGCTGATCCCCGACACCGAGCTGCTGCAGCAGCGCGACGTGAGCTACAACGAAAGCATCGCGCTCGCCAAGGAGGCCGAAGAGGCGCTGCTGTACCGCAACATGCAGACCGACCTCGTGCAGCAGCTGCTGCGCCGGCTCGCCGCGGCGCGCCCGGTTTGATGGCCGATGTCTCGATTGCTATTGATTTGATAGCTGCGACCGCATGTTCTTCTGGGGCGTGCGGCCTGTTTCATTCAAAGATTCTGCCCTGGCCGCTCCCATGCAAGTCGCACTGAACCAGCTCGCCGCGCACCTGCAAAAGGGCGTGCGGTCGCTCTACACCCTGCATGGCGACGAGCCGCTCCTGCAGCAGGAGGCGGCCGACGCAATCCGCGCGGCGGCGCGGGCCCAGGGCTACACCGAGCGCAGCAGCCACACCGTGGCCGGCGCGCACTTCGACTGGAGCGCCGTGCTGGCGGCCGGCGGCTCGCTCTCGCTCTTTGCCGACAAGCAGATCGTGGAGATCCGCATCCCCTCGGGCAAACCGGGCAAGGACGGCGGCGCGGCGCTGCAGCAGATCGCCGAGGCCGCGCAGGGCAACGACAGCACGCTCACCCTGGTGCTGCTGCCGCGCCTGGACAAGGCCACCCGCACCGGGGGGTGGTTCAGCGCGCTGGACGGCCGGGGCATCTCGGTGCAGATCGACCCGGTGGAGCGGGCCGCGCTGCCGCAGTGGATCGCCCAGCGCCTGTCGCTGCAGGGCCAGCGCGTGGCTGGCGGCGACGAGGGCCAGCGCACGCTGCAGTTCTTCGCCGACCGCGTGGAAGGCAACCTGCTCGCCGCGCACCAGGAAATCGCCAAGCTCGCGCTGCTGCACCCGCCCGGCGAGCTGTCGTGGGCGCAGGTCGAGGCGGCAGTGCTCAACGTGGCGCGCTACGACGTGTTCAAGCTCTCCGAGGCGGTGCTCTCGGGCCAGGTGGCCCGGGTGCAGCGCATGCTCGATGGCCTGCAGGCCGAGGGCGAGGCCGAAGTGCTGGTGCACTGGGCGCTGGCCGAGGACATCCGCGCCTTGAAGCGCGTGAAGGACGCGCTCAACGCCGGCAAGCCCCTGCCCATCGCCCTGCGCGAAAACCGCATCTGGGGCCCCAAGGAGCGCCTGTTCGAGCGCATCGCGCCGCGCTTTTCCGATGCCGCCGCGGCCCGGCTGCTGCAGTCCGCGCACACGGTGGACGGCATCGTCAAGGGCCTCAAGGTGCCCGACTGGCCCGCCGATGGCTGGCAGGCGCTGCAGCGGCTGGCGCTGCAGCTGTGCAAGGCCTGCGGGGCTCGCTGAGCGCCCGCAGCGCCTTTCGATCGCCTTGCCGACGCCGCGTTCCACCCCCTTGCGCCTGCCGGCCGACGATGCCACCAACGGCTGGTCGGCCATCCTGCCGGTGCGCGCGCCGCGTCCGGCGCTGCAGGGCCCCGTGCGGGCCGACTGGCTGGTGCTGGGCGCCGGCTGCGCGGGCCTGGCCGCCGCGCGCCGCCTGGCCGAGCTGCGCCCGCACGCGCACGTGGTGCTGGTCGATGCGGGCACGGTGGGCGACAACGCCTCGGGCCGCAACTCCGGCTTCGCCATCGACGTGCCGCACAACGTGGGCAGTTCGCTCGAAGAGCTGCGCCAGGCCGCGCACTACCAGCGCCTGCTGGCCGCCGGCCTGGCCGACCTGCAGCGGCACATCGCCGCGCACGCCATCGACTGCCAGTGGCGCCGCGCGGGCAAATACCACTGTGCCGTGTCGCCCGCGGCCGGGCGCACGCTGGACCACCATGCCCAGGAACTGCGCGCGCTGGGCGAGCCGCACGAACGGCTGGACCGCGATGCGCTCGCCGCGCGCCTGGGCACGCGCTACTTCGCCGCCGGGCTGTACACGCCGGGCACGGTGCTGCTCAACCCGGCCGCGCTGTGCCGGGGCCTGGCCGATGCGCTGCCCGCCCAGGTCGCGCTGTACGAGAAAACGCCCGTGCACGCGCTGGACATCGCCCCGCACGCGGTGGTGGCCCACACCGCGCAGGGGCGCATCGAGGCGCCGCAGCTCATCGTGGCCAGCAACGCCTTTGCGCAGCAGCTCGGCCTGTTCCGTGGCGAGACCTTTCCGCTGGCCACCTTCGGCTCGCTGAGCGCGCCGCTCACGCCCGCGCAGCGCGAGCGGCTGGGCGCACCGCAGGGCTGGGGCGTGACGCCGGTGAACGCCGTGGCCGGCGCCACGCTGCGCTACACCGACGACCACCGCCTGCTGGTGCGCCAGGGCTTCGAATACGCGCCGCGCTTTCGCGTGGCCGCCGCCGTGCGCGAGCGCGTGCGGCGCGCGCACCGGGCCGTGTTCGATGCGCGGTTTCCGCAGCTGGCCGACGTGCTGCTCGCGCATTTCTGGGAAGGCGCCATCGCCATCACGCGCAACGGCGCGCCGCGCTGGGGGCGCTTTGCTTCCAACGTGCACGGCGTGGCGGGTTGCAACGGCGGGGGCATCGTCAAGCACACGGTGCTGGGCGCGCTCGCGGCCGATCTGGCGCTGGGCCAGGACCATCCGCTGATCGCCGACGCCCTGGCGCTGGGCGCGCCCGCGCGCATGCCGCCCGCGCCGTTCCTGGGCCTGGGCGTGCGCGCCTACATCGCCCGGGAGAAGTGGGCGGGCCGCGCCGAGCGGTGACCGGGCGGTGGACGGGGCGCGATGGCAGGCCCGGTCAGCCCGCCTGGCGAAGCACGTCCCCGGCCTTGTCCACCCACTGCTGCAGGCTGTCCAGCAGGTCCTTCTGGCTGAACGAGCAGCTTTCCTCGGAAAACAGCGCGCTCGATTCGAGGCGGTCGAGCAGGCCGTGCAGCACCTCGGCATAGCGCGGGGGCAGGGCGGCCAGCAGCGCGTCCTGCGTGCGGGCCGTGGCGCTCAGCTCGGTGGCGCTGCCGCCCGGGGCGCGGCAGCGGGCCAGGGCGGAGTCCAGCGTGGCCAGTTGCACGAGGGCGGTGGTGGTGTCGGAAAAACGGGTCATGCGGCAAGGGTAGCGTGTGCCGGGATCAGAACGTGGTCAGGTGCTCGTAGAGGATCACCGAGCCGATGCCGATCAGCAGTACGCCGCCCACGGCCTCGGCCCAGCGGCCCGCGATGCTTCCCAGCACCCGGCCGACCATCACGCCGATCGTGACCATGGCAAACGTCGCCAGGCCGATGGCGGCCGCCACGGGCAGGATGCCCACGTCGAGGAACGCCAGCCCCACGCCCACGGCCATCGCATCGATGCTGGTGGCAAAGCCGGTCACGGCCAGCAGCCAGAAGCCGTGGCGGGCGGGTTTTTCGGCTTCGGCGTCGGGCGCCTGGAACGCGGCGTACACCATGCGCAGCCCGAGGATGGTCAGCAGCGTGAACGCGATCCAGTGGTCCCATTCCTTCACGTAGCCCGAGGCGGCATAGCCCAGCGCCCAGCCGGCGATCGGGGTGAGCGCCTCGATGACGCCGAAGATGGCGCCGGTGCGCAGGGCTTCGGACCAGCGGGGTTTCTGCAGGGCGCTGCCCTTGCCGACGGCGGCGGCGAAGGCGTCGGTGGACATGGCCAGCGCGAGCAAGGCGGTGGAGGCGAAATTCATGGTGGGGACGTCGTTGTACGGCCGGGCGAGCGCAAAGGCACGCCCCCGCTGCCCGACCTGTCGTCGCGGTGGCATGCCGATGGTCTCGCCAACCGCAACGGTTGCCTGCGCCACGGCATGCAGCATGCCGAGTGTGTTGACGCAGGCGCCTTCGTACAACGCTCGAAAGACATTGCACGAAAGCCGGCTACTCCCCAAGGGAGCGCGGATTATAGAAGCCCCTGCCGGCCTGGGGCCGCGCCGGCCCTGGCGCGTGCGGGGGCTTGGCCCGCTGTCAGAATCCGCGCCACCCCGACGAGCCGGATCCCGAACGTGCCAGACCCTTCCTCCCTTTCCGCGGCCCCGCCGCCCGCGCCGCGGCAGGCGCTGCGCGCCCTGGGTCTGGCCACCGCCACGGTGCTGGCGCTGGTGGCCCTCGGGCACGATGGCCGCCGTGTGGTGCAATTGATGGCGCTGGCCCTGCCCGCCCTGCTGTGGCTGGCCTGGCCGGTGCGCAGCGACGCCGTGCACCGGCTGCGCACCGCCGCCGTGTGGCTGTGGGCCATGGCCTTCGCGCTCGACGGCGTGGCGCGCGCCTATCTGCTGGACGCCTACCAGGCCGCGCCCGACAGCACGCTGGTGCTCGGCGCGGCCGCCAACACCACGGGCCGCGAGAGCGCCGAATACCTGTCGATGCACTGGCGCTCGGTGGCCGTGTGGTCGGCGGCGCTGGTGGTCGCCGCGTGGCTGGTGGGCCGCAGCGCGCGCCGGGGCCTGCGCACCACCGTGCGCTGGCCGCGAAGCTTGGTGGCGCTGCTGTGCGCACTGCTGGCGCTCAGCGCCCTGGGCTATGCCAGCAAGCCGTGGCGCCGGCTGCACCCGGTCGCCTACTGGATGCACTGGAACGCGGCGGTCCACAGCCTGCGCAGCGGCTGGGCCGACCAGGAGCGCCAGCGCAGCGCCCTGCTGGAGCGGGCGCGGCAGGCGGCGCCCGCAGTCACTCGCGCCGGCCCGTCCACCGTGGTGCTGGTGGTGACCGACAGCATCAACCGCGACAACCTGGGCCTGTACGGCTACGCGCGCCCCACCACGCCGCGCCTGGAGGCCCAGCAGCGCGTGCTGGGCGGGGAGATGGCCGTGCTGCGCCATGCGTGGTCGGTCGATGCCAGCACGCTGCCCGCGCTGGCCAACATCTTCGGCTTCGGGCAGCCCGGCCGGGCCGACGGCCAGCACGTGCTGGCGCTGGCCCGCGCCGCGGGCTACAAGGTCTGGTGGATGAGCAACCACGACGACGTGGCGATCGAGCAGCAGCATGCGCGCCTGGCCGACGTGGTGGACATGGTCAACCGCACGCCGGGCCGCGCGGGCGCCTCGCTGGACGGCGAGCTGCTGGACTGCGTGCAGGAGGCGCTGGACGACCCCGCCGAGCGCAAGCTGATCGTGGTGCACCTGATGGGCGCGCACCCGCACTACCGGCTGCGCTTTCCGAGCGGCGACAACCCGTTCGACGACCACGTGGATGCGGTCGAGGCGCAGCTGGCCGGCCAGGGCCGCTCGGCCTGGGTGCGGCGCTACCGCCAGCAGTACGACGCGGCCCTGCTGTACCACGACTTCGTGGTGTCCGAGACGCTGCAGCTGGCGCGCGCCGGGGCGCGGCCGGGCGAGTCCCGGGCGTGGATGTACCTGTCCGACCACGGCCAGGAGGTCGGTCACGGCAGCGACCGCGCGGGACACAGCCCCGCGACCGCCTCGGGCTATCGCATTCCCACGGTGATCTGGCGCAGCGCGGCGGCGCAGCCGGTGTCCGCCGCCACGGCGCAGCGGCCGTTCCGCGCCGACTGGGCGGCCTGGACCCTGGCCGATCTGCTGCACGTCGGCTGGGCCGGTGCCATGCCGCAGCGCAACGTGCTGGACGACCGCTACCGCTGGGTGGCGCCGACGCTGCCGGTGGCGGTGCCGTCGTTCTCGGAGTGAGGGCGGCGCAGGCGGGCATGCCCCTGGCTTTTGGATGCATGCCCCAATCGGGCTCCACCGCAATAATATCTAGGGCATGTTGCTATCAATTTAATGGCATCTGCCGGGGCATCGCTTTCGCGCCCGGAATCAGGCCATCGCACGATCGACCAGCAGGGTGTCGGTGAACTGCTCGAAGCGCACGATTCGCTCGCCCTGCACCTGCCACACGTGCGCCGCCCGCACCTGCATGGCCTTGCCCGTGCGGCTATGGGTGCCCGAGTAGCTGCCGACGCCCACGATGCGGTCGCCGCCATCGATCAACGTCTCCAGATCGAAGCGGTAGCCGATCCAGTCGGCGCCCAGCACCTTGAAAACTCTGTCGATCACCTGCTGAGGTCCCACCCAGGTGCCCGCGCATGGAAAACCCGCCATTTCGGTCCACTGCACGTCGGGCGCCATGTCGGCCATCATGGCGGCGATGTCCTGGCGGGCGGAGGCGGCGTAGTGGGCGGTGATGAGTTCGAAAGGCGTGCGCATGGAGATTCCGAAAGCAGTGAAGGACAGGCCGCCATGCCGAACGGGGCAGGGCGGTGGCGAGACGGTCCGGCATGTTTAACACGGCCGGCGCCCGGCGGGGTCGCCCGGGCCGGCCGCTACCCGGGACAATGCGATCCGCAAAGCCATGGAATCGCTGCGATTTTCGGGGCTGGGCCTGCGGCGGATGTGCCAGCATCGGGGGGTTGCGCGGTTGCGCCGGTGGACCCGCAGGAAAAGTCGGCCCGCCCTCTATTTCGCTAGGAGTTGTCATGAGCTTTCCCCACCGTTTCGTTGCGGGCGCCGGCGCGCGCTGGCTGGCTGCGGCCTGTGTCGCCGTGTTGGGCGCTTTTCCCGGTGTCCCCGCCTGGGCGCAGGGCACGATCAAGATCGGCGAGATCAACAGCTACAAGGCCCAGCCGGTGTTCCTGGAGGCCTACAAGAAGGGCATGCACCTGGCGGTGGACGAGGTCAATGCCGCGGGCGGCATCGGCAGCAGGAAGCTCGAACTGGTCACGCGCGACGACAACGCCAACCCCGGCGAGGCCGTGCGGCTGGCCGACGAGCTGGTCTCGCGCGAGCGGGTGGACATCCTGGCGGGCAGCTTCCTGTCGCACATCGGCCTGGCGCTGTCCGACTACGCCAAGCAAAAGAAGCGCTTTTTCCTGGCCAGCGAAGCGCTCACCGACAAGATCACCTGGCAAAACGGCAACGCCTACACGTACCGCCTGCGCTCGTCCACCCACATGCTGTCGTCGGCCCTGGTGCCCGAGGCGCTCAAGCTCCAGAAAAAGCGCTGGGCCATCGTGTACCCCAACTACGAATACGGCCAGTCGGCGGTGGACACGTTCAAAAAGCGCATGAAGGCGCAGCAGCCCGGCATCGAGTTCGTCACCGAGCAGGCCGCGCCGCTGGGCAAGCTGGACGCCGGCAGCGTGGCCCAGGCCATCGCCGATGCCAAGCCCGACGCCATCTTCAACGCGCTGTTCGGCCCCGATCTGGCCAAGTTCGTGCGCGAAGGCACCACGCGCGGCCTGTTCAAGAGCACCCCGGTGGTGAGCTTGCTGACCGGCGAGCCCGAGTACCTGGAGCCGCTGCGCGACGAGGCGCCCGTGGGCTGGATCGTCACCGGCTACCCCTGGTACAGCATCGACACGCCGGCCCACAAGGCGTTCGTCGCGGCCTACCAGGCCAAGTACGGCAAGGAAGACCTGCGCCTGGGAGCGCTGATCGGCTACGACACCATCCAGTCGCTGGCCGCGGGCGTCAAGCGCGCGGGCGGCAAGACCGATGCCGAGTCGCTGGCCAAGGCGTTCAGCGGCCTCCAGGTGTCCACGCCCGACGGCCCCATCGAATACCGCGCGATCGACCACCAGTCCACGCTGGGCGTGTACGTGGGCAAGATCGCGCTCAAGGATGGCAAGGGCGTGATGGTCGACTACCGCTACGTGCCCGGCGACACCCTGCTGCCGCCCGAGGCCGAGGTGCGCGCGCTGCGCCCCGCGCCCTGACGCGCCGGCCTGACGATTCCCCCGCGACCCGCCGCGCCCCGTTCCGCCCGCGATGGATTTCTCCGGCTTCCTGACCCAGCTGCTCAACGGGCTGGCCGAGGCGTCGTCGCTCTTCCTGGTGGCGGCCGGCCTGTCGCTGATCTTCGGGGTGACGCGCATCGTCAACTTCGCGCACGGCTCGTTCTACATGCTGGGCCTGTACCTGGCGTATTCGCTGGTCGAGCACATGGCGGGTCTGGCGGGCCCGGCCGGCGGGCCGCTGGGCTACTGGCTCGGCCTGCTGCTGGCGGCGCTGGCGGTGGGCGCCTTCGGCGCGCTGGTGGAGGTGGTGCTGCTGCGGCGCATCTACCGCGCGCCGGAGCTGTTCCAGCTGCTGGCCACGTTCGCGCTGGTGCTGGTGGTGAGCGACGCGGTGCTGTGGCTCTGGGGCCCCGAGGAACTGCTGGGCCGGCGCGCGCCGGGCCTGGCGGGCTCGATCGAGCTGATGGGCCGGCAGTACCCGGCCTACAACCTGTTCTTGATCGCCCTGGGCCCGCTGGTGCTGGGCCTGCTGTGGCTGCTGCTCACGCGCACGCGTTGGGGCACGCTGGTGCGCGCCGCCACGCAGGACCGCGAAATGCTCGGCGCCCTGGGCGTCAACCAGGCGTGGCTCTTCACGGGCGTGTTCGCGCTGGGCGCGATGCTCGCTGGGCTGGGCGGCGCGGTGCAGTTGCCGCGCGAGCCGGCCAGCCTGGCGCTGGACCTGCGCGCCATCGGCGAGGCGTTCGTGATCGTGGTGGTGGGCGGCATGGGGTCGATCCCGGGCGCCTACGTGGCCGCGCTGCTGGTCGCCGAGATCAAGGCGCTGTGCGTTGGGCTGGGCACGGTGCAGTGGTTCGGCGTCGAGGTGTCGTTTTCCAAGCTCACGCTGGTGGTGGAGTTCCTGGTGATGGCCCTGGTGCTGGTGTTCCGGCCCTGGGGGCTGATGGGGCGGCCCCAGGCCGTGAGCCGCAACTCGGCGCCGGCGGAGGCGCCGCTGCGCTCGGGCACGCCGCTGTTCCGGGCCGCGGTGGTGGTCGTGCTGGCGGCGCTGGCCGCGCTGCCGCTGCTGTCGGCCTGGCTGCCGTATGCCACGGTGCTGGCGCAGGACGTGCTGGTGGCGGTGCTCTTCGCGGTGAGCCTGCACTTCATCATGGGCCCGGGCGGGCTGCATTCGTTCGGCCACGCGGCCTACTACGGGCTGGGCGCCTACGGCGCGGCGGTGCTGCTCAAGGCCTTCAGCATGCCCATGCCGCTGGCCATGGCGCTCGCGCCGCTGGTGGCCGGGGCCGGCGCGCTGGTCTTCGGCTGGTTCTGCGTGCGCCTGTCGGGCGTGTACCTGGCCATGCTGACCCTCGCGTTCTCGCAGATCGTGTGGTCGGTGGTGTTCCAGTGGGACGCAGTCACGGGCGGCTCGAACGGCCTGATCGGCGTGTGGCCCGCGCCGTGGCTGGGCGGTGCGGCCTACTACTACCTCACGCTGGCGCTGGTGGGGCTGTCGGTGTTGGCGCTGCGGCGCGTGCTGTTCGCGCCGTTCGGCTACGCGCTGCGCGCGGGGCGCGACTCGGCGCTGCGGGCCGAGGCGGTGGGCATCGACGTGCGGCGCGTGCAGTGGATGGCCTTCGTGATCGCGGGCGGGTTCGCCGGCCTGGCGGGCAGCCTGTTCGCGTTCTCCAAGGGCAGCATTTCGCCGGAGGCGGTGGCCGTGGGCCAGTCGGTGAATGGGCTGGTCATGGTGCTGCTGGGCGGCCTGCAAACGCTGCTGGGGCCCATCGTCGGCGCGGCGGCGTTCAGCGTGCTGCAGGACGCCATCCTGCGGGCCACGGAATATTGGCGCGCGCTGTTCGGCGGGGTGATCCTGCTGCTGGTGCTGGCCTTTCCGCAGGGCATCGCGGGCTTCGCGCAGCAGATCGCGCAGCGCCGGGCCGAACGACCGGCGGCGGCGCCCACCATCCTCGAAGGGCCGTCGCCATGACGCTGCTCCAGGTGCGCGGCCTGCGCAAATCCTATGGCGGCGTGCAGGCCGTCGATGGCATCGGGTTCGACCTGGCGGCGGGGGAATTGCTCGCGCTCATCGGGCCCAACGGGGCGGGCAAGTCCACCACCTTCGACATGGTGGGCGGGCAGACGAAGGCCACGGCCGGCTCGGTGCAGTTGCAGGGGCGCGAGCTGCTGGGCCTGCCCCCCCGCGCCATCGCGCGCCTGGGCGTGGGCCGCACCTTCCAGATCGCGGCCACGTTCGCCTCGCTCACCGTGGTCGAGAACGTGCAGATGGCGCTGCTGTCGCACCACCGGCGTGTTTTCGCGCTGTGGCGGCCCGCCGCCTCGCACTACCGCGCCGAGGCGATGGCGCTCCTGGCCCAGGTCGGCATGGACGCGCAGGCCGACCGCCCGTGCAGCGAACTGGCCTACGGCGACGTCAAGCGCGTGGAGCTGGCCCTGGCGCTGGCCAACGATCCGCAACTGCTGCTGATGGACGAGCCCACGGCCGGCATGGCGCCGCAGGAGCGCAGCGACCTCATGGCGCTCACCGGGCGACTCGTGGCCGAGCGCCGCATGGCGGTGCTGTTCACCGAGCACAGCATGGACGTGGTGTTCGCCCATGCCGACCGCATCATCGTGCTGGCGCAGGGCCGGCTCATCGCCGAGGGCGATGCCCACGCGATCCGCAACCACCCCGGGGTGCAGGCGGTGTACCTGGGCACCGGCACGACCTTCGGGGAAAAGAGCGGGCACCGCGACGCGGTGCCGGAGGGCGCGGCATGACCGCCCCCGCGCCGACGCCGGCGCCGCCGCCGCTGCTGGAGGTCTCCGGCCTGAACGCCTGGTACGGCGCGGCGCACATCCTGTTCGACGTGTCGCTGCAGGTGCGCCGCGGCGAGGTCGTGGCGCTGATGGGCCGCAACGGCGCGGGCAAGTCCACCACCTTCAAGGCCATCATGGGGCTGCTCGCGCGGCGGCAGGGGCGGGTGGATTTTCTCGGCCGCCCGATCGCGGGGCTGGCGCCCTACGAGATCGCGCGGATGGGCCTGGGCTTCGTGCCCGAGGACCGGCGCGTGTTCGCCGACCTCACGGTCACCGAGAACCTGGAGGTCGGCCGCCAGCCGCCCCGGCACTGGCCCGACGGCAGCGAGGCGCCGTCCTGGACGCCCGCCGCGCTGTACCGGCTCTTTCCCAACCTGGGCGTCATGCAGGACCGGCCCGGCGGGCAGATGAGCGGCGGCGAGCAGCAGATGCTCACCGTGGCGCGCACGCTCATGGGCAACCCGTACCTGGTGCTGCTGGACGAGCCCTCCGAGGGCGTGGCGCCCGTGATCGTCGAGCAGATGGCACAGACGATCCTGCAGCTCAAGGCCCGGGGCGCGAGCATCCTGCTGTCCGAGCAGAACGTGCGCTTTGCCGAGATGGTGTCCGACCGGGCCTATGTGCTGGAAAAGGGCCAGATCCGCTACGAGGGCCCGATCGAGGCGCTGTCGCGCAACGAGGACGTGCGCCGCGCGTACCTCGCGGTATAGGCCGCGCCATGGACACCGCCTGCGACGAAGCCCTGCCCACGGCGCCGGCCCACGGCGTGGTCGGCGTGCTGCTGGCGGCCGGCCACGCGCGGCGCTTCGGCAGCGACAAGCGCCGCGTGCCCTGGCCCGGCCATGATTCGCTGATGGAGGCCGCGCTCGCGCCGCTGCAGGCCGTGTGCCCGCGCGTGGTGGCCGTGCTGCCGCCGGGCGATGCTTGGGGGCTGATGCGCTGCCGCCGCCTGCAGGTCGAGGTGGCGTGGTCGTTCCGGCGCGGTGATGGGCTGGCGGCCTCGCTGTCGGCCGCCCTGCCGCTGGTGCGCGGCGCGCCGGCCATCGTGGTCGCGCTGGCCGACATGGGGGACGTGCGGGCGGCCACCGTGCGCGCGCTCATCGCGGCCTGGCAGCGCCAGCCGGGGCAGCCCGTGCTGCCGGTGTTCGGCGGCCAGCCCGGCAATCCGCGGCTGATCCCGGCAGTGCTGTATCCCCGGCTGGAGGGACTGTCGGGCGACGACGGCGTGCGCCGTGCGCTCGACTGGGCGGCCGCGCAGCGCTGCGCGCTGGACGACCCCGGCGTGCTGCGCGATCTGGACACGCCCGCCGGGCTGGGGTGACGGCGGCGGTCCCGGAAAGGGTTTGGGGTCGAATCGGGCTCCAGTGCAATCAGTACTAGGGCATAGTGCTATCAAATTGGTAGTGATTCCGTTCCGAGGGGCGAGGGACGCGACAGCCCTGCGTTTCCGCGGCCGCGGCAACTGCGTCAAAATCACGCCCATGAACGCGCTCCACATCGCCGAATACACCCATGGCCTCGGCATCCAGGCAAAAGCGGCTTCCGCGCAGATGGCGCGGGCGCCCTCGGCGGTCAAGAGCCGGGCCCTGCTCGCCCTGGCCCGCCTGCTGCGCGAGCAGACCGCCCCGCTGCAGGAAAGCAACGCCCGCGACCTGGAGCGCGCCCGCGCCGCCGGCCTGGCCGAGCCCATGGTCGATCGCCTGAAGCTCACCCCCAAGGTGCTGGAAACCTGCGCGCTCGGCTGTGAGCAGCTCGCCGCCATGGGCGATGTGATCGGCGAGATCACCGGCATGCGCCAGCAGCCCAGCGGCATCCGCGTCGGCCAGATGCGCGTGCCCATCGGCGTGTTCGGCATGATCTACGAGAGCCGCCCCAACGTGACCATCGAGGCCGCCAGCCTCAGCATCAAGAGCGGCAACGCCTGCATCCTGCGCGGCGGCTCCGAGGCCATCGACTCCAACAAGGCCCTGGCGGCCCTGGTGCAGCAGGCCCTGGCCGAGGCCGGCCTGCCCGAGGACGCGGTGCAACTGGTGCAGACCACCGACCGCGAGGCCGTGGGCCACCTGATCGCCATGCCCGAGTACGTGGGCGTCATCATCCCGCGCGGCGGCAAGGGCCTGATCGAGCGCATCAGCCGCGACGCCAAGGTGCCGGTCATCAAGCACCTGGACGGCAATTGCCACACCTATGTGGACGACCCCTGCGACATCGCCATGGCGGTGAAGGTGGCCGACAACGCCAAGACGAACAAGTACAGCCCGTGCAACGCCAGCGAGAGCCTGCTGGTGGCGCGGGGCGCGGCGGCCGCCTTTTTGCCGCAGATCGGCGCGGTCTATGCCGCCAAGGGCGTGGAGATGCGCGGCTGCCCCGAATCGCTCGCCCTGCTGGCCGGCGTGCCGGGCGCGAAGCTGGTGCCCGCCACCGAGCAGGACTGGAGCGAGGAATACCTCGCCCCGATCATCAGCGTGAAGGTGGTGGACGGCCTGGACGAGGCCATCGCCCACATCAACCGCTACTCCAGCCACCACACCGACGCCATCCTTACCACCCACCACGGCCACGCCCAGCGCTTCCTGCGCGAGGTGGACTCGGCCAGCGTGATGGTCAACGCCAGCACCCGGTTCGCCGACGGCTTCGAGTACGGGCTGGGCGCCGAGATCGGCATCAGCACCGACAAGTTCCATGCCCGCGGCCCGGTGGGCATCGAGGGCCTGACCTCGCTCAAGTACGTGGTGCTGGGAGAAGGCGAAGTGCGCGGCTGACGGTCCCCATCGAGCCTGCGGTCCGGCCCAGCCCCACACTGACATGAAAATCATCATTCTCGGCGCGGGCCGCGTCGGCTGTAGCGTGGCCGACAGCCTCGTGTCCGAGCAGAACGACATCACCGTCATCGACACGGACGCCCAGCGCCTGCGCGATCTGGAATCGCGCTTCGACCTGCGCGGCGTGGTGGGCAACGGCATCGACCCCGAGGTGCTGGCCGAGGCCGGCGCGCGCGACACCGACCTGCTGATCGCCTGCGCCGCGCAGGACGAGACCAACCTCGTGTGCTGCAAGGTTGCGCAGCTGCTCTTCAACGTGCCCACGCGCATCGCGCGGGTGCGCTCCTCGGGCTTCGAGCACGACCGCGAGCAGGCCGCGCTGCTGCTGGGCAAGGACGGCTTCGCGGTGGACCGCATCATCTGCCCCGAGGAATCGCTGACGCGCTACATCGGCAAGCTGGTGGAGTACCCCGAGGCGCTGCAGGTGCGCGAATTCGCCGGCGGCCGGGCCTGCCTGGTGTCGGTGCGCGTGCGGGCCGGCGCGACCGTGGCGGGTGTGCGCATCGCCGACATGCGGGCCGGCATCCCGGACGTGGCCATGCGCATGGTGGCCATCTACCGCCGCTTTCCCGAAGAGCCCGACCGCTTCATCGCCTGCGACGGCGACACGCGCATCGCGGCGGGCGACGAGGTCTTCGTGCTGTCCGCGCGCGAGCACATTCCCCAGGTGCTGGCCGCCATGCACCAGCGCGACGGCCAGCCCGCGCGGGCGGTGCGCCGCATCATGATCGCCGGCGGCGGCCGCGTGGGCCTGCGCCTGGCGCGGCAGCTGGCGCAGCAGGGGCGCTTTCACATCAAGGTGATCGAGGGCGATCCGGACCGCTGTGTCGAGCTGGCCTCCACGCTGCCCTCCGAGGTGCTGGTGCTGCAGGGCGATGCCACGGACGAAGACCTGCTGGGCGACGAGAACGTCGAGGAGGTGGACCTGTTCCTCGCGCTCACCGACGACGACGAGGACAACATCATGGCCTGCCTGCTGGCCAAGCGCATGGGCGCGAGCCGCGTGCTGGCGCTGATCAACCGGCGCTCGTATGCCGACCTGATGCACGGCACGCAGATCGACATCGCGCTGTCGCCCGCGCAGGCCATGCTGGGCGAGTTGCTGGCCTACGTGCGCCGCGGCGACGTGCAGGCCGTGCACAGCCTGCGCCGGGGCGTGGCCGAGGCGCTGGAGATCGTGGCGCGCGGCGACCGCAAGAGCTCGCGCGTGGTGGGCCGCAAGGTCGGCGACCTGCACCTGCCGCCCGAGGTGCACATGGGGCTGATCGTGCGCGGTCTGTCCGGCGCGGAGCCGGGGGCGGATGCGGCGCTGGCCGAGGGCGATGGGCCGGACGCTTTCGCCGAACCCCAGGTCATCATTCCGCGCAGCCACACGGTGATCGAAAGCGGGGACCACGTGGTGTTCTTCCTGCCGAACAAGCGGCTGGTGCGCGACGTGGAAAAGGCCTTCCGCCTGGGCGCGACGTTCTTCTGAACCCGCGCCCCCGGCTCTCTTCGTTTCCTTCCACACCGACACCATGGCGGACCTTCTTCCCGTTCTGCGCGTGCTGGGCGCCCTGCTCGCCCTGTTCTCGCTGGCCTTCGGCGTGCCGCTGGCGGCCTCCTGGTGGACGGGCGACGGCCTGTGGCCGCAATACGCCGGCGCCCTGGCGGCCACGCTGTTGTGCGGCGGCGGGCTGTGGGCGGGTCTGCGCCATCAGGCGCGCGAACTGCAGCCGCGCCACGGCATCATCCTCGTCGCGCTCGTATGGGTGGTGCTGCCGCTCTTCGCCGCGCTGCCGCTGCTGCTGGCCATGCACCAGATCGGCCGGCCGATATCGTTCACGCATGCGTACTTCGAGGCCGTCTCGGGCCTGACCACCACGGGCGGCACGGTGCTGACGGGGCTGGATGCGCTGCCGCTGTCGATCAACGTGTGGCGCACCTTCATGCAGTGGCTGGGCGGCATGGGCATCCTGATCCTGGCGGTGGCCGTGCTGCCGCTGCTGGGCGTGGGCGCGAGCCAGCTCTTCAAGGCCGAGGCCGCGGGCCCGGTCAAGGACACCAAACTCACCCCGCGCATGACCGAAACCGCCAAGGGGCTGTGGGGCGTGTACGTGCTTTTCTCGCTGGCGTGTGCGCTGGCCTACTGGCTGGGCGGCATGCCGCCGGCCGATGCCGTCATGCACATGTTCACCACGGTGAGCCTGGGCGGGCTGTCGTCGCACGACAGCAGCTTCGGCCATTTCCAGTCGCCCCTGCTCGAATCCATCGCGGTGGTGTTCATGGTGGTGGCCAGCTGCAACTTCGCGCTGTATTTCGTCGCGCTGCGCAAGGGCCACTGGCGCAGCCTGTGGTGCGACCCCGAGATGCGCGCCACCGTGCTCACGCTGCTGGGCGGCGGCCTGTTCGTTGCGCTGCTGCTGTGGGCCAAGGGCGTGTATGCGCCGCTGGCGGCGCTGCGGCATGGGTTCTTCCATGTGGTGTCGGTCGCCACGACGACGGGTTTTGCCACCACCGACTACCTGGCCTGGCCGGTGTTCGCGCCGATCTTCATGCTCATGCTGTCGGGCGTGGCCACCAGCGCGGGATCGACCGGTGGCGGCATCAAGATGGTGCGCATGCTGATCCTGCTGAAGCAGGCCCGCCGCGAGATGACGCGCCTGGCCCACCCCCGCGCCGTGCAGCCCGTGCGCCTGGGCCGCGCGGTGGTGGACCACCGCATGATCTTCTCGGTGCTGGCGTTCATGCTGGTCTATGGCGCCACCGTCACAGTGCTGAGCATGGTGCTGCTGCTGACCGACCTGGACCTGGTGAGCGCGTTCTCCGCCGTGCTGGCCAGCGTCAACTGCACGGGGCCCGGCCTGGGGCTGCTCGGGCCGTCGGCCACCTACGCGGTGCTCACGGAGTTCCAGCTCTGGGTCTGCACCCTGGCCATGCTGCTCGGGCGGCTGGAGATCCTGAGCTTCATGGTGTTGCTCACCCCGGCGTTCTGGCGGCGGTAGCGCGGGGCGGCGGCCGGGCGGGCCGGGGCGGCGCACCGGTGGCGAAAGCCGGCGGCCGGGGTTGCGAAGCCGGGGCGCGTCCCCATATCCCTACAATTCAACGCGTCTTTCGTCTTCCGAGGGCTTTTCATGGTTCCGCATCTCATCACCGCCCTCACGGGACCGATCAACGAGCTCGAACAGCGCATTCTCGATTCCATGCCCGCGATCGAGCGGTGGTTCCGTCTGGAGTGGATGGAGCACACGCCCCCGTTCTATACGTCGGTGGACATCCGCAATGCCGGCTTCAAGCTCGCTCCGGTGGACACCAACCTGTTTCCCGGCGGCTGGAACAACCTGACCACCGACATGCTGCCCCTGGCCGTGCAGGCGGCCATGGCGGCCATCGAGAAGATCTGCCCCGAGGCCCGCAACCTGCTCATCGTGCCGGAGAACCACAGCCGCAACACGTTCTACCTGGCGAACGTGATCCAGCTGCAGCGCATCTTCAACATGGCGGGGCTCAACGTGCGCGTGGGCTCCATCAGCCCCGAGATCAAGAAGCCCACCACGGTGACCCTGCCCAACGGCGACTCCGTCACGCTCGAGCCCGTGGTCCGCACCAAGGGGCGCCTGGGGCTCAAGAACTTCGACCCCTGCACCATCTTGCTCAACAACGATCTCTCGGCCGGCCCCCCGGGCATCCTGGAGGACATCCACGAGCAGTACCTGCTGCCGCCGCTGCACGCCGGCTGGAGCGTGCGCCGCAAGAGCCGCCATTTCCAGAGCTACGAGGAAGTGTCCAAGCGCTTCGGCAAGCTGCTGGGCATCGACCCGTGGCTCATCAACCCGCTATTCAGCCGCTGCGAAGGCGTTGACTTCAACGAAGGCACGGGCATGGAGGGGCTGCGCGCGGCCGTCGATGCGCAACTGGGCAAGGTGCGCCGCAAGTACAAGGAATACGGCATCAACGAAAAGCCCTTCGTCATCGTCAAGGCCGACAACGGCACCTACGGCATGGGCATCATGACCGTGCGCGACGCCAAGGACCTGGACGCGCTCAACCGCAAGACCCGGAACAAGATGGCCGTCATCAAGGACGGGCAGGCGGTGAGCGACGTGATCATCCAGGAAGGCGTGCTCACGCAGGAGCGGGTGCACGAGGCCGTGGCCGAGCCGGTCGTCTACATGATGGACCGCTACGTGGTCGGAGGCTTTTACCGCATGCATGCCGAGCGCGGCGTGGACGAGAACCTCAACGCCCCCGGCGCGAGCTTCGTGCCCCTGGCCTTCGAGCACAGCACGCACCTGCCCCAGCCCGGCGCCCGCCCCGGCGCCAGCGCGCCCAACCGCTTCTATATGTATGGTGTGGTGGCGCGCCTGGCGATGCTCGCCGCCAGCTACGAGCTGGAAGCCACCAACCCCGAGGCCGAGATCTACGACTGACGGCCGCGCGGCCACGCTCGGGCAAGGGGAGGGGGCGGCCGTGGCCGCCTCAGTTGCTGCATTGCAACAACCGGGCGGGGGCCGAGCCATCGGGGGCGAGCCGCGCCACAATAGCGGTCCCCCAATATCGGAATCCCGGTTGGCCCCGGTGCCAGCGGGCCAGTCTGTGCAAAGTTCCAAGTCCTCGCTCGCGGCGCTCACCCTGGGCGCCATCGGCGTCGTGTATGGCGATATCGGCACCAGCGTGCTGTATGCGGTCAAGGAGGTGTTCGGCTCGGGACACGTGGCCTTCACGCCCCAGAACGTCTACGGCATCCTGTCCATCTTCTTCTGGACGCTGACCACCATCGTCTCGCTCAAATACGTGGTGCTGGTCCTGCGGGCCGACAACAACGGGGAAGGCGGGCTCATCGCCATGCTGGCGCTGGCCTCCCAGGCGGTGAAGGACAAGCCCCGGCTGCGCAGCGTGCTGCTGTGCATCGGCATCTTCGGCACCTCGCTCTTCTATGGCGACGGGGTCATCACCCCGGCCATCTCGGTGCTGTCGGCGGTCGAGGGGCTCGAAGTGGTATCGCCGCACTTCGGCAAGGCCGTCATCCCGCTCACCCTCGTCGTGCTGTTTTGCCTGTTCGCGGTGCAAAAGCGCGGCACCGGCGGCATCGGGCGCTACTTCGGGCCCATCACCCTGGTGTGGTTCCTGAGCCTGGCCGCCCTGGGCATTCCGCACATCATCGGCCACCCAGAAATCCTGGGCGCCCTGAGCCCGCACCATGCGCTGGGCTTCATCTGGAACAACCCGGGCACCAGCTTCATCGTGCTGGGCGCGGTGGTGCTGTGCGTGACCGGTGCCGAGGCGCTCTACGCCGACCTGGGCCACTTCGGCAAGAAACCCATCCGCCTGGCCTGGTTCAGCGTGGCGATGCCGGCGCTCACCATCAATTATTTCGGCCAGGGCGCGCTGCTGCTGGCCGAGCCCGAGGCGGTGAAGAACCCGTTCTACATGATGGCCCCCGACTGGGCGCTGATCCCGCTGGTCATCATGGCCACCATGGCGACCGTCATCGCCTCGCAGGCGCTCATCACCGGCGCCTTCAGCGTGACCAAGCAGGTCATCCAGCTCGGTTACCTGCCGCGCCTGAACATCCTGCACACCAGCGTGCGGGACACGGGGCAGATCTACATCCCGTTCGTCAACTGGATGCTGTTCGTCGCCATCGTGCTGGCGGTGGTCATGTTCCGCTCCAGCAGCAACCTGGCGGCCGCCTACGGCATCGCGGTCACGCTGGACATGCTCATCACCACCGTGCTCACCTTCTTCGTGATCCGGTACGGCTGGAAGTACCCGCTCGCCCTGTGCGTCGCGGCCACGGGCTCGTTCTTCGTGGTGGACCTGGCCTTCTTCAGTTCCAACCTGCTCAAGCTGTTCCAGGGCGGTTGGTTCCCGCTGCTGATCGGCGGCATCGTCTTCACCCTGATGATGACCTGGAAGCGCGGGCGCGAGCTACTCAACGAAAAGCTGCGCGACGACTCCCTGGACCTGCGCGACTTCCTTACCGCCGTCTTCGTCAGCCCGCCCACCCGGGTGGACGGCACCGCCGTCTTCCTGACGGCCGAGACGGGCTCGGTGCCCAATGCGCTGCTGCACAACCTCAAGCACAACAAGGTGCTGCACGAGCAGAACCTGTTCGTGACCGTGCGCAGCCACGAGGTCCCCTGGATCGGGCTGGACCGGCGGCTGCAGGTCGAGCCCCTGGGCGGCGACTGCTGGCAGGTGATCGTGCACTACGGCTTCAAGAACGATCCCGACCTGCCCGGCGCCCTGGCGCTGATGCGCGGGCGCGGCTGCGAGCTGGAACCCATGACCACCAGCTACTTCCTGTCGCGCGATGTGGTCATCCCCACCATCGGCAGCGGCATGGCCCCCTGGCGCGAGAAGCTCTTCGCGCAGATGCACCACAACGCGAGCGGCGCCGCCGGCTTCCTGAACCTTCCGGGCAATGCGGTGGTGGAACTGGGCTCCAAGATCGAGATTTGAGAATCCGCGGGCTTTTCTGGGGCATGCCGGCGGTTTGATTGTCCTTATTGCTATTGATTTAATAGCAATTCGACCAGATCGAGGTCGGGCCGGCGGCCGGTGACAGAATCGCGGCCCATGTCCTTCTTCAAAGACCTGAGCCTTTCGACCGCCACCGCAGGCTTCGTTTCCGTCCTGGTGGGCTTCACCAGCTCGGTGGCCATCGTGTTCCAGGCGGCCCAGGCGTTCCAGGCGTTCCAGGCCACGCCGGCGCAGATCACCTCCTGGATGTGGGCCCTGGGCCTGGGGATGGGGTTGTGTTCGCTGGTGCCGTCGCTGCTGCTGCGCCAGCCCGTCATGGTGGCCTGGTCCACGCCGGGCGCGGCCGTCCTGGCCACCGCGGGGCTCGCGGGCGGGTTCAGCATGGGGGAGGCGGTCGGTGCCTTCATGGCCTGTGCGGTGCTGATCGCGCTGGCCGGTGCCACTGGCTGGTTCGAGCGCATCATGGGCCGCATTCCTATGGAAATCGCCTCGGCGCTGCTGGCCGGCGTGCTTGCCCGGTTCGGCATGCAGGCCTTTGCCTCGGCCAACACCGCCCTGCCGCTGGTGCTGCTCATGCTGGTCTGCTATCTGGTGATGCGCCGGCTGCTGCCGCGCTATGCGGTGGTCGCGACGCTCGCAGTGGCCGTGGCTTTTTCGGCCGGCAGCGGGCAGATGGCCTGGTCCGCGGTCCACTTCGAGCTGGCCGCGCCCGTGTTCATGGCGCCGCAGTTCAGCCTGCCGGCACTGATCAGTCTGGCGCTGCCGCTCTTCGTGGTCACCATGGCGTCGCAGAACCTGCCGGGCGTGGCGGTCATGCGCGCGACCGGCTACCGGTTGCCCGTTTCGCGTCTGGTCACCATGACCGGGCTGGCCACGCTCGTCCTCGCGCCCTTCGGGGCCTTCGCGCTCAACTTCAGCGCGATCACCGCCGCGCTGTGCATGGGCCCCGAAGCGCATGAAGACCGCACCCGCCGCTACACCGCGGCCGTCACCTGCGGGTTCCTGTACATCGTGATCGGCATCTTCGGCGCGGTCATCACCGGGTTGCTCACCGCGTTCCCGAAGGAGCTGGTCAGCACCATCGCGGGGCTGGCGCTGCTCGGCACCATCGGCACCGGCCTGGCGTCGGCGCTCAAGGAGGATGCGCATCGCGAGGCGGCGGTCATCACCTTCCTCGTCACGCTGAGCGGCGTGGCCATTGCGGGCGTCGGTTCGGCCTTCTGGGGCGTGGCGGCCGGCAGCCTCGCGCTATTTGTGCAACAGTACGGCCGCAAGCGCGCACCGGGCGCATAGCCGATCCCTTCCTTTCGCAGACCATGAACATCCTCTTCATCGCCGATCCGCTCGAACATTTCAAGATCTACAAGGACACCACCTTCGCCATGATGCGTGAGGCCCAGCGGCGCGGCCATGCGATTTCCGTGTGCCAGCCCTCGCAAATCGCCTGGCAGCGCGGCGGGCAGGTGACGGCGCGGGTGCAGGACATCTTGCTCACCGGGCAGCCCGAGGCGTGGTTTACCTTTCAGGGTCACCGCGAAGTGCCGTTGGCGGGCTTCGGATGCGTGCTCATGCGCAAGGACCCCCCTTTCGACAGCGAATACTTCTACGCGACCCACCTGCTGGAGCAGGCAGAAAGGGAGGGCGCACTGGTGTTCAACAAGCCCCGGGCGCTGCGCGACCATCCGGAGAAGCTGGCGATCATGGAATTCCCGGAGTTCATCGGCCCCACGCTGGTGACGAGGGACGCGGAAGACATCCGCCGCTTCCATGCGGAACACCGGGACATCATCCTCAAGCCGCTCGACGGCATGGGGGGCATGGGCATCTTCCGCGTGAAGGACGATGGCCTGAACCTGGGAAGCATCATCGAAACCCTCAATAAGGAGGGCTCGCAGAGCGTGATGGTGCAGAAATTCCTGCCGGAGATCGTCGACGGCGACAAACGTATCCTCATCATCGGGGGCAAGCCTGTTCCTTATTGCTTGGCGCGCATTCCTCAGGGTACGGAGGTCCGGGGCAACTTGGCGGCGGGCGGTAAGGGCGTCGCCAAGCCTTTGACGGAAAGAGACATGGAAATCGGTCGATCGCTGGGCGCTGTTCTCCAGAGCCGGGGACTGCTGCTGGCCGGCGTCGACGTGATCGGTACGTGCGTCACGGAAATAAACGTCACCAGCCCCACCTGTTTCCAGGAGATATACGACCAGACAGGATGCGATGTGGCCGCGTTGTTCGTGGATGCGTTGGAGGCCGGAGTGAGGGGAGGGGTTTGATGACAATTTTTTGTCATCTTTCTCCTACGGGGGTGAGGAAAGTGGTCTATACTTGCGGGCTTGGCAGGTGAGACGGATGACTGAGTTGTTCGGAGAGTCTGACAAGAAAGGTTGGTTTTGAGTTGTGGCC
>NZ_BQXK01000015.1:0-111478 GCF_030158995.1 Acidovorax sp. SUPP2825 | reverse complement strand
TCTCCCGGGACTATGAGCGGTTGCCGGAAGTGCTCGGCGGGCTACATTTTCTGGTGTTTGCAGTGCTCATGTTGCCCGCCGCTGCACGGGTGCTAGCTGCGGCGGGAAGTTCATAACACGCTCTAGGCAGTATTGGATGAATTGGCCTCGGAGACGTAAAAGCACCACGTGCGCTATCGGTTCCAGCGCGTAAGGTATTACATAGTCCATCAGGGTGGAGTTTTTTAAAGCGGCTGATTGGTTCTGTCTCTCCTGGCGCAGTCGCCAAAAAGCGTTCTTTTGAGAGGTCGGTGTGACTTGTTCGTAGACTGCTCGTCAATCGATTCTTTGGAAATTCTCGCGGATAGCTGAAGTCTGCGGCATCAACTTCTAAACACCTCAAACGTCGTGCGTAAGCAGGGCGCGTATTCCATCGGACAGATATCGAATCACCTTTTTCTAGTTGCGCGAATTCATCAGCGTTTGGCAGGTCACTGATTGCATCCCACACTGTTGCGCGCAACTTAGAAGCCTTTGGATAATGCGGAAGCTGCTGATCTGATCGAGCCCCCAGAAGAAATAGCCGCTTTCGATCTTGTGGAACTCCGAAGTCTGCGGCGTTCAGCACTTGATAAGGCAGTAAGACTTTATATCCTGCGCTTGCAAGCTCATCGATGAGCTCTTGAAGAAAACGCACGTGTTTGCCTAAGGTCAAACCTCTGACGTTCTCGAATACGAAATATTTTGGATTGAGCTCTCGAACAAGTCGCACATAGTGAAAAACCAATTGATTGCGCGAGTCATCCAGGGCACGCTTTCCGATCATGGAGAAGCCTTGGCAAGGGGCGCCGCCAAAAACTACATCAATATCAATTTTTCCAAGGCTGGCAATCTGTCGGATGTCTTCCCCTGACAAGTCGACGACCGAGGCGCAGATGGCTTTTGAATGCGGAAAGTTGTATTCGTGAGTAGCGCAGTGAATGGGATCAATCTCCACTGCTGCTGCCACATCAAATCCTGCCTGCTCAAACCCCAGCGAAAGGCCCCCTGCACCAGCAAAGAGGTCTACTCCGACGGGGCGCGCAGTAGCTTTAATGGAGGATTGCATAAGCGGTCGTGGTTTGAGTGAACATGAGAGGCGTGTGAACTTCTAGATGTACGCTGGCTGCTTGTCAGCGGAAGATCACCGTCTTGTGGCCGTTGAGCAGCACGCGGTGCTCGGTGTGCCACTTGACGGCGCGGGCCAGCACCTGGCTTTCGGTGTCGCGGCCCATGGCGGTGAGGTCTTCCACCGTCTTGCTGTGGTCCGCGCGGGCCACGTCCTGCTCGATGATCGGGCCCTCGTCCAGGTCGGCCGTCACGTAGTGGGCGGTGGCGCCGATCAGCTTCACGCCGCGGTCGTGCGCCTGGTAGTAGGGCTTGGCGCCCTTGAAGCTGGGCAGGAAGCTGTGGTGGATGTTGATGGCCCGGCCTTCCAGCTTGCGGCACAGGTCGTCCGACAGCACCTGCATGTAGCGCGCCAGCACCACCAGCTCGGCCCCCTCGGATTCGATGATCTCGAACTGCCGAGCCTCGGCCTGCGCCTTGGTGGCGGCCGTGACGGGGATGTGGTGGAACGGCACGTTGTAGCTGGCCGCCAGCTGGTAGAAATCGCGGTGGTTGCTGATGATGGCCGCGATGTGCACCGGCAGCAGGCCGGACTTCCAGCGAAACAGCAGGTCGTTCAGGCAGTGGCCTTCGCGGCTGACCATGATGACGGTCTTCATCGGCTCGGACACCGGGTGCAGCTGCCAGTGCATGCCGTGCGGGCCGGCGAAGGCGGCCAACTGCGTCTTGAGCGCGGCGTGGTCGTGCGCCCCGCAGGCGAACTGCACGCGCATGAAAAACAGCCCGGTGGCGTGGTCGTTGTATTGGGCGGCCTCTTCGATGTTGCCGCCATGCTCCAGCAGGAAGCCGGACACCGCATGCACCAGCCCGAGCTTGTCGGGACAGGACAGGGTAAGGATATAGGCTTGGTTCATAGCGGGGCGATTGTCGCAGCAAGGCCCGGGGCCGTGCCGCGTCCATCGCTGCGCAGGGCCCCGGCTGGCGCGAGAATACGGTCCCATTGGAGGCCGCCCGGAAGGCGCGGTGCGCCCGGCGGGCGAGGCAAAACACAACAAGGACAGTCATGGATGAAGAGGAGGGCCCGGCCCTGACGCGGGTGCCCGGCTGGGCATGGGCCGCCTACGTGGCGGCGGGCGTGGCGTGGGTGGCGGGCGGCGACGCGCTGCTGGCGTGGCTGCTGGGCACGGACGCCGGTGGCGGCACCCATGCCGGCCTGTGGGGCAGTGCCAAGGACATCGCCTTCGTGCTGGTTTCCGCCGCCCTGGCGGTGGCCGGTCTGCGCCGGCTGCAGGCGGCCGATGCCGCCGCGCTGGTGCGCCGGGGCCGCGCCTGGGCACGGATGGCACGCGGCGCCGAGCAGCGCCAGCGCCTGGCGACCACGGTGGTGGACAACGCCATCGAGGGCATGGTGGTGACCGATGCGAACAACCGCATCCTCTCGGTGAATGCGGCCTTCACGCGGCTGATGGGCTACACCGAGGCCGAGCTGCTCGGCCAGACGCCGCGCCTGTTCAAGTCCGGCCGGCACGACCGGGCCTTCTACGAGGCCCTGTGGACCGAGCTGTCGCGCACCGGCCGCTGGCAGGGCGAGATCTGGAACCGGCGCAAGAACGGCGAGGTGTTTCCCGAACGCATGTCGCTCAGCACCGTGCGCGACGGCGCGGGCGTGGTGACGCACTACGTGTGCCTGTTCACCGACATCTCGCAGGAACACACCCAGCGCCAGCGCCTGGCGTTCCTGGCCCACAACGACCCGCTCACCGGCCTGCCCAACCGCACCTGGTTCGCCCAGCGGCTGGAGGAGGCCACGGCCCAGGCCCGCGTCAGCGGCGAGTCCATGGCCGTGCTGCTGCTCAACCTGGACCGCTTCAAGGACGTGAACGACAGCTACGGCCACGCCGTGGGCGACGAGGTGCTGCGCCACATCGCGCGCCGGCTGGAATCGGCCCTGCGCCCGGGCGATCTGGCCGGGCGCCTGGCGGGCGACGAGGTCGGCGTGCTCGTGCGCAACGCCCCGAGCGAGGACGAGGCCGCCGCCATCGCGCGCACGCTGATCGCCGCCGTGGCCGAGCCCTGGCGCTCGCCCGAGGGCTTCGAGGTGGTGGCCGGCGCGAGCGTGGGCATCAGCCTGTTTCCGCGCCACGGCGACAGCGCCCAGGCGCTGCTGCAGGGCGCCCACGCCGCCGTCTACGGCGCCAAGGAGCGCGGGCGCGGCGCCTGGTGTTTTTTCAGCGAAACCATGACGCGGGCCGCGCGCGAGCGCCTCGCGCTCGAATCGCGCCTGCGCGCGGCGCTGGCGCTCGGCCACCTGCAGCTGCACTACCAGCCTCAGGTGGACATCGCCACTGGCCGCGTGATCGGCGCCGAGGCGCTGGTGCGCTGGATGGACCCGCAGGAGGGCATGATTTCCCCCGCGCGCTTCATCCCGGTGGCCGAGCACTCCGGCATGATCGGCCCGCTGGGCGAATGGGTCATGCACGAGGCCTGCCGCCAGGCCCAGGCATGGCGCGCCGCCGGGCTGCCCGGCCTGACCATGGCCGTGAACGTGTCGCCGCGCCAGTTCCACCTGACCGACCTGGCCGGTTGCGCGGCGTCGGCCCTGGCCGCCTCGGGCTACCCGCCCACGCTGCTGGAACTGGAGATCACCGAGGGCGCGCTCGCCGAGCGCCCCGAGGAGGCCCGCCAGGTGCTGCTGCGCCTGCGCGGCCTGGGCCTGCGCATGGCCATCGACGACTTCGGCACGGGCTATTCGTCGCTCGCCCACCTCAAGCGCTTTCCCATCGACGTGCTCAAGATCGACCAGGGCTTCATCCGCGACCTGCCGCAGAACAGCGACGACATGGCCATCTGCACGGCCATCATCGCCATGGGCCACAGCCTGGGGCTGGCGGTGCTGGCCGAAGGCGTGGAGACCCCCGAGCAGCTGGCCTTCCTGCGCGAGCGCGGGTGCGACCGCTACCAGGGCTACCTGTGCCAGCGCCCGTTGCCGGCCGAGGCGTTCACGGCGCTGCTGCGCGCGCAGGTGGGCGGGGCCGCCCACTGAGCCGGCACGGGTGACGGACGGATGGGCGGATTGGTTGATATAAAAATAGTAGCGATATGCCCTAGTGGATCATGCGCTGGAGGCCGTTTTGGCTTGAATCCTCCACCGGGTTCGCCGTGGCGCCTCAGGGCCTGGCGCCCTGCGAGCGGCGCAGCTCCGCGCAAGGGTCGCGCGCCGGCAGGGCCGGGGTGGCCTGCACCGCGTCGGTGTCGCCCGCTTGCGGGTCGGGTGCCCCGCCAGCCTGCGCCAGCGCCACCTTGGCCGTGAGGCCGGGGAACCAGTGCGTGGGCACGCCCACGCCGCGCAGCACGTGGCCACCGCCGGCCACCAGCACCACCACCTGCCCGGGGCGCCGCGCCGCCGCGGCCACCGCCGCCATGCGGGCGTCGCGGGCGATCTGGATGCGGGCCATGCCGGGGATCTGCGACTCGGGCAGCAGGCCGCAGTGCCCCTCGCGCAGGGCGGTGTGCTGGCGCGCCAGCGCCGTGGCGTCCAGGTGCCGGTCCCAGCGCTCGTCCCGCATCGCCTCGCGCAGGTCCGCCCGCGGCAGGTTGCCGCCGCGCACCGGCACGCCGGCCCGCACCGCGGCCATGGCCACCGGGCCGTACTGCGCCCACGGCCAGGCCGCCGCGTTCCAGCCGAGCGCCTGCTGCACCTGGGCCTCGTCCGCGTCGCGGGGCATCCCGTCGGTGGTCCGCCCGCTGTCGGCCATCTCCATCACCAGCGCCGCGAGTTGCCCGCGCGCGGCCAGCCATTGCACGGCCTCGCGCTCCAGCGCCTGGTGTTCGGGGGCATCGTGCTGCTCGCCGATCAGCAGCACATCGGCGGGCAGCAGGGCCTGGACCTGGGCGAGCCAGGGGGTGGGGGCCTGCGCGCCGGTGCGCGGGCCCATCGGGGCGCAACCGGCCAGCGCCACCGCCAGCGCCACCGCCAGCGCCCTGGCGCCGGGGCGGACGGCCGCTGCGTGGGTTTGGGAAATGGAGCGAAGAACGAAGAGGAGAAGAGGGCGGTGCATGGGCCGATGCTAAGCGTCCCTTGCGTGCCGCCCCTCCAGCCGGCGGCGGCACCCCGCCGGCCCCGTGGCGTTACAACACCTCGGTGACGAACTGCTCGCGCGGACGGCGCACCTTGGGCAGCGGCGCCAGCCAGTCCTGGTCGGCCTGGCGGTAGCCCAGCGGCACGATGGCCACGCTGCGCAGTCCGCGGGCGCGCAGGCCCAGGAGGGTGTCGAGTGCGTCGGGGTCGAATCCTTCCATCGGCGTGCTGTCCACCGCCTCGTAGGCCGCGGCCATGAGCGCGGCGGACAGGGCGATGTAGGCCTGACGGGCGGCGTGCTGGAAATTCACCTCGGCGCCGCGCTGCGGGTAGGTGCCCAGCAGCATGTTGCGGTAGTTCTCCCAGCCTTCGTTCTTGAAGCCGCGCACCGCGTTGGTGTAGTCGAACATGGCGTTGATGCGCTCGGGCGTGTAGTCGTCCCACGCGGCGAACACCAGCAGGTGCGAGCCGTCCGTGATCTGCGCCTGGTTCCACGCGATGGCCTGGATGCGCTGGCGCACCTCGGGCTGGGTGACGAGCAGCACCTCGAACGGCTGCAGCCCGCTGGAGGTGGGCGCGAGCCGCGCGGCTTCGAGGATGCGCTCGACCTTCTCCTCGGGCACCTGGCGGGCCGGGTCCATCTTCTTGGTGGCGTAGCGCCACTGCAGGCGCTCGATCAGCGGGGTGGCATCGGGCCCGTGGATGGCGGTTTCGAGTTCGGCGGCCAGTTCGGCGGTGGGGGACATGGTGGATTCCTGGAAAGGGAGGGGGGATCAAGGGATGGGCGGGCGTGCCACCGGGAACCAGGGGCACGTTGCCTTGAATATGGCGCCAACGGCCAGGGCGCATAAGCCCCGGCGCGGGAATCACAGCGTTTCGATCCAGGAAACAAAAAACCGCGGCAGCGCGCGTGCCGGCAGCCCAGGAGGGCCGCCATCGCGCGGCCCTGCCGTGCATACACCCTGGCGCTTTCACCCTCTGAAAAACCCTCGCCGTCCTCGTTGACATTGGGCAAGCCGGGCGGTGGGCCACCGGAGTAAAACGGGGGCCTTGTGCACCGTGGAAGCCCCAGCGACATGCAACGCGACCCCTTCACCCCCGTGGCGTCCGACGCCACCCCCGTGCAGCCCATCAGCCTCGACGTGCTGCGCGAAAAGTACCTCAAGCCCGGCGAGACGGAGGTGCAGGACCTCTACCGCCGCGTGGCGCGGGCCCTGGCCTCGGTGGAGCCCGCCGCCGAGCGCGCGGCGCACGAGGCGCGCTTTCTCGCCAACCTGAGCGCGGGCGCCATCGGGGCGGGCCGCATCATGAGCGCCGCCGGCACCGACATCCAGGCGACGCTCATCAACTGCTTCGTGCAGCCCGTGGGCGACTGCATCCAGGGCATGGACGACGGCGGCTATCCCGGCATCTACGAGGCCCTGCGCGAGGCCGCCGAGACCATGCGGCGCGGCGGCGGCGTGGGCTACGACTTCTCGCGCATCCGGCCCAAGGGCGCGCAGGTCAAGGGCACGGCCTCGCTGGCCTCGGGGCCGTGCAGCTACATCAACGTTTTCGACCAGTCTTGCTCCACGGTGGAGAGCGCCGGCGCGCGGCGCGGCGCGCAGATGGGCGTGCTGCGCATCGACCACCCCGACGTGCTCGAATTCATCACCGCCAAGCGCACCCCCGGGCGGTGGAACAACTTCAACGTGTCGGTCGGCGTGACCGATGCCTTCGTGCAGGCCGTGGCCGATGGCCAGCCGTGGGACCTTGTGCACCCCGCGCGCCCCGGCGCCGCGCTGCTGGCGCAGGGCGCGGTGCAGCGCACCGACGGCCAGTGGGTCTACCGCACCGTGCCGGCCCGCGACCTGTGGGACACCATCATGCGGTCGGCCTACGACTTCGCCGAGCCGGGCATCCTGTTCCTCGATGCGATCAACCGCGACAACAACCTGCATTACTGCGAGGCGATCGCGGCGACGAATCCCTGCGTCACGGCCGACACCTGGGTGCTGACGGCGGACGGCCCGGCGCAGGTGGCCGATCTCATCGGGCGGCGGTTCGGCGCGGTGGTGGACGGCCGGGTCTTCTGCACGGAAAGCGAAGGATTTTTCAAGACCGGCCACAAGCCCGTGATCGCCCTGCGCACGCGCGAAGGCCACACGCTGCGCCTCACGCCCGACCACCGCGTGCGCCGCGTGGCGCGGCAGACCCGCTACGCCCAGTCCCTGGAGTGGACGGCGGCCGGCGACCTGCAGCCGGGCGACCAGATCGTGCTGCACGACCACCGCGCGCTCGGCGGATGGGACGGTGCGGGCACCGAGGCCGAGGGCTACCTGCTCGGCCTGCTCGTGGGCGACGGCACCTTGAAGGCCGACAAGGCCGTGATCTCGGTCTGGGCACCCGAATTGCGGCAGGTGGGCAACGGCACCGTGGCCTATGCCGCCACCGGCGCGGCAGGCATCGTGCAAGCCGCCGAAGCCGCCGCGGCCACGTTGCCCCACCGGTCTGATTTCAGCGGCTTCCAGCGCCCCGTCGGCACGCGCGGGGAGGCCCGCATGGCCAGCGCGGCGCTGTGGCGACTGGCGCACGCCATGGGCCTGCGGGCTGACCACAAGACGATCACGCCGGCCATGGAATGCGGCTCCTCCGCCTTCGCCGCCGGCCTGCTGCGTGGTTTGTTCGATGCCGACGGTTCGGTGCAGGGCGCCCAGGACAAGGGCGTGAGCGTGCGCCTGTCGCAAAGCGATGCCGAACTGCTGCGCACCGTGCAGCGCATGCTGCTGCGCTTCGGGATCGCCTCCACGCTGTATACCGGCCGCCGCCCCGCGCAGCACTCTGTGCTGCCCGACGGGCGTGGCGGCACCCGGGCCTACCCCACGCAGGCGCAGCACGAACTGGTGGTGTCCGGCGACAACCTGCAGGCGTACGCCGATCGCATCGGCTTTGCCGACACCGCCAAGGCCGCTCGCCTGGAAGCCGCCCTGGCGGGCTACCAGCGCCGGCTGAACCGTGAGCGCTTCACCGCCACCGTGGATTGCATCGCGGCCGATGGGTGCGAGGACGTGTACGACGTCACCGTGGCCGACTGCCACGCCTTCGACGCGAATGGCCTGTATGTGCACAACTGCGGCGAGCAGCCGCTGCCGCCCTACGGCTGCTGCGACCTGGGGCCCATCATCCTCACGCGCTTCGTGCGCAACCCGTTCGGGCTGGCGGGCGCGCCGGCCTTCGATTTCGAGGCCTTCGAGCAGAGCGTCGCCACGCAGGTGCGCGCGCTCGACAACGTGCTGGAGGTGACCTTCTGGCCGCTGGAGGCGCAGCGCGCCGAGTCGGCCGCCAAGCGGCGCATCGGCGTGGGCTTCACCGGCATGGGCAACGCGCTGGCCATGCTGTGCCTGCGCTACGACCGCGACGCGGGCCGCGCCATGGCCGCGCAGATCGCCGAGCGGCTGCGCGATGCGGCCTATGCCGCGTCGGTGGCGCTGGCGCGCGAGAAAGGGGCGTTCCCGAAGTTCGATGCGGCCGGCTACCTGGCGCCCGGCACCTTCGCCAGCCGGCTGCCGCAGGCGCTGCAGGCGCAGATCCGCGAGCACGGCATCCGCAACAGCCACCTGCTGTCGATCGCGCCCACGGGCACGGTGAGCCTGGCCTTCGCCGACAACGCCTCCAACGGCATCGAGCCGCCGTTTTCGTGGACCTACAAGCGCAGGAAGCGCGAGGGCGACGGCCGCATGAGCGAATACGCGGTGGAAGACCACGCCTGGCGGCTGTACCGCGAACTGGGCGGCGATGTGAACGCGCTGCCCGACTACTTCGTGAGCGCGCTGTCCATGCCCGCCGCCGACCACATCGCCATGATGGAGGCGGTGCAGCCCTTCGTGGACACGGCGATCTCCAAGACGGTGAACGTGCCGGCCGACTACCCGTACGAGGACTTCAAGGGCCTGTACCTCGCCGCCTGGCGCGCGCGCCTCAAGGGGCTGGCCACCTACCGGCCCAACACCATCCTGGGCGCCGTGCTGGAAACGCACGCGCCCGAGGCCACGCCGGCGCCGGCCGCGCCCGTAGCGGCACCCGCATCGGCCGCAGCCCCCATCGACCCGATGCGCACCGTGATCGAAAGCCGCCCCAAGGGCGCCCTGCCGGCCGTCGCCGAGAAGGTGGAGTACTGGACGCAGGAGGGCCACAAGACGCTGTACCTGGTGGTGTCGTTCCTGCCGATGCCGAATGCCGGCGGCACGGGCACGGTGGACCGCGCCATCGAGTTCTTCATGCCCGTGGGGCAGAGCGGCGAATCGCAGCAGTGGATCACCTCCAGCATGCGCATGCTCTCGCTGGCCGCGCGCGGCGGCTTTCTGGAGCGCGCCCTGAGCGACATGCGCAAGGTGGCGTGGGACCGCGGCCCCGTTCGCCTGGGCACGCGCCAGCGCGAAGACGGCACGCGCGTGCCGCTGTGGCACGACTCCGAAGTGGCCGCCATGGCCTATGCCATCCAGAACATCCTGGCCAGCCGCGTGCCCGACCCGGTGCAGCAGGTGCTGCCGCTGGACGAGCCCGAGGCGCCCATGGGCATGCCGCCCGCGATGGCCGGCAAGAAGTGCCCCGAGTGCGGCGCGCACGCGGTGATCCGCAAGGACGGCTGCGACTACTGCACGCAGTGCGGGCACCTGGGCACGTGCGGTTGAGGGGCGGGTAAGGGGCGGGCAGGGCCGGTGGCCGGCGCGCGCTAGCGCAGGCCCAGCCGGGTGAGTTTCTTGATCAGCCCGGCGCGCGAGATGCCCAGGCGGCGCGCGGCCTCCGACTGGTTGCCCTGGGTGGCCTCCATCGCTTCCCGCACCATGCGGGTTTCCAGCTCGAAGATGGCCGCATCCAGCGCGCCGACGGGGGCGGCCGCTGCCGCATCGGCCGGGCCCGCATCCGGCAGGTGCGCCAGGTCGCCGCTGGCGAACCGCAACAGGTCGAGGTCGATGCGCAGGTGGCCCGGGGCGATCAGCGCGCCGGCCGACTCCACCAGGGCCCGGAGCTGGCGCACGTTGCCCGGCCAGGGCTGCGTGGCCAGCCAGGCCTGGGCGTCGGGCGCGAACAGGGCCTGTGGCGCCACGCGGCGCAGAAAGTGCGCGGCCAGCAGCGGCACGTCCATGCCCCGCTCGGCCAGGGGCGGGATGCGCATCACCACGCCCTTGAGGCGGTAAAAGAGGTCCTCGCGAAAGCTGCCGTCCTGGATCATGCCCTCCAGGTCGCGGTGCGTCGCCGACACCACGCGCACGTCGGCCTTCTTCATCTCGCGCCCGCCCACGGGCAGGAAGGTGCCCTCTTGCAGGAAGCGCAGCAGCTTGACCTGCATGGCGGGCGGCATCTCGCCCACTTCGTCCAGGAAGAGCGTGCCGCCGTGCGCGGTTTCCACCAGGCCCGGCTGGTCGCGGTGGGCGCCGGTGAAGCTGCCTTTCTGGTGGCCGAAAAGCTCGCTCTCCAGCAGCTCGCTGGACAGGGCGCCGCAATGGATGATCGCGAAAGGGCCCTGCCGGCGCGCGCTGCAGTGGTGCAGGGCGCGGGCCACCAGCTCCTTGCCCGTGCCGGTGGGCCCGAGCACCATCACGCTCACCGAGGTGCCGGCCACGCGGCGCACCATGGCGCGCAGCTGCTGCGCGGCAGGCGACTGGCCGACGATGCCCAGGTCTTCGCTGCCCTCGCGTGCGCGCAGCTCCCGCAGCTCTTCGTCCAGGCGGGATTTGTGCATGGCGCGCGAGACGACGAAGCGCAGCATGTCCGGGTCGATGGGCTTGGTGAGGAAGTCCCACGCGCCCTTTTCGGCGGCGCGCAGGGCGAGTTCCCGGTCTCCGTGGCCGCTCAGGACCACCACGACCGAGCCCGCGAACCGCCCGATCAGCTCCAGGCCCGCTTCGGGGTCCATGCTGGGCGGCATGGCGAGGTCGAGCAGCACCACGTGGGCGCGGTCCTGTCCGAAGGCCCAGGCCGCCTCTTCGCCGCTGCCGGCCACGGTGACCCGGTGGCCCAGTTCGCGCAGGAAGGAGCTGCCCAGCCGTTGGTAGGCGGGCTCGTCGTCCACCAGCAGGATGTGGCCCAGGGAGGGGGGAGGGGTCATGGTCGGTGGGGAGGAAAGGTCAGGGTGAAGCAGGTGCGCCAGGGCGGGCGCTCGGTCAGTGCGGCCGTGCCGCCGTGCGCGGCCATGATGCGTGCGACGATGGCCAGGCCCAGCCCGGTGCCGCCCGGGCTGCGCGAGGCGAAGGGCTGGAACAGCCGCTCGCGCAGCTCGGCGGGAATGCCGGGTCCGTCGTCGCAGACATGCAGCCGCAGGCCGTCCTCGCCCGGCTCGGCATCCACGTGCACCCGCCGCTGGCCTGCGGCGGCCTGGGCGTTGGTGAGGAGGTTGGCCAGCACCTGGTCCAGCCGCGCGGGGTCGGCGTGCACGGGGCAGGGCCCGTCCAGCCCGGGCCCCAGTTCCACGGACGGGGCGTGGCGGATCGCCTGGCGCACCTGCTGCGACAGGTCGATGGCCCGCGGCTCGATCTGCCAGGGCTTGGCGTAGTCCAGCAGGTCCTCCGCCAGGCGCGAGATGCGGGCGATCTGCTCCTGCACGTCCTTGCGGACCTCGGCCGGGGAAAAGGCCGTGGCCATGGCGATCACGTTCAGCGGGTTGCGCAGGTCGTGCGCGACCGTGGCCGCGAGCGAGCCCAGTTCGGCCAGGCGGGCCTGCAACTGCCGCTCGCGCTCGCGCTGCTCTGCGGCCGCGGCGTTTTCCACCTGGCCCGCCGCCTGCACGAGGACGGTGCCGAACAGCTCCGCCAGATGCCGCTGCCCCGGCGGCGCCTGCTCGAAGCCGTGCAGCCGGGCCTGCCACTGGGCGCCGTCCTTGCGGCAGTGCACCGTGGGGGTGTGCGGATCGGGGGAGAGCGAGGGGCCCGTGACGACCCGCACGGCCACGCCCATGCGCTGGGACAGCAGCGAGGCGGCGATGGACGAGAGTTCGCCGAGCGATTGGGCCGTGGACAGCGCGCCGCGCCAGGTGTCCAGGTCGTGCGCCGTGGGGGTGCCGCCGGGGTAGACCAGGCGCTCGGCCAGCCGGCGCACCGGCCCGCTCCAGGCCAGGCAGGTGGCGGCCACCACGGCGGAGGTGAGCCAGCGCGACTCCACCGGCAGCAACAAAGTCAGCGGCACGGCCAGCAGGCCCAGGAACAGCACGATCGCCCAGGCCAGGGCCCGCCGCGCCCAGGCGTTGGCCATGAAGACCCGGTAGCGCAGGATGCCGTAGACCAGGATCAGCGGGTAAGCGGGGAAAGCCAGCACCTGCCAGGGGTACTGGGGAATGCGCAGGGCCGCGAACGCGTAGCCCGAGATGCACATCAGCCCCCAGCCGCACGAGAGGGCCACGGCCGCGATCTGCCGGCGTCCGGTGGCCACCCGCGTCTGCCAGAAGGCCCTGGCCAGCACCAACAGGCCCGCGCTCGCGCAGGTGGCCCAGACCAGGCTGGTGGTCCATCCGGCCGCATTGGGCACCACCACCCACTGCACGCCGGTGAACGGCGGAAAGTGCTCGAACGCGCCCGGCGGCACCCACCAGGACAGCGCGGTCGCGCCGCACGCCGCGCCGTAGGCCAGCCGCAAGGCCCAGGGCCGCAGCCGCTGGCCCGTGAAGATGGCGCAGAAGTGCAAGAACGCCGCGGACGTGATGGGCACCGTCGCCAGCAGGGCCATGGCGAAGGGCGCGGTGCCGATGCCGGCCCAGTTGGGCAGTTCGTTGCCCACGATCCACAGCCCCACGCCGAGCAGGAAGACGATCAGCAGCCGGGCGCCCGCCACGTGCTGGGCCCACAGCCACAGCACGCCGGACAGGGCCAGGGTCTGAACGAATGCCAGGGCGAGCGCGATGTGAATGGCCATCCGGCACTGTAAACCGTGTCGACAGCGCGACCGCCGCAGCTGTCTACCGCGTTGACAGGTGGATTAAAAAACCGTTTGAAATCAACGGTCTGTGCGCTGGCACGTGCCCTGCAATACAGAAGGCATGAAGACCGCCACACCCCTCCTTCTGCCCCGCGATGCCGATGCCCGTGCTCCTGCCGAGGTGCCGGCGCCCCTGGACCTGGCCGCACTGCTGGGCGCGGCGCAATGGCACCGGCTTTCGCCGGCGATCCGCCGCCGTTTCGCGGCAGGCCATGCGCCGGTGCGCTACAGCGGCGCGCTGGACGTCCGGCGCTCCCGCATGGGCCGGTGCTTTGCCTGGGCCTCGCGCCTGCTGGGCGGGCCGCTGCTGGATGCCGACGAGACCGGCGTGCCTGCCGAGGTGCGGGTGCACGGCGACGCGCGCGGCGGTGTCGTATGGGAGCGCCACCTTCGCCTGCCGGGGCGGCGCGACGCCGCCGTCGTGCGCTCGACCAAGCTGCGCGGCCCGGACGGCGGCCTGCAGGAGCGCACGAGCGGCGGGCTGTCCATGGCGCTCGAAGTGGTGGTGGAGGACGGGGCCCTGGTGTTCTACAGCCGCCGCTATTTCCTGGCGCTGGGCGCGTTCTGCGTGCCCATTCCCGATTGGCTCACGCCGGGGCGGTGCCGGGTCGAGCACCGCGACGAAGGGCCGGGCACGTTCCGCTTCACCCTGGACATGGCGCACCCGCTGTGGGGTTGCACGTTTTTTCAAACCGGTGTGTTCACCGATCCCGAGGAGTGATTCCATGGACATCGTTTTCATCGTTCTGACGGTGCAGGCCCTGATGGGGGCGTTCGACAACCTCTGGCACCACGAGTGGTCCGCCCGCCTGCCGCAGCGAACCTCGGCCCGCCACGAGCTGCTGCTGCATGCGGCGCGCGAGGCCGTCTACGGCCTGCTCTTCCTGGGGTTCGCCTGGGTGCAGTGGCAGGGCTGGTGGGTGCTGCTGCCGACGGCCCTGCTGGCGGTGGAGATCGTGATCACCGCGGCGGACTTCCTGGAGGAGGACCGCAGCCGCCGCCTGCCGCCCGCCGAGCGGGTGCTCCACACGCTGCTGGCGGTGAGCTATGGCGTGCTGGTCGGCGTGATCGCGCCCCTGTTCGCGGCGCACGCGGCCCTGCCGACCGGCGTGGTGCGGGTCGGGCACGGGGCCTGGTCCTGGCTGTTCACGGTGGCGGCCTTGGTGGTGCTGGCCTGGAGCGTGCGCAATGCGTTCGCTGTCGTGCGGCTGCGGGCGGCCGTGCCATCCGCTGAACCCCTGCCCGTTGCCGCCCACGGGCCTGCGGTGCTGGTGACGGGCGCCACCGGCTTCATCGGCACGGCGCTGGTGCGCCGGCTGCAAGGCGAAGGCCGGCGCGTGATCGTCTGGACGCGCGATCCGCTGCAGGCCCGCGCGACCTTCGGCCCGCAGGTCTGGGCGCTGGACCGCCTGGAGGACATCCCGGGCGAGACGCGCATCGACGCCGTGGTCCACCTGGCCGGCGCGCCGGTCCTGGGCAGGCCTTGGACCCGCGCGCGGCGCCGGCAACTGGTCGAGAGCCGGGTTGGAACGGCGCGGCAGCTTCTGGTGCTGATGCAGCGCCTGCATTGCCCGCCCGCCGTGCTGGTGGGGGCGTCGGCCGTGGGTTTCTACGGCGTGCCCGCGGCGGACACCCCGTTGGACGAACGCGGCGCGCCGCAGCCCGGGCGCTTTCAGTCGGACCTGTGTGCGCAGGTGGAGCATGCGGCAGGCGCGGCACAGGCCCTGGGCGTGCGGGTGGTCTGCCTGCGGATGGGCCTGGTGCTGGGGCCGCAGGGCGGGGCCTATTCGCCGCTGGCCTGGGCGGCACGGGTCGGGCTCGGCGCCGTGCTCGGCAGCGGCCGGCAGCGCGTGCCGTGGATTCACCGCGACGATGCGGTGGGCCTGGTCTGCCATGCCCTGTCCCGCCCCGGCATGGCCGGCCCCGTGAATGCCGTGGCGCCGGACGTGCCCTCGCAGGCGCGGTTCGCCGCGGCGATGGCGGCCTCTTTCGGCAGGCCGGTCCTGCTGCGGATGCCGGCGTGGCCCCTGCGCGCTGCGTTGGGGGAAATGTCCGAACTCCTGCTCTGCGGGCAGCACGCGGTGCCCCGGCTCGCCCTCGCCGAGGGCTATGTGTTCACATACCCCTCGCTGGCCGGCGCGATGGGCGCCCTGGCCCGGCCTGGGACCGCGGCCCCGGGCGAACCGCTGCGCCCCGCGGCCCGGCCCTCCTGACCCCGGCGGATTGATTTGCTATTAATTAAATAGCATTGAGGTCAATGATTACTAGGGCATTCGGCCTTTTTCATTGCGATCCTGGGTGCGGGAAGGGGGCCGGTGCCGCGCGGGCGATACTTTCCCCTCCCCTGGATTTCGCCGCTCCGCGCCCGCCGATGCTCTCTTTTCCACCTGCCCGCATTCTTCTCACCCTGGCCCTGGCCCTCGCGGCCGCGGTGGTGTGCCTGGCCCTGCACACGCCGCTGCCCTGGATGATCGGCCCGCTGGTCGCCACCGCGCTGCTGTCCATCTCGGGCGTGCCCACGGCCAGTTCGCGGCGCCTGCGCAATGCCGGGCAGTGGACCCTGGGTGCGGTGCTGGGTTTGTATTTCACGCCGCAGGTCACCACGCTGGTGGCGGGGCTGTGGTGGGCGATCGCGCTGGGCGTGGCGTGGGCGCTGTTCGGGGGCTGGCTGTTCGGCGCGTGGCTGTACCGTGTACATGCGCCGCATTTGCAGGGCGTCCCGGCGCCGGTGGTGCGCGCGACCAGCTATTTCTCGGGCGCCATCGGCGCGGCCTCGGAGATGACCCTGCTGGCCGAGCGCGAGCACGCCCGCACCGACCTCGTGGCCGCCAGCCACAGCCTGCGGCTGGTGATCGTGACGGTGACCATTCCGTTCGCGCTGCAGTTCAGCGGCCTGCACGGCCTGGACCTGCTGCCGCCCGCCGTGCGCGTGGTGGATGTGCAGGGCCTGGCGCTGCTGGCCGGCCTCACCGGCCTGGGCGCGCTGGCGATGGACCGCCTGGGCCGCGCCAACCCCTGGTTCATGGGCGCGCTGCTGGTGTCGATGGGCCTGGCCATGGCGGGCATCACGCTGTCGGCCGTGCCGCAGGCGCTGATCAACGCGGCGCAGCTGGTGATCGGCGTCAGCCTGGGCGTGCGCTTTCGCCCCGGCTTTTTGCACACCGCGCCGCGCTGGCTGGGCTCAGTGGCGATCGGCACGCTGGTGCTGCTCGCCGTGTGCGCGCTGTTTGCGGTGGCGCTGTCCCGGGCCACCGGGCTGCACTGGGTGACGATGGTGCTGGCCTCGGCCCCCGGCGGCATCGCCGAGATGTCGATCACCGCCAAGGTGCTGCAGCTGGGCGTGCCGGTGGTGACGGCCTTCCAGGTGTGCCGGCTGATCGCCGTGCTGCTGCTGGTGGCGCCGTTGTATCGGTGGATTTACCCGGGGGATGCGTCGGCCGGTTGAAGGGCCGGCAGGCTTCCGGAACGCCCATGCTAGATTGCCCGCACCATGCTCCAGCCCACGCCACCCAAGCTGCCCATCAACCTGCTGGATCTGCTGCACCAGCGCACCGTGGAGGGGGAGCGGATCGAATACAAGGAGGGCTGGAATCCCGATGCCATCCTTCGCACGCTGTGCGCGTTTGCCAACGACTTCGAAAACCTGGGCGGTGGCTATGTGGTGATCGGGCAGGACTGCGATGCCAACGGCCAGCCCGTCTTTCCGCCCAAGGGGCTGGCGGCGAATCAACTCGACAAGATCCAGCGGGAACTGCTGGCCGCATGCCAGTTGATGCAGCCGCCCTACTTTCCCGTACTGAGCCTGGAGGTCGTGCAAGGCCGCCATCTGGTGGTGCTGTGGGCGCCCGGCGGGCAGAACCGGCCCTACAAAGTGCCGGAAGCGGTGACGGCCAGGCACAAGGTCTGGTACCCCTATATCCGCCGCTACAGCAGCACCGTGCAGGCCAAGGGCGAGGCGGAGCAGGAGCTGCTGAGCCTGACGGCCAAAGTGCCCTGGGACGACCGGTTTTGTCAGGCAACCACGGTGGCTTCGCTGTCCAAGCCGTTGATGCAGGCATTCCTGCAGGAGGTGGACAGTGCCTTGGCCGCTGATGCGGCCGACCTGTCGGTCGAAGCGCTGGGCCGGCAGATGAATGTGGTGGGCGGGCCTGCCGAGTCGCCCTGGCCCAAGAACGTGGGGCTGCTGTTCTTCAACGAGGCACCCACGGATTTCTTTCCGGGCGCACAGGTGGATGTGGTGGCGTTTCCTCAAGGCACTGGCGGGGATGTCATCGTCGAGAAGTCTTTCCAGGGCCCGTTGTCGCGCATGGTTCGCGAGGCGCTCGATTACCTGCAGCGCAACTACCTGCACGAAACGGTGGCCAAGCACCCCCAGCGGGCCGAGGCCACTCGGGCCTGGAATTTCCCGTTCGCGGCGGTGGAGGAGGCGTTGGTGAATGCGGTGTACCACCGCACTTACGAGAGCCACGATCCGGTGGAGGTCCGCATCGGCCCGGATGAACTGGTGGTGCTGAGTTACCCGGGGCCGGATCGGTCGGTGCGGCTGGAGGATCTGCGGACAGGCCGTGCCGTCAGCCGGCGCTACCGCAACCGGCGCATCGGTGAGTTCCTCAAGGAGCTTCGGCTCACGGAAGGCCGCGCCACGGGCATCCCGAAAATTCTCAAGGCGATGCGTGCCAATGGATCACCGGAACCGGTGTTCGAAACCGACGACGAGCGGTTGTCGTTCGTGGTGCGATTGCCGGTGCACCCGCTGGCCCAACCGATCACCGCGGAAGTCACCGCGGAAGTCACCGCGGAAGTCACCGCGGAAGTCGCGAGGCTTCTCGGGGTTTTGCAGGGGGAGATGCCCCGTGCGTCGTTGATGGACGCCGTGGGCCTCAAGCATGCGGAGCATTTCCGCAAGGCCTACCTGTTGCCCGCTCTGGCCGCGGGCCTGGTGGAAAGGACCATGCCGGACAAGCCGAACAGCAAAAACCAGCGCTACCGGATCACGGCGTCAGGCACCCGCTGGCTTCGGCAGCATGCAGGCGAGCGCGTTGATTGAACTGAAGCAATAGGTCGCAGCTGGATGATGGCTCTAGATGGTCGACGGGCCATACAGGCCTTTTCACCTGCCAGCGGTCAGTGCACCACCACCGGGTTCTGCGCCAGCCCCACGTAGCCGTCCAGCGTGTCCTCGACTTCTTCCTGCGTGGGGGTGTCGCGTTGCCAGGCCAGGATCTGCTGCTGGAACATTTCGGCCCACGAGCCGTCCAGGTACACCTCCTTGCCGGAGCGCTTGTCCACGATTTCGAAGCCGTGGCGCGCCAACTGGGGCGGGGTGGGCCAGCCTTTGGGGGCACCGTCCGCGGCGGCATCCGGCTGCATGTGGACCACCACGAAGGTTTCGGAGTCATAGAGCATATGCATGGTGTTCCTCTGTCGGTGTGTTGCTGTCAGATGGCCACCCAGGTCGCTAAGTTCAAGCCCTGGCGCTTTCGGCGGTCGGTGAAAACCCGCCGGCTGCGTGAAAACAGTATTTCATGAATCCTGTGCGCGGGCGGCCTGATCCGCGAAGTAACCGCACTGTCCCACGCCCATGTGGGCGAAACCGCACAGGTTCTCGGGCGGTTCGCCGCGCCGCAAGCCGCGATCAGGGCGGCGCGTTGGCGCTCAGGCGCAGGTCGGCGAAGTCGCCGTTGGACTGCGTGATGCGGATACGCGCCGGCAGAAAGCCCAGCGACGGTGCGAGCCACAGCTCGGCCTTCTGGTCGTATTCCTTGCGCGGCAGGCGCTGCAGCTTGAGCGCGGGGGTGGCGCCGCGGGGCAGGTCCAGCATCTCGGTGCCTTCCACGGTGAAGGTCCAGCGGTCGGCGTAGCGCGCGCCCACGGTGGTCAGGGTGATCTGGGTGCCGTCAGGGTAGCGCTCGGGGGCGGCGGCCAGCAGGGCGCCCAACTGGATGAACACGCTCAGGCGGTCCTGCGCGCCGGCGCCGATGGCGGCCTGCGGCGTGTTGGCGCTGAAGGTCACGCGCCCCTGGCCGAAGTTGAAATGCGCGGCCTGCTCGCTGCGGGCCCTGTCGCCGAAGCGTTCCGGCTGCAGGCCGCTGGCGGTCACCTGCCCGGTGCTGGTCTGCGAGCGCGCGCCGATCAGGAAGGCCTTGATCTCCTGCCGGGCTTCGTAGCGGGCGCCGTCGTGGCGCCACAGCAGTTCGGCGCTGGCGCGGTAGTTGAACTTCTTGGCCTGGCCGCTCACCTCGAACTCCAGGCGCACCGGATCGGGCAGGCGGGCGGGCGGCGGCGTGGTGCTGGCCGTGTTGGTGCCTGCGCCGGGCGGCCGGATGTCCACGCCGGCGCTGCTGTCCTGGGCGCTGTCGGTGGGGGCCGATGCCGCGGCGGTCGGCGGGGCGGTCGGGGCCGAAGCCGTTGGCGCGGGCGGCGTGGCACCCTCTGCCGTGGCATCGGCGGCCGGGGCCATGGCGGTGGCTTCCTCGGGGGAGGCCGCCGGGGCCGGGCCATCGCCGCCCGGCGGCGGTTCGGCGGCCTGCGCCGTGGGCGCCGGGGTGGGCGGTGGTGCTTCCGGTGGGGCGGCGGCCGGCTTGCGCACGGGGGCCGGCCGGGGCCGGGGTTTGGCTGCTGCAGCGGGCGGCGCAGTGGCGGGAGCGGCATCGGCCGGCGGTGGCGCGGCGGGCGGCTCGGGTGGGGGCGGTGGCGCCACGGTGCGGGTGTGGAAGGCCATGCGCACCGGCGCGCCGCGATCCTGTCCGCCGCCCAGGGGCAGGCCCACCAGCACCCAGGCGTGCACAGCCAGCACCAGCAGGGTCAGCAGGACGAGGACGCGGCGCGGCATGGGTCAGTGCCCGGACGACAGCATCGGCGCGGCGGTGGCCGGACGCCGGCCGGCAGCGCCGGCGCGGCCCGCCCGTGGCCCCGGCCCGCTCATGCGCAACCGTGGCCCAGGTCGCGCGACAGCGCCTGGGCGGCGGCGCGCAGCGGCGCGTCGATGGCGCCGCCCCAGGCGGGATCGAACGTGGCGACCGAGCCCAGCGTGGTGATGCCCAGGGCCAGGTGCCCGTCGGCGTCGAACACCGGTGCGCAGAACGCGACGATGCCCGGCAGCAGGGTGTCCACCACCCGGGCCGCGCCGCGCTCGCGCACCTCGGCCAGCAGGGCGTCGACCGCGGTGGTGTCGGTAGGCAGATCGGTGCGGCCCAGCTTGGCGGCGTGCGCCAGCTCTTCCTGGAGCAGCGCGGCCGTGGCCTCGCGCGGCAGGTGGGCGCAAAAGCAGCGGCCGGTGGCGGAGGCCAGCAGCGGCATGACGTCGCCCAGGCGCAGGTTGGCGGTCACGGCCTGGGGCGATTCCTCCCAGTGCACGATGGTCGGGCCGCGGTTGCCCCACACGGCCAGCGCCAGGGTGTGGCCGATGGTGTCCATGAGCGCGGGCATGCGCTCGCGCGCCAGGCGCATCGCATCGAGCCGCGCGAGCGAGGCCAGGCCCAGCTTGAGCGCGGCCGGCCCCAGGTCGTAGCGCGCGGTGCCCGGGTCCTGCGCCACCAGCCCCAGGCGCTGGAAGCTCACGAGGTAGCGGTGCGCCTTGGCGGCGCTCATGCCGGCCGTGGCCGCGAGGTCCTTGAGCATCAGCGGTCCGCGCGACCGTGTCAGCCCCTCCAGCAGGGCGAAGCCGACTTCCACCGACTGTATGCCTGCCCGTTCCTTGTCCATCTGCACTAGAATTTCCAGAGTTTTGTTTAGTTAAATCAATTTAACCATTCGTAATTCGTGCCGGGCACCCGCCGCCGGTGCGTTGGAAGACAAGAGGTCTGAGCCCCATGAAACTCGCCACCTACAAAGATGGTTCCCGCGACGGCCAGCTGGTCGTCGTCTCCCGCGACCTGGGCACGGCCCATTATGCGACCGGCATCGCGAGCCGCCTGCAGCAGGTGCTGGACGACTGGGGCTTCCTGTCGCCCCAGTTGCAGGACCTGTACGACCAGCTCAACGCCGGCCGCGCCCCGCACGCGTTTCCCTTCGATCCCGCCCAGTGCATGGCCCCGCTGCCGCGCGCCTACCAGTGGGCGGACGGCTCCGCCTACATCAACCACGTCGAACTGGTGCGAAAAGCGCGCAACTCCGAGGTGCCCGAGAGCTTCTACACCGACCCGCTGATGTACCAGGGCGGCAGCGACGACTTCATCGGCCCGCGCGACGACGTGGTCGTGCCGAGCGAGGCCATGGGCATCGACTTCGAGGCCGAGATCGCCGTCGTCACCGGCGACGTGAAGATGGGCACCACGCCCGAGCAGGCACTGGACGGCATCCGCCTGGTCATGCTGGCCAACGACGTCTCGCTGCGCAACCTCATCCCGGCCGAACTGGCCAAGGGCTTCGGCTTCTTCCAGTCCAAGCCCGCCACCGCGTTCAGCCCGGTCGCCATCACGCTCGACGAACTGGGCGACGCCTGGGACCAGGGCCGCGTGAACCTCACGCTGCAATCGACCTGGAATGGCCGCAAGGTCGGCATGTGCGATGCCGGCCCCGAGATGACCTTCCACTTCGGCCAGCTCATCGCCCACGTGGCCAAGACGCGCAACGTGCGCGCGGGCTCCATCATCGGCAGCGGCACGGTCAGCAACCGCGGTGTGGAGCAGAACGGCCGCACCGAGTGGCCCAAGGGCTACAGCTGCATCGCCGAAAAGCGCTGCATCGAGACCATCCAGGACGGCAAGCCCTCCACCGAGTTCATGAAGTTCGGCGACACCATCCGCATCGAGATGAAGAACAAGGCCGGCCAGAGCCTGTTCGGCGCCATCGACCAGAATATCGCGGCCCCGCAATGAGGACCCGCGCGGGGCTGGCCCGGCTCGCGCTGGCGGCGTGGCTGTTGCTGCCGGGCGCCTTGCTGGCGCAGCAGGCGCCGGCCATGGCCGCGCCAGCCGCTGCCCCCGCGAGTGCCGCCAGTGACGATGGCCGCGGTGCCCCGCGCTCCTGCCCGCCGGAGGCGGCCCCCTTCGATCCGGCCGAGATGCCGCAGGCCCTGCGCCACGCGCGCGACCGCGGCCTGCTGTGGCGCATCGACAAGGACGGGCGCACCAGCTGGCTCTACGGCACCGTGCACGCGGCCGAGCGCGGCTGGATGTTCCCCGGCCCGACGGTGCGCGCGGCCGTGATGGCCTCGGACCACGTGGCGCTCGAACTCGACCTGCTGGACCCGGCCGTGATGCAGGCCCTGCAGGCGGCCATGTTGGCCCCGCCCGGTGCGCCCCCGCTGCCGCCGGCCTTGGCCGCCCGCCTTGCCGCCCAGGTGGACGCCGCCTGCCTGGCGCCGGCCATCGCCCGCCTGCGGCCCGAACTGCAGGCCGTGACGCTCGTGGGGCAGTCGGCGCGCCGCTCGGGCGTGGACCTGGCCTACGGCATCGACGCCGTCATCGCCGGCATGGCCCGCGCGACGGCCAAGCCCATCGTGGCGCTGGAAACCCCCGAGCAGCAGATCCGCCTGCTGGCCTCCGACGACCCGGTCCGCACCGCGGCCGCCGTGGGGGCGGCGCTCGACCAGCTCGAAGGCGGGCAGGCGCAGCGCTCCATCACCCGGCTCACCCGGGCCTGGGCCGACGGGCGCCTGAACGTGCTGCAGACCTATCCGCAATGGTGCGAGTGCCTCGCCAGCGAGGCCGAGCAGGCCGAGTACCGGCAGATGGTGGATGCCCGCAACCCCGGCATGGCCCGCGGCATCGCCGCCGCCCATGACGCCGGGCACCGCGTGTTCGCCGCCGTGGGCGCGCTGCACATGGCGGGCCCCCAGGGGCTGCCGGCCCTGATGGCGCAGCAGGGCTTTCGCGTGCAGCGCGTGGTGTTCCCCGCGCCGGTGCCGCAAGCCGCACCGCCTCGCGGGGCTGGAAATGATTCCAAGCCAGATCAGCCCCCAGCGCAATGAAATCTAGGGCATATCGCTATCAAAGTAGTAGCAAATAGAAAAACACGGATGCCCACCGGCGCATCCCTTTCCCCCGACCATCCCCTTGAAGGAGACAAAACCATGCACCGCAGAACCCTGCTCAAAAACGCCCTGGCCGCCGCTGGCGCCACCGCCGGCGCCGCCATGCCCTGGGCGGCCCAGGCCCAGTCCGACTACCCCAGCCAGCCGATCCGCTGGGTCGTGCCGTACCCGGCCGGCGGCGGTACCGACGTGCTGGCGCGCACCGTGGCCGAAGCCCTGCGCGGCCCGCTGGGCCAGCAGATCGTGGTGGACAACCGCCCCGGCGCCTCCACCAACATCGGCGCGCAGATGGTCGCCACCGCCAGGCCCGACGGCTACACGCTCATGTCGGCCGACAACGCCCTGCTGGCCTACAACGAGCACCTGTTCAGCAAGCTGCCGTTCAGCCCGGAAAAAGACTTCACCTACATCGCCGGCCTGAGCCGCTTTCCGCTCGCGCTCGTGGTGCACCCGGCCTTCGAGGCCAAGACCGTCAAGGATCTGCTGGCCTACGCGCGCGCCAACCCGGGCAAGCTCAACTACGCCTCGCCGGGCAACGGCTCGCTGCACCACCTGGCGATGGAGATGTTCAAGAACCGCACGCAGACTTTCCTGACCCACATCCCCTACCGCGGCGCCGCGCCTGCGCTGCAGGACGTGATGGGCGGGCAGGTGCCCTGCATGTTCCTCGACCTGGCCGCCGGCCTGCCGGTGATCCAGGCCGGCAAGGTGCGGGCGCTCGCCATCGGCTCGGCCAAGCGCGTGCCCGGCCTGCCCGACGTGCCCACGCTGGCCGAGGCCGGCGTGCCCAACACCGAGGTCTATGCCTTCCAGGGCGTGCTCGGCCCCGCCGGCCTGCCGCCCGCGCTGGTGACCCGCCTCAACACCGAGGTCAACAAGGCCCTGGCCAGCCCGCCGGTGGTCAAGCGCATGCAGGACTTCGGCATGGAGCCCCTGGGCGGCACGCCCGAGCAGTTCCGCGCGATGGCCCGCGCCGAGGCCAAGCGGTGGGGGGAGATCATCAAGGCGGCGGGGGTGAAGCTGGATTGAGGGCGGCGCCGATCGCGGCGGGTGCCCAGCGACGCGTGGGCGTTCGCATGGGCAAGGGGTGAATCCGGCAACGGGGCGGCACTTAAACTGCGCCCCTTCTTTTTTGACGCCGCTTCGCCATGCATTCGATATCTCGCCAGCGCCCCGCCACCGAATTCCGGCTGGCATGGCTTCGCGCAGGTCGGTCCATCTTGGCGACCGCTGCGTTGGTGGGGTTCGGTGCCGGTCCGGCAGGTGCTGCACCGCAGGCTTTCCCGGTCCTCGTCGATGCCGCCTTCTCGAAACCGGCGGCTGGCCACATCGCTTCGGCCGACACTTTGCAGGCGTTCCTGCGCCAGCTCCACCGCAACCGGCACGAAAACCGGTTCTGCTTCGTGCAGGAGCGGCTGCCCCCTGACGCCGCGCATCCCACAGAGCGCGACACGATCTGGATGGTGTGGACCACAGGGGCCAGGATTTACACCTTCACGAACTACCCTGGCGGGTCCCGCGAAGATCCCAACAGCGAGGCCGCAGGGCTGGCGCACTCCAACCCCGTCCATTGGAAGACGGACGTCGTGGCCGACGAAGACGCGGTGGGCGGCAGCACCTACCTCGTGACCCGGGCCTGGGTAGACCGCATCCGGCAGGCGTGCCGACGCGTGGGCGTCGCCGTCCGGGTGCCGCGTTTCCCGGCGGTCGTGCGGTAACGCTGGCTACCCAGGCAGGCGCCCCGATCCTGGCTGGGCCGCGGCGAGCGCCAGTGCCACTGGATGCTTTACAAACGGGCGTTCGCCCCCATCTCCGGTAAATTGCCGCGCCAGGAGAGACGGAGCGGCTCCTTGACCGTCCGCAGGCCGGGACGGCGGCCCTGCTCCGGCGCCTGGCGCACCACGCCAACCCATAACTTTCCCCCCTGGAGAAAAACCCCATGCTGAATTTCGACTTCCACAACCCCACGCACATCGCCTTCGGAAAAGGCCGCATCGCCGACCTGGACCGGCTGGTGCCGGCACAGGCCAAGGTGTTGATCCTGGTGGGCGGCGCCAGTGCCGAGAAGACGGGCACGCTGGCCGAAGTGCGGGCGGCGCTGGGGGGCCGGCAGCACGCCACGTTCGCGGGCATCGAGCCGAACCCGAGCTACGAGACCGCGATGAACGCCGTGGCGCAGATCCGCGAGGGTGGGTTCGACTTCCTGCTGGCGGTGGGCGGCGGCTCGGTGATCGATGCGGTGAAGTTCATCGCCGCGGCCGTGCCGTTCGAGGCCGGCGACCCGTGGGCCATCCTGGAAAAGCGTGGCAGCAACGTGGCCCGCGCGCTGCCGTTCGGCGCGGTGCTCACCCTGCCCGCCACGGGCTCCGAGATGAACAACGGCGGCGTGATCACGCACCGCGCCAAGGGTGCCAAGCTGGCCTTCGGCAGCCCGCACACCTATCCGGTGTTCTCGGTGCTGGACCCCACCAAGACCTACACGCTGCCTTCGCAGCAACTGGCCAACGGCGTGGTCGATGCCTTCGTGCACACGGTGGAGCAGTACCTCACCTACCCCGTCAACGGCGCGGTGCAGGACCGCTTCGCCGAGGGCATTTTGCAGACGCTGATCGAGATCGGGCCGCGCATCCTGGCCGCGCCCGAGCCGGTGTACGACGACCGCGCCAACCTGATGTGGACGGCCACGCTGGCACTCAACGGCCTGATCGGCGCGGGCGTGCCGCAGGACTGGGCCACGCACATGATCGGCCACGAGATCACCGCGCTGCACGGTATCGACCATGCGCGCACGCTGGCCGTGGTGCTGCCGTCCCTGCTGCAGGCGCAGCGCGGCGCCAAGCGCGCCAAGCTGCTGCAGTACGGCGAGCGCGTGTGGGGCATCCGCACCGGCACCGAGGACGAGCGCATCGACGCGGCCATCGCCGCCACGCGCGATTTCTTCGAGCGCATGGGCATTCCCACCCGGCTGTCGGCCTACGGCGTGGGCGCGGACAGCGTGGCCACGCTGGTGGCGCAACTGGAGGCGCACGGCATGGTGCGGCTGGGCGAGCACCGCGACGTGACGCCCGAGGTGAGCCGCCGCGTGCTCGAAGCGGCGCTCTGAACGGGCCCGGCAAGGCCCTGCGGGCCTCTGGAGCGCGCGCCACGGGCGGCGGGCCACCGTCTTCGCCCGCGCCCGTTCTTTGCGGGCCCCCCTTCCATTCGGCGTTGCCGGCCCCATCTGGGGGCAGGCGCTTTCGCTGGCGCTTCTCCTCTTTTTCTGATCTCCTTTTGAAAGCACCGCCATGGCAAAGAAAATCCTGATGGTCCTCACCTCCCACGACCAGCTGGGCGACACCGGCAAGAAGACGGGCTTCTGGCTCGAAGAGTTCGCCGCGCCCTACTACGTGTTCAAGGACGCAGGCGCCGAGATCACGCTGGCCTCGCCCCAGGGCGGGCAGCCTCCGCTGGACCCCAAGAGCGACGAGCCCGATGCGCAGACCGATGCCACGCGCCGCTTCAAGGCCGATACCGAGGCGCGCAAGCACCTGGCCAGCACGCTGCCGCTGTCCGGCATCAACCCCGACGACTTCGACGCCGTGTTCTACCCCGGCGGCCACGGCCCGCTGTGGGACCTGGCGGAAGACGCCCATTCCATCGCGCTGATCGAAAACACGTTCGCCGACCGCAAGCCCCTGGCCCTGGTGTGCCACGCGCCCGGCGTGCTGCGCCACACCAAGACGGTGGGCGGCCAGCCGCTCGTGCAGGGCCGCAAGGTGACCGGCTTCACCAACACCGAGGAAGAGGGCGTGCAGCTCACCAAGATCGTGCCCTTCCTGGTGGAGGACATGCTGAAGGAGCGCGGCGGCCAGTACGCCAAGGGCCCCGACTGGGCGCCTTTCGTGCTGACCGACGGCCTGCTGGTGACGGGGCAGAACCCCGCATCGTCCGAGCCGGCGGCGCACGCGTTGCTCAAGCTGCTGGGCTGAGGCGGACACGGCAAAAGGCCGGGCTTTCGAATCAGCCTGGCCTTTTGCTTTCGAGCCGAAACTTGCTCGGCTCGAATTGAATACGGCGAGAAGATTGCAGGAAAGTCACGCGACTATTCCGTCAATTTGTCTTCCTCTTTGAGGGGGGATTTTCTAACTTTCCGCACTGCGGATATATGATCGCGGCCATTTCAACGTAACGGCCCAGTACGCGGGCCCGTCACCATGACCCGCCGAGTCACGATCCAAACGCCCCTGGGAGAGCAATTGCAGTTCCGGCAATTGCAGGGCAAGGAAGCCATCAGCCAGTTGTTCTGCCTCGACCTGGACCTGCTCTGCGACAGCAAAAGCATCGACCCGAAGGCGCTGCTGGGCAAGAACGCCACGGTCGTGATGGAAACGCAAGGCGGCGGTCGGCGGTACCTGGACGGCATCGTCACCCGGTTCGGCCTGCAAGGCGAAGACCACCGGTATTACGCCTACCGCCTGCGCTTGAACCCCTGGCTGTGGCTGGCCACGCGCAAGAGCGACTTCAAGATATTCCAGAACAAGACCGTCCCCGACATCATCGAAGAGGTGCTCGGCAAATACGGCCACCCCCTGCAAAAGCGGCTCACGCGGGCCTATCGCAGCTGGGATTACTGCGTGCAGTACGGCGAGACCGACTGCGCCTTCGTCTCGCGCCTGATGGAGCATGAGGGCATCTATTACTACCACCAGCACAGCGCCGGCCAGCACATCCTGACCCTGGCCGACGACATCGTCGCCTCGCACAGCCCGCTCGCTGGTGCGGCCGTCATCCCGTTCTACCCGCCCGAGAAGGCCGCCGTCGCCGACAAAGAGAACATCCATGCCTGGGAACTGCACCAGGCCATCCACTCAGGGCGGCACTACAACGACGACTACGACTTCAAGAAACCGCGCGCGGACCTGTCCAATATGCGCCAGACCCCGCCGGGGCATGCGCACGACGCCCACGAAATCTACGAATGGCCGGGCGGCTACACCGAATTCGGCGATGGCGAAGCCTATGCCCGGGTGCGGCTGCAGGAAAGCCTCACCGGGCACAGCACCGTGCGGGGCCAGTCGCGCCACCGGGCGCTGGCCCCGGGCTACACCTTCACGCTGGAGAACTACCCGCGCGAGGACCAGAACCAGGCCTACCTGCTCACCGGACTGGAATACCACTTCAAGGAAAACCCCCAGGTCAGCGCCGCCGCGCCCGGCCCCAAGGGCACGCCGCAGGAAGAAGGCTCGTTCCAGAAGTTCACCTTGCAGGCCCAGCCCACCAGCCTGCCGTACACGCCTGAGCGCACCACGCCGAAGCCTCGCACCACCGGCCCGCAGACGGCGGTGGTGGTCGGCCCACCCGGCGAGGAGATCTGGCCCGACCAGTACGGCCGCGTCAAGGTGCAGTTCCACTGGGACCGCATCGGAGCGATGAACGAGAACTCCAGTTGCTGGGTGCGTGTATCGAGTAGCTGGGCAGGCTCGGGCTTCGGGGCCATGTTCATCCCGCGCATCGGCCACGAGGTCATCGTGGACTTTTTGAATGGTGATCCGGACTATCCGATCATCACCGGCTGCGTGTACAACGCCGACAACATGCCGCCGTGGGCGCTGCCGGGCAACGCCACGCAGTCGGGCATCAAGACCCAATCGAGCAAGGGCGGGGCCTTCGGCGACGGATTGAAGAATGGGGCGGGCGATGCCAACGCCATCCGCTTCGAGGACAAGGCCGGGGCCGAGCAATTGTGGCTGCATGCGCAAAAGGACCAGCTCACCGAAGTGGAGAACGACGAGGACAAGTGGGTGGGCAACGACCGGCGCAAGACCATCGACCGGGACGAGACCAACGTCATCCACCGCGACCGCACCGAGACCGTGGACCGCAACGAAAAGATCACCGTGCACGGCTGGCGCACCGAGGAAGTCGATGGCGACTAGACCATCACCGTCCACTCCAACCGCACCGAGCGGGTGGACCACGACGAAAAGATATCCATCGGCGACAACCGCAGCGAAGACGTCGGCATCGACGAGACGGTGAGCATCGGCAAGAACCGCAGCAAGACCATCGGCAAGAACGAGAAAGACCAGATCGGCAGCAACTGGACCATCCAGGTCGGGAAGATGAAAACCGAGACCGTGGGCATGGTGGCCCTGCAGAACGTCGGCATGGCCAAGATGATGAACATCGGCATGGCCTACAGCGTGAACGTCGGCATGGTGCGCAACGACCTGGTGGGCATGCACTGGAGCCGCAGCGTGGGCAAGGACGACAGCGTGAGCGTGGGCGGGGACCGCAGCGCGCAGGTGACGGGCGGCGACAGCCTGCAGGTGGGCAAGGCGCTGGCCGTGAAGGCGCAGCAGATCACGCTGGAGGCGGACCAGGAGATCACCCTGCGCTGCGGGGCCAGCACCGTGCGGCTCACGCCGGCGCTGATCGAAGTGCTGTCCAGCCTGGACAAGCTCAACTGCTGAGGCGTGCCGGCGGGGATTGCCCTGCAGGGCCTTCGCGCGCTGGCGCGGCCCCAAACCCGATGCGATGGCCAGAAGCCCCGAGGCGATTGGCGCAAAGACCTTACCTCTCCCCCTTGCCTGAACCCGGCAAACGATCCCAAGAAAGAGCGACAGCATGAGTGGCAAACCAGCGGCACGGCAAAGCGACATGACCCAAAAGGGCGGGCCGATCGTTCAGGGCTCGGCCACCGTGCTGATCGGCTCGGCGGGGGGCGTGGCGTGCTCCGTGTGCCCGGGCGGCATGGCGGTGGGCAGCCCCGTCAACCCGGCGCTGGGGGCCAAGGTGCTGATGGGCGGGGACGAGCTGGACTTCAGCCTGCCCGGGCCGATGCCGCTCGTGTGGCAGCGCCAGTACAGCAGCTACGTGAACGAAGAACATGGGGCGGCCTGCGGGCTGCTGGGCTACGGCTGGAAGCTGCCCATGGAGATCGCCGTGCGGCTGGAGGCAGGGCGCACCGTGCTGCTGGACACCGGGGGGCGGGCCATCACCTTCGGCGAGCCGCTGGCACCCGGCCAAGCGCTGTACAGCGCCAGCGAAGACCTGTGGCTCCTGCGCGGCGGTGGCGGCACATCGCTTGCAGCCGCCCCTCTCTCGCGCACCCCTGCCGAGCTGCAGCCCTGGGCCTGGCAGCCGCGCTGGGCCCACGTTCCCTCTGAAGTGATGGGCGATCCCCGGTGCGTGATCGCCGCCTCGGGCAACGGCGGCGCCGTGTGGCTGCTGTGGCCGGGGGAGGACGGGCGCCACCGCGTGGGCCAGGTGCTGGACCGCTTCGGGCGCAGCCAGCACTACGGATACGACGAGCACGGGCGGCTCATCGCCATCACCGACGGCAGCGGGCGGCGCTATGCGCTGCACTACAACCGCGAGCGGGAGGGGGCTGCCGCCGCGGCCCCAACCACCGCCACCGCCCACCCGCTGCTCGGCCCGGACAGCGGCGAGCGCCTGACCGGCGTGGACTGCGTGCACAACCCGCTGGATGCGGCCTGCACCGGCCCGGGCTACCGGGTGCCGCTGGTGCGCTACCGCTACGACAGCGCGGGCGACCTGGTGGAGGTACTGGGGCGGGACGGCCAGCGCACGCGCGAGTTCGGCTACGACCGGGTGCACTGCATGGTGCGCCACCGGGTGCGCAGCGGACCGCTGCACACCTACGTCTATGAAGACCAGGGCGTGGCCATGCCCCGGCCCGGCACCCGCGTGGTGGAGCAGCACAACGAGCAGGGACTGTCGTACCTCTTCGAATACCGCGATCCCCCCGCCATCCCTCCCGCCACCCCGGCTGCGATCGGCGAGTCCGAGACGGACCCCGACACCCCGGACCCCGACACCCCGCAGCCCGTGTTGCAGCCTGTGCCGGTGAGCGAAGTGCGCGTGCGCGACAGCCTGAACCGGCTCACCCGCTACCACTTCGAAGGCGCGGGCGGAGACAAGCGCCTGGTGCGCCTCGTGCTGCCCGATGGCGCCGAGCAGCGCGACCGCTACGACGGCGCGGGCCGGCGCGTGGCGCACACCGATCCGCTGGGGCGCACCACCTGGTGGCGCTACGACGGCGCCGGGCGGCTGCTGGGCACGCAGCACCCCGACGGGCGCAGCACCCGCTATCGCTGGGGCGAGGCGGGCTCGGCGCAGGACGGCCTGCTGCTGCAGAGCGTGGGCCTGGGGGCGCTGCCAACCCACATGGACTACGACACCTGGGGCCGGCTGCGGCAGGTGACCGTGGGCGATCCCCAGGGCCTGGATGCCCCGGCCCTGGCCACCCGCTTCGAATACGCCCCCCTGACCGCCGAGGGCGCCATCGACCCCGCCACGCAGCCCTGGTGCGACCAGCCCGTGGCCGTCATCGACGCGCAGGGCGGGCGCAAGGAACTGGCCTACAACGGCTGCGGGCAACTCACGCGCCACACCGACTGCTCGGGCCGGGTGCATGCCTGGCACTACGGCGCCTTTGGCGAAGTGCGCGAGAGCATCGATGCCCTGAACCAGCGCACGCGCTACCAGTACGACGGCGCGGGCCGGCCCACCCGGGTCATGGCGCCCGACGGCTCGCAGGTGCAATACCGCTGGGGCCCGAACGGCCAATTGCAGGCGGCCACGCACAGTGCGCAGCCCGTGGGGGAGGGGGATGCCGCGGGCCACAGCGCCTTGCCCAGCACCTCCGTCACCTATGGCCACGACCTGTGGGGCCGCGTCGTCGCGCAAACCCAGGCCGGCCAGGGATTCGCGCTGCGCTACGACGTGGCGGGCCGTCTGGTGGCGCTCATCAACGAAAACCAGGCCGTCACCCGCTTCGTGCACGACGTGCAGGACCGGCTGGTGCAAGAGGTGGGATTCGACGGGCGCGTGCAGGTCTATGGCTACGACGCGGCCGGCCAGCTCGTGCACAAGAGCGATGGGCACGGGCAGGGCCACCACCCGGGCGTGCAGGGAATGGTTGGGCAAGGAATGGCCGGGCAGGGGGCGGCCGCCCAAGGGCTGGGCGCCACCGTGAGGAGCCGCAACCACCACGATGCGGGCGGGCGCATCGTGGCCCGCGTGCTGGTGCGCTCCCCGGGCCTGCCAAGCGCGCAGGCCAACGACACCAGCGCCCATGACCGCGGCGAGAGCCTGCAGATCCAGGCCTACGAGTACGACGACCGCGGCGCCCTCGCCGTGGCCCGCACGTGGAGCGCGCACCTGCCCTGGGCGGCAGAACAAGGCCGCGCCCACCCCCAGACCCTGGGCGAGCAATGGCTGGACGTTCCCGCCCCGCTGCTGCAAGCCCTGCTGGCCCTGGGCGCAACCTCTGCCGCAGAGCCCGATCCGGCCCTGGCCGAAGCCGCGCAGCGCCTGCAGGCCCAGCGCCTCATCGCCGACACCCGCGTGGCCCTGGAGCGCGACGCCTTCGGCCGGTCCACGGGCGAGGCGCAGACCTTGTACCGGCAGGCGCATGCCGCGCCCCTGCGGGGCGGCGAGCCAGAGCCCGAGTTCGAACACCGCATCGCGCACCGCCTGGGGGCGCTGGGGTAGCGGCTGGGCAGCCAGCTGCAGGGCCTGGGCGAGCTGGACTGGCTGGCCTACGGCTCGGGCCACGTGCACGGGCTGCTGCTGGACAAGACCCCGGTGCTGGCCATCGAACGCGATGCGCTGCACCGGGAGGTCGCGCGCAGCGTGCAACTGGAGGGCGGCGCGCAACGGGTCCATGCCGCAGTCACCCAGACCCGGCGCCTGGACCCCATGGGCCGGCTGCTGCAGCAAGATTGGCAAGGGCTGCCCTCGGCAGGCGCGGCGCAGGCACCGGGCCCGCTCGCCGCCCTGTCCGTGCGCCGCTACACCTACGACGCGCTGGGCCAACTGGTGGGCGTGCAGACCCCGTTGGATGCCACGCGCTACCACTACGACGTGCACCAGCGCCTGACCGGCGTGGTGCATGCGGTCGCCGACACCGTGCAGCAGCGGCGCTGGCGGCTCGATCCGGCGGGCAACCGGCTGCCGGACCCCTCGGGCCAGGACGCGGCCCCGGGTGCGGACCGCCAGGACTGGGCGAGCCAGGTGCAGCAGAACCTGCACGACCCGGGCTTCGATCTGCTGCAGCCGCAGGGCGGTGCGCCAGGCCGCGCGGGCGGGCCGGTGGATCAGTGGCCGGGCAACCGCATCGGCTGGAGCCACGGCGGGGCGGGCGCCGGTGCGGGAACCGGTGCGCAGGGGGGCACCCTGCAGTACCGCTACGACGCCTTCGGCAATCGGGTGCAGGTGCAGCACGCCGATGGGCGCACGCTGCGGCTCGAGTACGACGCGCTGCACCAGTTGACGGCGGTGTCCGAGCAGGCGCTGGGCGAGCCGGGCTGGACGCCGGTGGCGCGCTACCGCTACGACGCCTTCGGGCGGCGCCTGGCCAAGACCGTGGTGCGCGAAGGGCGGGAGGACACCACCCACTACGGCTGGGACGCCGACCGGCTGGTGCACACGCAGGATGAAAAAGGCATCCGGCACACCGTCTATGAGCCGGCCAGCTTCGTGCCGCTGCTGCAGTTGCAGCGCAGGCAAGGGGCCAAGGATGCGATGCAGACGCTGATGGGCCTGGGCGCAGAGTCGGGCGAAGGCCCCACGGATGCGGCGGACAGCTTCGCGGGCATGCCGCGTGCGCAGCGTGAGATGGTGCAGGCGGCGCTGCAGAGCGTGCTGGATGCGGCCACGGGTGCGAAGGCGCTACAACGCGCGCAGGCGCACATGCCCCGGGAGCTTGCACAGCTGATGGCGGGCAGCGTGGGCCAGTTGCAGGCTGAGAGGCAAGCCCAGGCAGCGGGCAACCCGCTCACCATCCGGCACTACCTGTGCGACCACCTGGGCACGCCGATCGGGCTGGTGGATGGCAATGGGGAGAAGGCGGGGCAAGTGACGTGGGCGGCCAGCTATGGCGCCTGGGGCGAGGTGCGGGAGGAATACAACCCGTACCGGATCGAGCAGAACATCCGGTTCCAGGGGTAGCAGCTGGATGCCGAGACGGGGCTGCATTACAACCGCTTCCGGTACTACGACCCCAATATTGGGCAGTACATCACGCAAGATCCCATTGGGCTTAATGGCGGGATTAATAAATCAAGCTATCCAGTCAATCCGATGAATTGGGTAGATCCGATGGGGCTTGCGGAGGAAGGAGGCGGCTTGTTGTCGAAAATCTACGGTTGGTGGGACAAGGGGAGCAAGGCAAAAGATGGTATTGATGCAGGAAAATTGACAATGGAAAACAGAAAATTAGAAAGAGAATTGGGACGTCTGGAGGATGAATTGGCAATGTGTTTGGCGAAATCGCCTACATGCCAAACCGCAGAGATGGAAAAAATTGAAAAAAGAATAACTGATGTAAGAAAGAAAATTTTAAATAATACTGGGGAAATTGCAAAAATAATGATGGAAACTCCTGGTACTTCTGCCGGAGGTCCAGTGCACATTCCAGGTCTTTAATTATGAAAATAAAATATATATTTTTATGGGATTGTTGACCTTTCTCGTGGCGGCATTTCTTCTATTTTTTTATCTCAAAAGAGATTCTGGCATTGAATCCATGATACCGAGTGGCCGATGTGTTAAGTCGGCTTATAGCGATGACGATAGAAAAGATCGCGTTTCAGTAAATTGCCAAGACTATAATGGGGAAATTTATACAATTATCCTAAGAAAATTCAGTGATAAAAAAGATTCAGAAAATGTTTTGGCAAATTTGAAAACTGGGGAACATGTCGGAGAATTTCTTTGTTCCAATTTCAAAAATCCTCAAAGTGCAAGTAGTGAAAATAAAATAAATGCACTTCACGTCTGCTTTTTGGAAAAAAATTCAATGTTGATCACATCTACAAGTCAAAATGCGATTTTGTTTTTTATAAACCAGTTTAAGGACTGATTTTGATAGCGAAGTGGTCTCAACAGCCTGAGGCGAGGTGCGGGAGGATAGCAACCCGCACCGCATCGAGCAGAAAATCCGGTTCCAGGGGCAGCAGCTGGATGCCGAGACAGGGCTGCATTACAACCGCTTCCGGTACTACGACCCCAATATTGGGCAGTACATTACGCAAGATCCCATTGGGCTTAATGGCGGGATTAATAAATCAAGCTATCCAGTCAATCCGATGAATTGGGTAGATCCGATGGGGCTTGCGGAGGAAGGAGGCGGCTTGTTGTCGAAAATCTACGGTTGGTGGGACAAGGGGAGCAAGGCAAAAATGGTATTGATGCAGGAAAATTGTCATTGGAGAACAGAAAGTTAGAAAAGGAATTGGCACGTCTGAGAGATGAATTGCTAATGTGTTTGGCAAAATCGCCTACATGCCAAACCGCAGAGATGGAAAAAATTGAGAACAGAATAGATGAAGTCAGCAAGAAAATTTTAAACAATACTGGAGAAATCACGAAAATAATGATGGAAACTCCTGGGACTTCTGCCGGAGGTCCGGTGCATATTCCAGGTCTGTAATTATGAAAACAAAGCATCTATTATTTTTAGGATTGCTGGCTCTTTTGGCGACGGTATTCCTTCTGTTTTTTTATCTCAAAAGCCATTCAGGAATTGAATCTATGATACCGAGTGGTCGATGCGTTAAATCCGCTTATAGTGATGACGATAGGAAAGATCGCGTTTCAGTAAACTGCCAAGACTATAATGGAGAGGTATATACAATCATTCTTAGCAAAATTGACGATAAAAGGGATTCAGATAACGTTCTGGCAAATTTAAAAAATGGCGAAAAGATTGGGGAATTTTTCTGCTCTAATTTTGGAAATCCTCGCAGCAAAAGCAGTGAAAATAAAATAAATCAACTACAAGCCTGCTTTTCGGAAAAGCATTCAATATTTATTGTTTCTACAAGTCGAGACGCAGTTTTATTTTTCATAAATCAGCTCAAGGACTGATTTCGATAGCGATGTGATCTCAAAGGTTTGGTGTTCCAAACCCGCCATTGCCCTAGTTGCTATTGGCTCTTTTGCTATGAATTATGTAGCGGATTGATTTGCGTTTGATCCATGAGTGAACCTCTCAAAACCCCAATTCCTGCTAATCGACGCCCATATAAATCAACGAGTTACAACGCTAAAACTTGCGAATTCGGAGGTTTTGAGAGGTTTCCTAGGGTGGCTGCTAAGAAAAGGCCTGATAAAGAAGATGAGTCATGGGATATGTGGCATAAAAACTTTTTAATCCTGCCATAGAATATCGAAGATGAAATATTTCTTTATGGCTAATTCAATATCGGCATTTTTTGTGTCGATATTGTTTGTTGTATCAATAGATCGTCATTACAGGGGTCTTTATTTTATTGTGGGGCCGCTCGTTTTTCTGGTTTCTTTGTGTCTTATGTCTCTTTTTTTGCCATTGATTTTAGGTATTTATAAAAAATTTGGCTGTTTTAATTCATTTTATGCGCCTTTTTCCTTGGCGTAATTGTGATCTTTGGCTTTCTCTATTTTGTTTTAGGTACTACGCCGGCACTTGATAGAATTCCATTTTTTATGGGGTGGCTGGCGGCTGCGCTGCAACCCTTTCTCTAATTGTCAATTTGCTTTTTAAAAAATGGCTCGTGCACAAACGTCAAAGCTGAGGTCTGGCATTTGAGATGTTGGCGCTATGGTATTAATGAGGCAGGCCACGTCGTGATCAATGGATCGCCAATAGCGGCTATCGATGCATCTTGCAATAAAGACTCCGCCGAATCTAATGTCGGTAAAAATTCTATTGTGGAAATTTATTGACTCAAGAGAATTTGAAATTGATAAGCAAAGCGCCTTTCCAAGCTCTTCCGGCATATTCGAAATGGATCTCGCGCGCGTGTTGGATTCCATTCGCCGTTCTGGGCTTGGGCATCCTCGTGTTCTTTCTGTCGATGGTCGCATCGGCCTTTCAGGAACTGCTGCCCAAATGGGTGGCCGCCCATGATTATTTGCCCAAGGCGATGGCCTATCTGCTGCTGGGCGCCCACGTCCTTCTGACTTCGGGCCTGGCTTTTCTCGTCTTCATCCTGTTTTTCATCAGGAACAAGCAGCCGCTGCACGGGTTTTATGTGGGGATGTTTTTTCTCCTTTATTTTCCCTTGCGGGTGTTTTTCATCTTTATGGTGATGCCGCTTTTCCCGCTGTGGTTGGTCCTGGAATGCGGGGAAATCTGGGTGCTGAAAAAGATCTATCGCAAATTCCCGCAGCGGCTGGCACCCCCCTGACGGGAATCGGCCGTCGCAGCGACGCTTGCCGCCGTGATCGGCCGAGTCGGCGGCGCCCTCACTGCGGCAGGATGCCCGGCAGCAGCGGCCGGTCCAGCCGTTGGCGCCACCATTTGAGCGCCTCGCCCATGTGATCGGGCTTCCAGGCGAGCCAGAAGGTCTCGTCGGGTCGGGGTTCCTCCACCGGCAGCTCCACCAGCACCCCTGTCTCCAGCTCCACCCGGATGCACGCGCGCGGCAGGAAGCCGTGGCCCAGGCCCGCCGCCTGGCAGGCGATCTTGGCCTGCATCGACGGCACGGTGATGCGTCGCTGGCCCGACTGCAGGCCCACGGTGCGGTCGGTGAGCGACCGCGCGCCGTCGCCCACCACCACGGCGGTGTGGTCCAGCAGGTCGCTGCGGGTGATCGGGCGCTGCAGTTGCGCCAGCGGGTGCGTGGCCGTCACGCAGAACACGAACGCCAGGCTGCCCACGGCCACCGCCTTGTAGCCGCCGCCGGCCGGGCCTTCGCCCGCCGCCACGACGATGTCGGCGCGGCCGTCGCGCAGCGCCTCCCAGGTGCCCGTGAGCGCCTCGCAGCCGATGCGCAGGCGCGTGCCGCAGTGCAGGTCCTCGAAGGCGCAGATGTCCTGGTTGAACGCGCTGGTGGGGATGAGCGAGTCGTGCACCAGCCGCAGCTCCGATTCGAACCCCGTGGCGATCTGCCGCATGCGCGACTCGAGCTGGTGCGCGGCCGTGAGCAGCCAGCGGCCTTCCTTGAGCATTTCCTGCCCCGCGGGCGTGAGCGCCACGCGCGGGCCGTTGCGGGTGAAGAGGGCGATGCCGAGTTGTTCCTCCAGTTTCCCGATGGCATAGGAGATGGTGGACGGCACCTTGTGCAGGCGCTCGGAGGCACCGGCGAACGAGCCGTGGCGGGCGATGGCGTCCACCAGTTCGATGGCTTCGAAGGTGAGTTTCAGCATGGGGGCAGGCCAGTGGATTGAATCATCGAAATTATCGATGATGAACGGCCAAACCTTTCAACCTGCGCCCCATCGCGGCGCGGGATACTTTCTTCACCGCCGCACTGAAGCCCAATGAAATCGAGGCGATTTCAGCGACAGGCCCCAGTGTGAATTTCATCGAATAAACCGAAAGGAAGCGCACCATGCTCGACATCCGCAAAGCCCACCAGCGCGGCAACGCCAACCACGGCTGGCTGCATTCGCACCACACCTTCTCGTTCGGCCATTACCGCGATGCCAACCAGCAAGGCTTCTCGGACCTGCTGGTCATCAACGACGACCGCGTGGCGCCGGGCAAGGGCTTCGGCACGCACCCCCACCGCGACATGGAAATCTTCTCCTACGTGCTGGAAGGCGCGCTGGAGCACCAGGATTCGATGGGCACCGGCTCGGTCATCCGCCCCGGCGACGTGCAGATGATGAGCGCCGGCACCGGCGTGCGCCACAGCGAGTTCAACCACTCGGCCGAAGCGCCCGTGCACTTCCTGCAGATCTGGATCGTGCCCGGCGTGACCGGCGCCACGCCCCGCTACCAGCAGGTGCACTTCAGCGAGGCCGAAAAGCGCGGCCGGCTGCGGCTGATCATCTCGCCCGAAGGATCCGACGGCTCGCTGGCCGTGCACCAGGATGCCCGGGTGCATGCCGGCCTGTTCGATGGCGACGAGGCCGCCGAGCTGGACGTGGGCCCCGGCCGCAACGTGTATGTGCACGTGGCCCGCGGCAGCCTGGAGGTGAACGGCGAGCGCCTGTCCGAAGGCGACGGCGCCCGCATCCGTGACGCTGGCGCCCTGCGCTTTGCCAGGGGCGAAGGCGCCGAGGTGCTGGTGTTCGACCTGCGCCCCAACGAGCTGCCCGCCATGCCGCACTGATCGACAAGGGGCGGCGGCACCGCCGCCCCGCCTGCCTTCTTTTTTGTCTTTCGATTCCCCGCTTTTTTGTTTTCTCTCCTCCATTCACTCGATCCATCCAGGAGTTTTGCCATGACCGCCACCGCCACCCGCATCAACGCCGCCGCCAAGCCCGTCGCCACCGCCACGCCCGGCGCCACGCTGCTGAACCCGCAGGACCACACGCTGGTGATGATCGACTTCCAGTCGCAGATGGCCTTCGCCACGCATTCGATCGATGCGATCACGCTGCGCTCCAACGCCGGCCTGGTGGCCAGCGCGGCGGCGGGCTTCGGCGTGTCCACGATCCTGACCACCGTGGCGGAAAAGAGCTTCAGCGGCCCGATGTTCGAGGAGGTGACCGCACCGTTCCCCGGCCAGGCGCTGCTGGACCGCACGTCGATGAACACCTGGGAAGACGAGGCCGTGATCCGCCGCATCAACGAGATCGGCAAGCCGCGCATCGTGCTGGCGGGCCTGTGGACCAGCGTGTGCATCGTGGGCCCGGCGCTGTCGGCGCTCGACCAGGGCTTCGAGGTGTACGTGATCGCCGATGCGAGCGGCGACATCTCCACCGAGGCCCACCACCGCGCCATGGAGCGCATGGTGCAGGCGGGTGCGCGGCCCATCACGGCGCTGCAGTATCTGCTGGAGCTGCAACGCGACTGGGCGCGCACGGACACGTACGACATGACGACCGGCATCGCCAGAAAGTTCGGCGGCGGCTACGGCTTGGGCATCACCTATGCCAAGGCCATGTTCAACGCCCACGAGGGTTGAAAAGAGCGCACCCTTCGCATTGCCGATCCCCCAAGGAGCCTGCCCATGACCCCGCCCACCCCTCCCGACCTGATCCTGTACAACGGCCGCTTCACCACGCTGGACCGCGCCAACCCCGCGGCCAGTGCCGTGGCGATCGCGCAGGGGCGCTTCACCCACGTCGGCATGGACCGCGACGTGCTGGCGATGGCCGGGCCGGGCACGCGGCGGATCGACTTGAACGGCCGCAGCGCGCTGCCGGGCCTGATCGACAACCACCTGCACATCATCCGCGGCGGGCTCAACTTCAACATGGAGCTGCGCTGGGACGGCGTCAAAAGCCTGGCCGATGCCATGGGCATGCTGCGGCGCCAGGTGGCGGTCACGCCCGCGCCGCAGTGGGTGCGCGTGGTGGGTGGGTTCACCGAACACCAGTTCGCGGAGAAGCGCCTGCCCACCATCGCCGAGCTGAATGCCGTGGCGCCGGACACGCCGGTGTTCATCCTGCACCTGTACGACCGCGCGTTGCTCAACGCCGCCGCGCTGCGCGCCGTGGGCTACACGCGCGACACGCCCGCGCCGCCCGGCGGCGAGATCGTGCGCGATGCAGCCGGCAATCCCACCGGGCTGCTGCTGGCCAAGCCCAATGCGGCCATCCTCTATGCCACGCTGGCCAAGGGCCCCAAGCTGCCGCACGCATACCAGGTCAACTCCACGCGCCACTTCATGCGCGAGCTGAACCGCCTGGGCGTGACGGGCGCCATCGATGCGGGCGGCGGCTTCCAAAGCTACCCCGACGACTACCAGGTGATCCAGGAACTGGCCGATGCCGATCAACTCACCATCCGCCTGGCCTACAACCTGTTCACGCAAAAGCCGAAGCAGGAAAAGGAAGACTTCCTGAACTGGACGGCCACGTCGCAGTACAAGCAGGGCACGGACTACTTTCGCCACAACGGCGCGGGCGAGATGCTGGTGTTCTCGGCGGCGGACTTCGAGGACTTCCGCCAGCCGCGCCCCGACATGGCGCCCGAGATGGAGGACGACCTGGAAGGCGTGGTGCGCATCCTGGCGCAGAACCGCTGGCCCTGGCGCATGCATGCCACCTACGACGAGACCATCGAGCGCGCGCTCGAGGTGTTCGAGAAGGTCGATCGCGACACGCCCCTGGCCGGCCTGAACTGGTTCTTCGACCATGCCGAGACCATCTCGGAAAAGTCCATCGACCGCATCGCCGCTTTGGGCGGCGGCGTGGCCGTGCAGCACCGCATGGCCTACCAGGGCGAGTACTTCGTCGAGCGCTACGGCGCCGGCGCGGCCGAGGCCACGCCGCCCGTCAAGCGCATGCTGGAAAAGGGCGTCAAGGTCTCGGCCGGCACCGACGCCACGCGCGTGGCCAGCTACAACCCGTGGGTGTCGCTGTCGTGGCTCATCACGGGCAAGACCGTGGGCGGCCTGCAGATCACGCCGCAGCGCAACTGCCTGGACCGCGAAGCGGCGCTGCGGCTGTGGACCGAGAACGTCACCTGGTTCAGCAACGAAGAAGGCAAGAAGGGCCGCATCCAGGCCGGCCAGCTGGCCGACCTGACCGTGCCCGACCGCGACTTCTTCGCCTGCCCCGAATCCGACATCGCCGACACCACGGCGCTGCTCACGATTGTGGGCGGCAAGGTGGTGTACGGCGCCGGTGATTTCGCCCGCTTCGACGACGCGGCACCGCCGCCCGCCATGCCCGACTGGTCGCCCGTGCGCACCTTCGGCGGCTATGCCGGCTGGGGCACGCAGGAGGGCGCGCCGCTGCAGGCCGTGGTGCGCCGCGCGGCCGCCGCGTGCGCCTGCGCCAACGATTGCAACGTGCACGGCCACCAGCACGCCACGGCCTGGAGCAGCCGGCTGCCGATTGCCGACCTGAAGGGCTTCTGGGGCGCCCTGGGCTGCGCCTGCTGGGCGGTGTGACCGTGGCGAACGGAATGGACGCGCTGCGCGGCGCCTTCACCGCGCCCTGGGTGCAGTCGCTCGCGCTGCTGTGCCTGTGCGCGGCCTACCTGCAGGGCGGCATCGGCAAGGCGCGCGACTTCGCCGGCGCCGTGGCCGAGATGCGCCGTTTCGGCCTGGCGCCCGCCGCGCCCGTCGCGGCGGCCACCATCGCGCTGCAGCTGGGCGCCTCGCTGCTCATCGTCTCGGGCTGGCACCGCTGGCTGGGCGCGCTGGCGCTGGCCGGCTTCACCGTGCTGGCGGCGTTCCTGGCCGACCGCTTCTGGCAGGTGGCGCCGCCCGAGCGGCAGCGCGCCGCCAACGCATTCTTCGAACATTGGGGCCTGGTGGGCGGCATGCTGCTCGTTGCCTGGCACGACCTGGGAGGCCTCCATGGCACATGACGATCACCCACACGATTCACCGTCCGCCGCGGCCATCGCCGCGCCCGCACCTTCGGGCAGCTTCGCGCCGCTGCGCCTGCCGCTGTTCGCGGTGCTGTGGTCCGCCACGGTGCTGGGCAACATCGGCAGCTTCATGCGCGACGTGGCCAGTTCGTGGATGGTGACCGAGCTGTCGTCCAGCCCCACCGCCGTGGCGCTGGTGCAGACGGCGGCCACGCTGCCGATCTTCCTGCTGGCGATTCCGGCCGGCGTGCTGTCGGACATCCTGGACCGCCGGCGCTTTCTGATCGCCGTGCAGGTGCTGCTGGCCTGCGTGAGCGGCACGCTGCTGGTGATGGCGCGCACGAACACGCTCACCGTGGAATCGCTCATCGCGCTCACCTTCGTGGGCGGCATCGGCGCGGCGCTCATGGGGCCCACATGGCAGTCCATCGTGCCCGAACTGGTGCCCCGCAGCGAGCTGAAAAGCGCCGTGGCGCTCAACTCGCTGGGCATCAACATCGCCCGCGCCATCGGCCCTGCGGCCGGCGGCCTGCTGCTGGCCAGCTTCGGCGCGGCCGCGGCCTACGGCCTGGACGTGGCGAGCTACGGCTTCGTGATCGCCGCGCTGCTGTGGTGGAAGCGCCCCAAGGCCGAGCCCACCGGGCTGAACGAGCAGTTCTTCGGCGCCTTCCGCGCCGGGCTGCGCTACGCGCGCGCCAGCCGCGAACTGCATGTGGTGCTGCTGCGCGCGGCGGTGTTCTTTCTGTTCGCCAGTTCCGTCTGGGCGCTGCTGCCGCTGGTGGCGCGGCGCATGCTGGGCGGTACGGCGGGCTTCTATGGCGTGATGCTGGGCGCGGTCGGTGCCGGGGCCATCCTCGGCGCGGTGCTGCTGCCCCGCCTGCGCAAGCGCCTGGATGCCGACGGGCTGGTGCTGCTGGCCTCGCTGCTCACCGCGGGCGTGATGGCCGTGCTCACCCTGGCGCCGCCGCGCGAGGCCGCCGTGGCGCTCATGCTGGTGCTGGGCCTGGGCTGGATCATCGCGCTCACCACGCTCAACGGCGTGGCCCAGGCCGTGCTGCCCAACTGGGTGCGCGGCCGGGGCCTGGCGATCTACCTCATGGTGTTCAACGGCGCCATGGCCGCCGGCAGCCTGGGCTGGGGCCTGGTGGCGGGGCAGGCGGGCCTGCCGGCCACGCTGCTGGCCGGCGCGGGTGGCCTGGTGCTGGCGGCGTGGCTCTTTCACCGCGTGAAGCTGCCCACCGGCGAGGCCGACCTGCAGCCGTCCAACCACTGGCCCGAGCCGCTGCTGGCCGAGCCCGTGGCGCACGACCGCGGCCCGGTGATGGTGCAGATCGAGTACCGCGTGCGCACGCCTGACCTGCCCGCGTTCCTGCAGGCCATGCAGCACGTGGCGCGCGAACGCCGCCGCGACGGCGCCTATGCCTGGGGCGTGGCGGAACACTCCGCCGAGCCCGGCCGCGTGATCGAGTGGTTCCTGGTCGAGTCGTGGGCCGAGCACCTGCGCCAGCACGGCCGCGTCTCCAGGGCCGACGCGGACCTGCAGGCCGAGGCGCTGCGCTACCACGTGGGGCCGGAGCGGCCCGAAGTGCACCACTATCTGGCGCTGGATGGGCAGGGCGTTGCGGCGGGGGCGGCGTGATGCCGGCGGGGCGGGTCAGATGCTGCCAAGCCAGACTTCAGATCGAAAAGGGCTCCAGCACAATATCCACTAGGGCATGTTGCTATTAAATAAATAGCATTCATTTGTCGGCACTGCAGGGCCGATGGCGCTGGGCTGGAGCGGCGTCTGCGTCAGGCCACCTGCGCTGCGATGCGCGCCGCGTGTCATCGTCAACGCTATTCGAGAACGGATGCAAATTTCGGGAAATGAAGAGTGGCTGACGCGACCGCTCGACAAGGCGAGAGCAGATGATTGCCGAACCCTGCAGACCAAGCGTGGGTTTCTCTCCACGACCCAGCAGTGGTTGTTTAGGCCCGCAGCATTCCAGTCCCTCAGCCGTCACCGGCAGGTCCGCTTTCGGCAGGTCGTGTCAGCCGGTCTCAGTGCGCAGGGAACGCCAGCAGGTACTCCCAGCTCATGCTGGTGGTGCGTGGGTCATTGGCCACCGGCACGCGGCGGATCGCCAGCAACTGATTGATGCCCGCCGTGGGCGTGACCGTCGCAGTGCCGTCTTCAGCCGTCGTGACGGGCGCCCCCTTCTCGCCCAGCGACAGCCGGATGCCGGCGATGGGTTTTCCATCGAACAGCACGCGCACACGCATGGGTTGGCCTGCATCGGGCGTGTCCGCCTCCAGGGCCACGATCTCGAACTGTTGCCCCAATTCCTTCTTTGCGATCACGCCCCACTGGATGATGGTCTTGTGGTACTTGAGCGCATGCACACCACTGGTGGCGCCGGGGTTCTCCGGTCATGGGCTTGTTCACCATCTGGCCACCCTCGACCTTGCTGAAGAAACCGTTGTCGAAGTGGGCCGCCAGCAACGCGGCCTGGCGCTCGGGCTTCACGCGCACCCCATCGGGCCGCGGTTCCACCGCCACGTCGATCTTGCGGCCTCGGCGATCAAAGGCCTGCAGGCTCTTCAGCTTGTGAGCGGGGTAGGTCTCCAGTTGGCCTTCGTGCCCGCCGAACTGCACGAGGTAGCCGCCGCTGGCATCAGGCTCCAGCCAGACGTTGTGGGCCTGCGCAGAGCCCAGGCCCAGGGCCAGCGCTGTGATGGCCAGCAGGCGCAGGAGTGGTGTCGGGGTGGTGGTCTTCATGGCGTTCTCCTGGATTGCCTGAGCTTCCTGGATCGGGTGGTCACAGGTCAGAATTGCAGCTTGGTGCCGAGCTTGAAGGTCCGTGGCGCACCGGGTGCGAAGACCTGCGTGCCTCCGATGACCGAGGCCGAGGTGGCATAGGCCTTGTCGCTCACGTTGGCGATGGCGGCGTAGATCTCATAGCGGTTGGCGACTCGGTACGCAGCGCTCAGGTCCACCGTGGCATAGCCGCCATAGCCCACGCTGTTGTCGGCGTTCACCGCATAGGCGCCCACCCGGCGCCAGGTGGCGGTGGTGGACCAGTCCGCGGCGGGGCGCCAGGTGGCGCTCACCGTGGCCATGTAGCGCGGCACGCCGGCCACTTGCTTGCCGATGAGGGCCGCATTGCCGTTCTCGGTGATGCGCGAATGCGCGCTGCCCCAGGTGAGGGCCAGGTCCACGTCGCGGTGTGCTGCCCACAGGGCGCTGGCCTCCACGCCGCTGCGTCGCGTGGCGCCATTGTTCTCGTACACGCCGGGGGCCACGGTGCGGATCTCGTCGGAGGAGGTGAGGCGGAAGGCCGCTACATCCAGCACCAGGCCCTGCACGGGCTTGAACTGCGCACCCACCTCGGTCTGGCGAAAGACGTTGGGGTCGAGCGTGGCGGCGCCCAGTGCGTACTTGGCGAAGGTGCTGGGCAAGGCAAAGCCCTCGGCCCAGCTGGCGCGCAGCTGCACGCCCGGCGCGACGTCGGAGCGCACGCCCAGCTTGGGGCTGGCATGGGACATCCTGGCCAGCGGGCCGCAGGGGTCCGTACCCGTCTCGGCACCGTTGCGCTCGCAATTGCCGGTGAAACGGTCCCAGCGCAGGCCGGCCGAGGGTTTGAACAGCGGGTGGATGGGCGCCTCGATCTCTCCGAAGGCCGAGACACTGTTCAGCTTCGAGGTGCGGTTGTTGATGGCAGGGGCCAGGCGCGCACGGTTGTCCAGCCCGTCGAAGTACAGGTAGTCGGTGGCTTCGCGGAAAGTCTCCAGCCCGGCCACCCAGTTCAGCGGGGTTCCTGCCACCGGGGTGCGGCCGTTCAGGCTGGTGCCCGCACCATGGACATGGCGGTCGTAAGTCTCCTCGCGCTGGCGCCAGGTGGTGGCATTGACCGGGCGGCTGAACCAGCGTGTGAAGTCCTGCTGTGTGGTGTAGGCAAACGTCAGCAGTTTCACGTCGGGCGAGAGTGCGTAGTTCACGTCCGCGCGCAGCGTGGCGAAGTGCTTGTTGGCGCCATCGTTCATGGCGCGCGGGTCCTTGCCATAGGGGTTCTGAGCGAACTGCGCGGCCGTGACGTAGCCGGGCGAATCGCCATCGGCCTCGTGCCAGCGCCCCGACAGCGCTACGTCCAGGTCGGCGCTGATGCGCTTGCTCCAGCGGCCTGCCAATGTGCTGCGGTGATCGTCCGACTGTGCCCGGAAGCCATCGGTGCGGTCGTGCTGCACCGCCAGGTTCAGGTATTCCCACTCACCCAGTTTGAGACCCCATGCGCCTTGCAGATCCACCGTGCTGTGGGAGCCGAGACTCGCATCCACCTCCCGGTACTCTCCACGCTTGCGCGTCTCTATCGCCATCAGCCCGGCGCGATTGTAGTTGCCGTACAGCGCCGATACGGGGCCCTTGTAGAGCGTGAAGCGCTCGATCTCCAGCGGCACGATGACATTGAGGTCCACATACCCATCGGCGTGCGACATGGCTTCGTTCAGCGGAATACCGTCGAGCACGACGCCCACGTCGCCGCCATGCCCACCACCGCCAAAGCCGCGCATCACGATGGTGTCTGCCACGCCCGAGAGCTGGTAGTTCTGCACGTTCATTCCGGGCACATGGCGCAGCAGCTCTGTCGGCTGGCTCACATGCTTGTCGCCGATCTCTTCGCTGTCGAAGCTCGTGCTGGAATAGGCGGAGGCAGCCCCCTGCAGCGCCTGACCTTTGATCTCGATGGAGTCCAGGGTGGGCGAGGCTTGCTGAGCCGCCGCACACTGGGCTCCAAGGGCCAGCACCATGGCGGCGTACAGGGGGCGACCATGCAGATTGCTGGCCTGGTGCAGGAAGGGACCTCGTGTCATGGGTTTTGCGGTATGAAATGAAGACGCAGGACCGGTGGGCCACGCAGGGGCCATCCCGATCATGGGTCTTGCGCAGTTGCGTCATATGCCCGCGCAGGAGGTCGCGGATGGCGCCATGGCGTTGCAGCACAGTTCCAAGGCTCGCCGAGTATGAAGAACTGCCGTTTGATCTTCAATACGCCGCATGGCGTATCGCAGCCCCCAGCCGAGGCACTGGTTCATCCAGGCGCCCAGCGGTGGGGCGGCCGCAACGGGACCCGGCTGGCGCGGCGCGCGGGGCGACGATTGAGGACCTCCTTCGTGCAGGCGAAGGCATCGTGCCCGTTGTTGTGGCCGAGGCAGCCGCCATGCGCGGCGACAAGGCCACTTGCCGCTTACGCCTTCACATCAACCACCGGTTCGAAGCCCCCAAAAATCATGCGTTTGCCGTCAAAGGGCATGGGCAGGTTGCCGGGAACAGAGGGGTCCATGCGCGGGTCTTCCATCATCTTCTTCATCCCTGCGTCGCGAGTGGCCTTGTCTGGCCATTCAACCCAGGAAAAAGCCACCGTCTCCTCTGCCGTGGCCTGCACTGCTCTGCGGAAATCGGTGACCTTGCCGTCGGGGACATCGTCGCCCCAGCACTCGATCACGCGGATCGCCCCCAACTCGATGAATATGGGATCGAGCGTACGGGCATGCTCGATGAACTTTTGCTTGTTGGCGGTAGGGACTGCAATCACGAAACCATCGATGTACGACATGTCATCACTCCTGTTGGATTGATCGTTGGCGCGCTCGTTGGGGCATGCCCCGTATTCCTTCCGCTGGCGGCAGGAGAACCAAGTCGATCGGCAGGACGGACCGGGGGCAACGGGTTTTGAGAGGCGCAAGAACCGCGCAAAAGCCTATCGCTTCCGACAGCGCGGCCCTCTCAGGATAGACCCTCGGGACGCAGACCACTGCCGCTGCAAGATTCTTCAATCATTGCGTGGGCTGGCCGGCCTGCGCACGGACCATGAATGAAAAGGCGCGCCGTGGTCCGGGCAAGTGGCGCCGTGCGCATCAAGCCTCGGACACCGCCGCCACTTCCACCACGCAGTCGTAGAACGTGGGTGCCGCACCGATGTCGGACAGGGCCTGGCTGGTCAGCTCGTTCACGTTGGTGCCGTTCACGCCGAACTTGCGCCACCAGATGCCCAGGCCGTTGACCACGCCGGGGCGGGCGCGGCCGTTCACGGCGGCGTGGCATTCGTAGCTGCCGCGGTCGTTGAACACGCGCACCCGCGTGCCGTCGGCGATGCCGCGCGGGGCGGCGTCGTCGGGGTGGATCTCCAGCACCGGCTGCGTCTCGATGTTGCGCAGGCTCTGCACGTTCACGAAGGTGGAGTTGAGGAAGTTGCGCGCGGGCGGCGAGATCATGGCCAGCGGGTAGCGGCCGCCGGGCTGCGGCAGCTCGTGGTTGGGCACGTGCTCTGGCACGGGCGGCAGGCCCTGGGCCGCCAGCCGCTCGCTGTAGAACTCGCACTTGCCCGAAGGCGTGTGAAAGCCGCCTTCGGCGAACGGCGCATCGGGCAGGGGCAGGGGCGCGAAGCCCACTTCCAGCAGCTGCCCGAAGTCGATGCGGTCGCCGTAGGCCTGGCGGCACAGGGCCTCGTCGCTGTCGGCAAAGCAGGGCTCGGTGTAGCCCATGCGCTCGGCCAGGTCGCGGAAGATGCGGGCGTTGGAGCGCGACTCGCCCAGCGGCGCGATGGCCGGGCGGTTGAGCAGCACGTCGGTGTGGCCGTAGGAGACGTGCACGTCCCAGTGCTCGAGCTGCGTGGTGGCGGGCAGCAGGTAGTCGGCGTAGTCGGCCGTGTCGGTGCGAAAGTGCTCCAGCACCACGGTGAAGAGGTCGTCGCGCGCGAAGCCCCGGGCCACCTGCGCGGAGTCGGGCGCCACGGCCACGGGGTTGCTGTTGTAGACCACGACGGCCTCGATCTTCGGGCCGAACTCCGGCGAGGATTCGCGCAGCAGGTCGTCGCCGATGGTCACCATGTTGATGGTGCGCGGCACCGGGCCCGTGTGCAGGTCGGGGCGCTGCAACTGGGCGCGCTGCACGGGAAAGTGGCCGGAGCTCGACAGCAGCAGGCCGCCCGCGCGGTGGCGCCAGGCGCCGGTGAGCGCAGGCAGGCAGGCCACGGCGCGCGTGGCGTTGCCGCCGCCGCGCACGCGCTGCATGCCGTAGTTCAGGCGGATGGCGGCGGGCCGCGTGGTGCCGTAGTCGCGCGCCAGCTGGCGGATCTGCTCCACGGGCAGACCGCAGACCTCGGCCGCGCGCTCGGGCGGCCACTGCAGCGCGTTCTCGCGCAGCGCGTCCCAGCCCACGGTGTACTGCGCGATGTAGTCGTGGTCGAGCCAGTCGTTGGCGATCAGCTCGTGCATCAGCGACAGGGCCAGGGCCGCATCGGTGCCGGGGCGCAGCTGCAGGTGTTCGTGGCACTTCTCGGCGGTCTCGCTCTTGCGCGGGTCGATGCACACCAGCCGGGCGCCGTCGCGCTTGGCCTGCTGCGCGTAGCGCCAGAAGTGCAGGTTGCTGCCGATGGAGTTGCTGCCCCAGATGACGATGAGGCGCGATTCGGCGAAGAACTCCACCTTCATGCCCAGCTTGCCGCCCAGCGTGTAGTTCAGGCCCTCGCCGCCGGCGGTGGAGCAGATGGTGCGGCCCAGCTGCGATGCGCCCAGCCGGTTGAAAAAGCGCCGGTCCATGCTTTCGCCCTGCACCAGGCCCATGGTGCCCGCGTAGCTGTAGGGCAGGACGGCCTGCGGGGCGTGGGCGGCGATGCGCGTCAAACGCGCGGCGATATCGGTGAGTGCCTCGTCCCATGACACCGCCTCGAACTGCGCCCCCGGGCCCTTGGGGCCGACGCGCCGCAGCGGCTGCAGCAGGCGGTCGGGGTGGTTCGTGCGCTCGGCATAGCGCGACACCTTGGCGCACAGCACGCCGCCGGTGTGGCCGTGCGCCGGGTTGCCCTGCACGCGCGTGGCCACGCCGTTGTCCACGGTGGTGAGCAGGGCGCAGGCGTCGGGGCAGTCGTGGGGGCAGGCCCCGCGCACTTGCCGGACCGGCTCGGAAATGGGGGGGATTTCAGTCGTGGACATAGGGGTTTTCCTGTCGATACACTCACCGACCAGCAGCGATGGCGGGGTGGCAACCCCGCGGAACGTCGACGTTTTTGATCGAAGAGGGGATTTCACCATGAAGCATATTGCGTTGGGGCGCAGACGGTTTTCCATCGGCCTGGGGGCCGCCGCGCTTGGCGGTTTCGGGCTGGCACGGGCGCAATCGGAGGCGCCGATCGTGCTGGGACAGTCCGCCCCGTTCAGCGGGCCCGCCGCGCAGCTCGGGGTGCAGTTGCACCAGGGCGCCCAGCTTTACTTCGAGCAGTGGAACGCCCAGGCGGGCTCCGGCCGGCGCACGGTGGAGCTGCGCACGCTGGACGACGGCTACGAGCCCGACCGCTGCGCTTCCAACACGCGCAAGTTCATCACCGACGATGTGTTCGCGCTGTTCGGCTACGTGGGCACGCCCACCAGCCTGGCGGCGATGCCACTGCTCACGCAGGCCAAGCTGCCGTTCTTCGCGCCGTTCACCGGGGCCGAGGCCTTGCGCCAGCCCTTGAACAAATTGGTGTTCCACGTGCGCGCCTCGTACAACGACGAGACCGCCGCCATCGTGAACAAGCTCACCCACCTGGGCCTGAGCAAGATCGGCGTCTTCCATCAAAACGATGCCTATGGCAAGGCCGGACTGGATGGCGTGGCGCTGGCACTGGGCGCCCACAAGCTTGCCCCGGTGGCGCAGGCCACGGTGGAGCGCAACTCGGTGGACGTGGCCGCAGCGGTGCAGACCCTCGTGGCGGCCCGGCCCGAGGCGATCGTGCAGGTCGGCACCTATGCCGCCAGCGCCGCTTTCGTGCGCGCCGCGCGCAAGGCGGGCTACGGCGGCACGTTCTACAACCTGTCGTTCGTGGGCACGCAGGCGCTGATGGACGAGCTCAAGGCCGATGGCGCGGGCGTGGTGGTCTCGCAGGTGATGCCCTCGCCCTACCAGTCCGCCCGGCAGCTCACGCGGGAGTTCCAGGACGCGATCAAGAAGGGCGGCAACAAGGTCCAGGCCAATTACTCCAGCCTGGAGGGCTACCTGGCCGCGCGCGTGTTCACCGAGGGGTTGCGCCAGGCCGGCGGCCGGCCCACGCGCGAATCGCTGATTTCGGCGCTGGAGGGGTTCGGCACGCAGCAGATCGCGGGCTTTCAGGTGGCGTTCGGCCCCGGCAACCACATGGGGTCGCACTTCGTGGAGATGTCGATGCTCACGGGCGACGGCCGCGTGCGCGTCTGAACCGGCGCGGGGCTTTCCTTTCCTACAGCTGGCGCGTCGCCGCCAGCCCCTGCATGAAGGCCTCGCAGCGGTCGAGCTGGTCCAGCGAGACGTATTCGTCGGGCTGGTGCGCCTGCTGGATGCTGCCCGGCCCGCACACCACGGTGGGAATCCCGGCGTTCTTGAACAGCCCCGCCTCGGTACCGAAGGCCACCAGCGTGGTGCCCTGTTCTCCGGCCAGGCGCTGCGCGAGCCGCGTGACGGCATCGTCCCGGTTGCCCAGGAAGCTCGGGATCTCGCAGATCGTCTCGAAGGTGATGCCGGTGCTGGGCGCCACTTTCTGCATCGCGGGCTCCAGCGACCGGGCATAGGCGATCACCTCGGCCTGCATGCCGGCGGCGTCCGCCGTGGGCAGGTCGCGGAATTCATAGCGGAACTCGGCATCGCGCGGCACCACGTTGTCGGCGATGCCGCCATGGAACTGGCCCACGCTGGCGGTGGAGAAGGGCACGTCGAAGCCTTCGAAGCGCGGTTCGTGCTGCTCGAAGCCCTCGGCCATGTCGCGCACGCGACCCACCACACGCGCGGCCATCTCGATGGCGTTGACCGAATGCGGCGTGAGCGAGGAGTGCGCCTCCTTGCCGCGCACGCAGCACTTGTAGCGGTACACGCCCTTGTGCGCGATGGCCGGCACCATGCTGGTGGGCTCGCCCACGATGCAGGCCAGCGGGCGGATGCCGGCGTCCTTCATGTCGGCGATGAGCCCCTTCACGCCGAAGCAGCCCACCTCCTCGTCGTAGCTGAAGGCGTAGTGGATGGCGAAAGGGGCATCGCTGTTCAGGAACGCTTCGGCCTGCGCGAGCGCGATGGCGATGAAGGCCTTCATGTCGGCGCTGCCCCGGCCATACAGGCGCCCGTCCTGAACGGTGGCGCCGAGCGGGTCGAAGGTCCAGTCCTGGCCGTCCCACGGCACGGTATCGGTGTGCCCGGACAGGATGATGCCGGCGGGCTTGCCCTCGCCCAGCGTGGCGAACAGATTGGCCTTGGTCTTGCTTGCGTTGTGGGTCACCCGGCACTTCACCCCCAGGCGGGCCAGCGCCTGCTGCACGAAGTCGATGAGCGCCAGGTTCGGGTTCTGGCTGACCGTGTTCATGCGGACCAGGGTCTGGGCGAGGGAAAGGGCGTGGTCGGAGATCATGGGTGGAGTTTCCAATCCCCGGTTGTCGGGCTGCATGCACCGGGGCTAGACTGTGAGATCGCAAGGCAAGGAACAGACAGACATTATGAAACTCATCGATTCCATCGTGACCGAGGCGGCTTCGATCGCCTCCGTGCGCCGCGACATCCACGCGCATCCCGAACTGTGCTTCGAAGAAGTCCGCACCGCCGACGTGGTGGCCGGCAAGCTCACCGAATGGGGCATTCCCATCCACCGCGGCCTGGGCAAGACGGGCGTGGTCGGCATCGTGCACGGGCGCGACGGCGGCGCCTCGGGCCGGGCCATCGGCCTGCGCGCCGACATCGACGCGCTGCCCATCACCGAATTCAACACCTTCGCCCACGCCAGCACCCACCCCGGCAAGATGCACGCCTGCGGCCACGACGGCCACACGGCCATGCTGCTGGCCGCGGCGCAGCACTTCGCCAAGCACCGCGATTTCGACGGCACGGTGTACCTGATTTTCCAGCCGGCCGAGGAAGGCGGCGGCGGTGCCCGCGTGATGATCGAGGACGGGCTGTTCGAGCAATTCCCCATGCAGGCCGTGTTCGGCATGCACAACTGGCCCGGCATGAAGGCCGGCCAGTTCGCCGTGAGCCCCGGCCCGGTGATGGCCTCCAGCAACGAGTTCAAGATCGTCATCCGCGGCAAGGGCAGCCACGCGGCCATGCCGCACATGGGCACCGATCCCGTGCCGATCGCCTGCCTGATGGTGCAGGCCTTTCAAAACATCATCAGCCGCAACAAGAAGCCGGTGGATGCGGGCGTGATCTCGGTCACCATGATCCACACCGGCGAGGCCACCAACGTGGTGCCCGACAGCTGCGAACTGCAGGGCACGGTGCGCACCTTCAGCGTCGAGGTGCTGGACATGATCGAGCGCCGCATGAAGCAGGTGGCCGAGCACACCTGCGCCGCGCACGAGGCCACGTGCGAGTTCGAGTTCGTGCGCAATTACCCGCCCACCATCAACTCGCCGGCCGAAGCGGATTTCGCGCGCCAGGTCATGGCCGGCATCGTGGGCGATGCCAACGTGGTGCGGCAGGAACCCACCATGGGCGCGGAAGACTTCGCCTTCATGCTGCAGGCCAAGCCCGGCGCCTACTGCTTCATCGCCAACGGCGACGGCGACCACCGCGCCATGGGCCATGGCGGCGGCCCCTGCACGCTGCACAACCCGAGCTACGACTTCAACGACGACCTGATCCCGCTCGGCGCCACCTACTGGGTGCAACTGGCACAAGGCTGGCTGGCCCGGCCGGCCGGCTGATCCGCTGGGCCTCCCGCCCCCTTCGGCGCCATGGGCGCCGGGGTGGCGTCCCCCCCTTTCCACTTCTGCGCATCCGGTGCCTGGCGCACCTGGGCCCTGCCGCTTGCGGCGGGGCGTTCGCGCTGCTTTTTCAGCCCCCTCGGCCCTTGAACGGAGATCTTCATGATCGGTATCGCCCCGGCGTTTTCCCCCAGCTACGCGCGCGCCCGCACCCAGTTCCTGGAGGCCGCGGCGGCCGCCGGGTTGCTGGTGGAGTCGCACACGCACCCGCTCAAGGGGCGCGACGGCGAGACGCTGGCGATGGACGTGGTGCGCGACGGCCCGCACCACGCGCAGCACCTGCTCATCGTGAGCAGCGCCTGCCATGGGGTCGAAGGCTACTGCGGCAGCGGCGTGCAGGTGTTCGCGCTGCACGACGAGGCCTGGCGCGCCAAGGCCCGCGAGCAAGGCGTGGCCGTGCTCTACGTGCATGGGCTCAATCCGTATGGCTTCTCGCACATCCGCCGGGCCACGCACGAGAACGTGGACCTGAACCGCAATTTCCACGACTTCACTCAGCCGTTGCCGGTGAACGCGGCCTACCGCGAGATCCAGCCGCTGCTGCTGCCCGATCAGTGGCCTCCCACGGCCGAGAACCGCGAGGCGGTGTTCCGCTTCATCGCCGAGCGCGGCGAGGCCGCGTGGCAGGCTGCCATCAGCCGCGGCCAGCATGAGTTTCCGGGTGGGCTGTTCTTCGGCGGCACGGCCCCGACCTGGAGCAACCGCACCTTGCGCCAGGTGCTGCGCGAGCAGGGCGAGCACGCCCGTCGCATCGCCTGGATCGATCTGCACACGGGCCTGGGGCCGAGCGGCCACGGCGAGCGCATCTATGCCGGCCGGGACGACGCCGCCTCGGTGCAGCGCGCGCGCGACTGGTGGGCCGGCGGCGGCGCCACGCCGGTCACCTCGATCTACGACGGTTCGTCCACTTCGGCCTTTCTCACGGGCTTGATGTGGAACAGCGTGTATGAAGAATGTCCACAGGCCGAAATTACCGGCATCGCGATGGAATACGGCACCGTGCCGGTGCTGGAGGTCATGCAGGCCCTGCGCGCCGAGCACTGGCTGAACCTGCATCCGGAGGCTCCGGCTGAGCTGGCAACCCAGATCAGGGCTCAAATGCTGGCCGCCTTCTACACCGACACCGATGTCTGGAAAGGCCAGGTGGTGAGCCAGGCGCGGCAGTCGATGTTCCAGGCCGTGGACGGGCTTTGCGGCCCGGCATAGCGCCGCAGCGACAGATTCTTGGCATCCATGGCGACACGGGGGGGCTGGCATTTCCCGTGAATAACGCGAACAATGGCCTTCGCGCGCAATCCGCAGCGCCGCGTGGGCCCGCCCTGCTGCAGGCCCGTTAGAACAATCAAATGCAGAGGGGATCGCCATGGAGGTTCGACAAGGACGGAACACGCTCGCACGCCGCCTGATGCTCATCAACGGGGCCATCCTGTTGCTGCTCGGTGCGGTGGCGGTCGCGATCTGGATCATGATGGGGCAGATCAGCGAGGATGCGGAGGTGGTGCGTTCCAGGAACGTGCCGCAGCTGCAGCGGATCGCGGCGCTGGAGCTGAACGTGACGCGCGTGTCGCTGCAACTGCGGCACTCGATCCTGGCGCGCACGCCGGAGGAGCGCAACGCCACCTTGGCCGACATCGCCGAAAAGCGCCAGCTGCTGCAAAAGACGCTCGACGAGTTCGGCGCCAACATGGTCAACGACGAAGGACGCCGCGCCTACGAGCCCCTGCCCGCGCTCATGCGTGCGTTCTGGGCCACCGGCGAGCAGAACCTCGCGCTCATCCAGGCCGATCGCAAGGAAGACGCCTTCGCCTTCCTGGTGGACCAGACCATCCCCGCCCGCAACCGCCTGCTGGCGCCCTTGGGCCTGGAAAAGGACCGCCAGGGCGAGCGCCTGTCTTCCCGCATCAACGACGTGAAGGAGTACGCCGCCACGGGCCGTGCGGTGGCGACGGCCGCGGTGCTGGCCGTGGTGGCCTGCCTGGCCGGCCTGAGCGTCTACCTGCGCAGGGTGGTGCGGCAGCTCGGCGCCGACCCGTCGGAGCTCAAGCGTGTCGCGGACGCGGTGGCGGCGGGCGATCTGGCCTCGCGCATTCCCGTGCGGCCGGGGGACACGGACAGCATCATGGCGGCCATGGCCAGCATGAGCGCGCAGCTGGGCACGGTCGTGCGGACCGTGCGGACCAGCGCCGAAAGCGTGTCCGGCGCCAGCAGCGAGATCGACGCCGGCAACCACGACCTGTCCTCGCGCACCGAGCGGCAGGCCTCGGCCCTGGAGCAGACCGCGGCGTCGGCGGAGCAACTGGGCAGCACCGTGCGGCAGAACGCCGACAGCGCGCGCCGGGCCAACGAGCTGGCACAGACCGCCTCCTCGGTGGCCGAGCAGGGGGGCGCGGTGGTGGCCGAGGTGGTGGACACCATGCGCGGCATCCAGGACAGCAGCGGCAAGATCGGCGAGATCATCGGCGTGATCGATGGCATCGCCTTCCAGACCAACATCCTCGCCCTGAACGCGGCGGTGGAGGCGGCCCGCGCGGGCGAGCAGGGTCGGGGCTTCGCGGTCGTCGCGTCGGAGGTGCGCAGCCTCGCGCAGCGCAGTGCCGAGGCCGCCAAGGAGATCAAGGGGCTCATCACCGCCAGCGTGGACCGCGTGGAGCGCGGCAGCGCGCTGGTGGACAAGGCGGGCCACACCATGGCCGAGGTGGTGGCTGCGATCCGCCGCGCCACGGACCTCATGGGCGAGATCAGCGCGGCCAGCGCCGAGCAAAGCAGCGGCGTGGACCAGATCAGCGAAGCCATCACGCACGTGGACCAGGCCACGCAGCAGAACGCGGCCCTGGTCGAGGAGATGGCCGCGGCGGCCAGCAGCCTGAGCGCCCAGGCCAGCGAGCTGGTGCGCGCGACCGCGGTGTTCCACCTGGGCGGCGAGGGCGTGCTGCCTGCCTCTGCGCCGCCTGCGCCGGTACACCGTGCCGTGCCGGTGGCGGCACCACGGTTCGCGGCTTCCGCCGCCGCCAGGCCGGCGGTCAAGCGCCTGGGGCCGGCCGTGGGCCCCAAGGCCGGACCGCAGGCGTCGGATTCGCCGCCTGCATCGCCACCCACCGCGCCGCCATCCGCTTCGCCAGCGTCCGCAGCCAAGCCTGCACCGGCCGCTTCGGCACCGGCGGCAGCGCGCGCTGCGCCGCCGGCCTCCCGGTCCGGCTCCGAGAGCGACTGGGAAACCTTTTGACGGGATGCAGCGCTGACGCGATGGGGGTCGCGGTGCTCCGGGCGGTCCAGGGGGGCAGGAGGAACAGAGGCCCTAAGATGGCAGTTCGACCACCAACGGAGACCTTTTTCATGTCCGATCTGAACACGGCGTTCGAAGCCGCCGTCGCCCAGTCCAAGAACCTCAGCGAGCGCCCCGACAACCCGACGCTGCTCAAGATCTACGCGCTCTACAAGCAGGCCACGGCGGGCGACAACGCCGAGAAGAAGCCGAGCTTTTCCGATGTGGTCGGCCGTGCCAAGTGGGATGCCTGGGAAAAGCTCAAGGGCACGGAGGGCGATGCCGCCCGCCAGCAGTACATCGACCTCATCGAATCGCTGAGCTGACGCCGCACTGAGCGCCAGCGTTTCCATGCGGGGCCGTGCAGTGCGCGGCCCCGCATTCTTGTTGTGGTGGCCGATGCGGCTCAGGCCGCGCTGGGCGACGGCCGGCCCAGCAGCTTGTCGAACTGCGCATCGATCTCGGCGGCGATGCGGTCCTTGAAGGCGCTGAACAGGAAACCCAGCTCCGCCTGCAGTTCGAAGCGGTCGGCATGCACCTGCAGCGTGCCTTCGATGCCCGGGCGCTGAAAGCGCAGCGTGTCCTGCGCCGCGCCTTCTTCGTAGGCGCATTCCATGTCGAACTTGGCTTGGGCTTTCTGGGCCCACAGGCCGGCGATCTTGCGGGCCTCGGGCAGGCCGAGCCGGTGGGGGCGTTGGATGTGGATGTCAGGCAAGGGGTTTCTCCGGGGATGGCGTGGGCAGCAGGGCGCGCATGGCGGCCTGGCGTTGTTCGTGCGGCAGGGCCGCGAGGCGTTTCACCGCATCATAAAAGCGCGGCCAGTCGCGGCCTTCGCGCTCGAACAGCGCCTCGAAGGCCGGCACCCATTCGTCGTAGGCGGCCTGCGCGCCGAACGTGGCGTTGTTGGCCTCTGCCACCCATCGGTCGTAGCCCGCCAGTTGCGCGGGCGTGGCGCCGTCCTCGGCGATCCAGCGGGCGCGCAGCGCGGCGTAATCGGCGCGAAAAGTTTGCATGGCCTCCTGTTTCAAGGTTGCCATCTCCGCGCTGGCAGCGGCGTTTTCGGTCGCAGCGACCGCCGCAGCGGCGGAGGCCGGGGCCGGGGCCGGGGCTTCCGAAGCACGGGGCGCATGGGCCGCGTAGACGGCGGCCAACCGCTCGCGGGCGTTCCGTGTGAGCGCGCGGAACGCGTTGCGGCGGCCATCGCCGCGCGCGTAGTCGGCCCGCGCCTGCGGCGTGGCGCGCTCGGCCAGCCAGCGCGCCACGCCCAGGCGCTCCACGGCGGTGGCGAACGATTCATTGAACAGCGTGTCGCCATGGGCGTACACGACCTGGTGCGCCAGCTCGTGGAAGAGCAGCCGCACGAACTCGCCCTCGGGCCAGCCGATGAAGGTGTTGAGCAGCGGGTCGCCGCCCGCCCAGTTCATGTAGCCCAGGGTGGAATAGGCCGGCACGCCGTACACGCCCACCTCCAGGCCCTCGGTGGCCAGCCGATCCGCCTCGGCGCGCGCATCGGCCTCGTTGAAATAGCCGCGGTAGCCGATGCACCCCGTGATCGGAAAGCACCAGCGGTGCAGCGTGAGCGAATCGGGCGGCGCGGCCACCACGTTCCACACGGCCGCGCGGCGGCCCAGATCGGCATAGCGCCGGTAGCTGGCGTTGTCGGGCAGCGCCAGCTCGGTCACGGCGAAGCGCCGGGCCTCCTGTGCCAGCTGCAGGCGATCGCGCAGCGGCTGCGAGGTGTCGCCCCGCGCGAGCCACGTGTCGATGGGTTCGGCCGCGTGTATGAGCTGCAGGTGCCCGCGCACCGACTGCCAGTAGTACGCCAGCGATTGCCCCGTGCTGGCGCAGCCGGAGAGCAGGAGCGAGGCGGCCAGCAGCAGCAGGGGGCGGGGCGACCGCAAGGGTGACGGGGGAAAGGGTGGCAGGGGCATTCGGCAATGGGTCGGCGGTCGGTGGGCCAAGGATAGCGAAAGCCACTGTGCGCCGCCGGGTGCCCCCGCGTTCGGGGCACGGGCAGAATCCCGGTATGCCCGCCCCTCTTTCCGCTCCCGTTTCCGCCCACCCGTCTCCCAGCCCGGACAGCGGCCTGTTCACCGATGAGGCCGGATGCGCCCGCTGCCAATGGTGCAGTGCCACGCCGCTGTACCGCCACTACCACGACCATGAATGGGGTTTTCCGGTCGCGGACGACCGGCGCCTGTATGAAAAGCTGTGCCTGGAAGGCTTCCAGGCGGGCCTGAGCTGGCTCACGATCCTGAACAAGCGCGAAGCCTTTCGCGCCGGGTTCGCCCATTTCGATGCCGAGCAGGTGGCGCGCTTCGGTGCGGCCGAGGTGCAGCGGCTGCTGGGCGATGCCGGCATCGTGCGCCACCGCGGCAAGATCGAATCGGCCATCCAGAACGCGCAGCGCGTGCTGGAGCTGCGCCGCGAGTTCGGCTCGCTGGCGCACTACGTGTGGCGTTTCGCTCCGGCCGCCGCCGAGGGGCGCCCCGGCCGCATCACGCTGGAGTCGGTGCGCGCCATGCCCACCACGCCGGCCTCGGTGGCGATGTCCAAGGACTTGAAAAAGCGCGGCTTCACCTTTGTCGGCCCCACCACGGTCTACGCCTTCATGCAGGCCATGGGACTGGTCAACGACCACTTCGAAGGCTGCAGCGTGCGCGCGGCGGCCCAGGCGGCGCGTGCAGCGTTCGTGGTGCCCGGCCTGGGCTGATCGCCGGGCCGCGGGCTACACCACGGTGTCGGAGCGGATCACGATGCGGTCGAAGCCCAGGTGCTGCATGCATTCGCGCAGGATGAGGAGCGTGGCGGCGAAGGCGGAGCCCTCGGGTAGGTCCTCCTGGGCGGGCGGACGGCCCAGGGCCACGGCGGCCAGGCGGTGGAAGGTGCGCTCCACGGCATCCAGCGGCAGGGTCATCTCGGGCTGCGCTTCGATGCCGGCCGCCAGCGCCACCTGCCGGATGCCGGCGTCGGCCGTGTAGAGCGTGGTGCCCGGCGGCAGCACCGCGTGCACGGGCATCACGGCCTCTTCCACCACCTGGATGGCATGCTCCAGTTCGCCCTCGGCCGGGGGATCGTGGCGAAAGCACGCGGCGGCCGTGGCGTAGTAGCCCACTTCCAGGGTCCGCAGCAGCCGGGCCTGGGCCTGGGTGCCGCTGGCGATGGACGAGTGGCCCGCTCCGATGCGCAGCGCTGTGATGGGGCTTCCGGCCAGCGGGCCCGCCTGCAACGCCTGGTACAGGGCGCCGGCGTCGTTCGGTGAAAGGTGGGTGGACATGGTGCGGTCCCGGCAGGTGGAAAAGGGTGGATCGATTGTGCCCTTTGCCGCAAGCCATGGGCCCTGGCGGGTCACCGGCCTGGATCGGCGGGCCGCCTGGGACGGCCGATGGCAGCCCCCGCCCCGGCGGCGCGCAGGAGGCGCCGGAAGGTGGGGCATTCCATGTGGCTGGGCGCCTTGCAGCGCGCGGCGTGCTGCAGACCGTCGCGCATGGCGGTGAGCTGGCGGATGGTGGTGTCCAGGTCGTCGGCCTGGGCCAGGAGCCGGTCGCGGTCGATGCGCGGCTGGCCGTCGGGGCCGAACATCTGCCCGATGGCGTCCAGCGAGAAGCCGGCCGCCCGCCCGAGCGCGACGAGCGCGAGCCGCTCCACCACGCCCGCATCGAACAGCCGCCGCAGGCCGTGCCGTCCGACGGAGGCGATCAGGCCTTTTTCTTCGTAGAAGCGCAGCGTCGATGCCGGCAGGCCCGAACGGCGTGCCACTTCGGCGATGTCCAGGATCTCCATGGGCTTGACCTCAAGTCGGCTTGAAGTCGCACAGTCTAGCTTTCACTCTCTTTCCGGGCACCCGGGAGACCGCCATGAACCCACCCCTTTCGATCGATTCCCCGCAAGCCGCGCTCTGGAACGGCGCCGCCGGCCACGCCTGGGTCCAGGCGCAACCCCTGCTGGACCGCATGTTCGCGCCCTTCGAGGCCCTGCTCGCCGAGGCGGCCGAAGCCCCTGGCGCGGGGCCCGGCATGCAGGTGCTCGACATCGGCTGCGGCACCGGGGCCACCACGCTGGCCATCGCGCGCCGGCTGGGCGAGGAAGGGCGTTGCACCGGAATCGATCTTTCCGCGCCCATGGTCGCCGCGGCGCGCCAGCGCGGCCTGCGCGAGGGGCTGACGGCGCCCCGCGCGGACTTCGTCTGTGCCGATGCGCAGACCCATGCGTTCGCGCCGGCTTCCGTGGATCGGCTGGTGTCGCGCTTCGGGGTCATGTTCTTCGGAGACCCGGTCGCGGCGTTCGCCAACCTGCATCGCGCGGCGCGCCCCGGCGCCAGCCTGTGCGCCATCGCGTGGCGCAGCGCGGCGGAGAACCCCTTCATGACGGCCGCCGAACGCGCCGCGGCCCCGCTGCTGCCGGGCCTGCCCGTGCGCCAGCCGGATGCGCCGGGCCAGTTCGCGTTCGCGGACCGCGAACGGGTGGCGGGCATCCTGCAGGCCAGTGGCTGGGCCGGCATCGAGATCGAGCCCCTCAATGCCGTCTGCTCCCTGCGGCGCGACGAACTGGTGCCCTATTTCACCGGCCTCGGCCCGGTCGGCCTGGCCCTGCGCGGCGCCGACGGGCCGACCCGCACCCGGGTCATCGCCGCCGTGCGGGCGGCTTTCGAGCCCTTTGTGCAGGGCGAGGCGGTGCGTTTCGGCGCGGCCTGCTGGCGGATCGCCGCGCAGGCCACGGCGGGTGGTGCCCGGGGCTGAGCATCCCGGGCCGGAAAGGCGGGGTGCGATGATAAAATGAGATTCATTCGTATTTTCGCGCGGTGGCTTCCAGCCGCTTCCCCCCCCCCATGCCTGCCGCTGCCTGCCAGGACGTCGAGACCCTCTACCGCGACCACCGGGCGTGGCTGCACGCGTGGCTGGCGCGCCAGCTGGGCAATGCCTTCGAGGCGTCGGACCTGACCCAGGACACCTTCGTCAACCTGATGGCGAGCCGGCAGGCGGAGCGGTTGCAGGAACCCCGCGCGTACCTCACCACGCTGGCCAAGCGCCTGCTCTACAACCGCTGGCGCCGGCGCGACCTGGAGCGGGCCTGGCTGGAGGCGCTGGCCTCACTGCCCCCCGAGGTGTCGCCCTCGCCGGAAGACTATGCACTGGTGCGCGAGGCCATCGAGGCCGTCGACCAATGGCTGTCCGGCCTCGCGCCCAAGGTGCGCCAGGCCTTTTTGCTGCGGCGGCTCGACGGCATGAAGCACACGGAGATCGCGCAGGAGATGAACGTCTCCCTGGCCACGGTGGAGCGCTACCTCAAGCAGGCGCTGCTGCACCTGTGCAGCCTGCCGGCCGGTCCGGGCCACCGATGAAAACCGGGCTCCACGCACCGGCCCTGGAGCAGGCCACCGACTGGCATGTGCGCCTGGACTCGGACCAGGCCAGCGACGAGACCCGGCGCGCCTTCGCCCACTGGCTGCAGCAGGCGCCCGACCACCGCCAGGCCTGGTCGGCCCTGCAGTCCCGCCTGCAAGGGCTGGACGCAGAACTGCTGCAGATCCGCCAGGCCGATGCCCCCGCCGGCGGCGCCAGCCGGCGCGCGCTGCTGGCGCCGGTACCGCGCGCCGCACAGCGCCGCCGCCTGCTGGCCGGCGGCACCGGCGGGGCGCTGGCCGTGGCGCTGGCCGCCTGGCTGCTCGACCGCCAGGCGCCCCTGGCCACCCTGGCTGCCGATCTGCGCACGGGCACCGGCCAGCGGCGGGTCCACCGCCTGCCCGACGGGAGCGAACTCACCCTGGATGCGCGCTCCGCCGTGGACATCGCCTATGGAGACCGCGAGCGCCTCGTGGTGCTGCGCGAGGGCGCGGTGGCGGTGCGCGTGGCAGCGGCCGGCACCGATCGGCCCTTCGTGGTGCGCAGCGCGCAGGGCACGGCCCGCGCCCTGGGCACCCGCTTCATGGTGCGGCAGGGCGACGGCAGCAGCCTGGTCCACGTGATCGAGCACAGCGTGCGGCTGGCACTGCCTTCGGGCCCCGAAATGACGCTGCGCGCGGGCGACAGCGCCCGGCTGGTGGGCGGTGCCATCGAGCCCGTGGTGGCACCGCCCCTGGCGCCGGCGGCCTGGGCCGATGGCGTGATCCAGGTGAAGAACGCGCCCCTGGGCGAGGTGCTGGCCGCGCTGCGGCCCTACAGCGCGGCGGTGATGCGGGTCAGTCCGGCGGCGGCGCAACTGCGGATCTTCGGCGTGTTCGCGCTGGACCGGCCGGAGGCGACCCTGCAGACCCTGGTGGACACCCATCCCATCGCGGTGCGGCGCTGGGGCCCCTGGCTGGTCCAGGTGGACCTTCGGCCCCAGGCCTGAGGGGGCTGCAGCGGGGGGGCGGGGCAGGCCATACCGGAATGGGGGGATGGATGGGATCGATGAGGGGTTTTGGCGCGCTCGCGTGTCAATGGGAATGCAGCGCTGCCCAACCCTCCGCATCCACCTCCCCCTCATCGAGCAATCCATGGCCTTCCTCTCCCGCGCCGCCGTCTGGCGCCATCTCCCCCGCCCGCCGGGCGCCCTGTTGCCCATCGCCATCGCGCTTTCGCTGGGCCATGCCCTGCCTGCCCAGGCGCAAGCCCAGGCGGCGCCCCCTGCGGCCGGCGCGGCCGTCCAGGCGTGGGACCTGGCCCCGGGCGCCCTGGACGACACCCTCACCCTGATCGCGCGCCAGGGCGGACGCAGCATCAGTGCCGACCCGGCGCTGCTGGCCGGAAAGCGGGCACCGGCCATCCGGGGCCGCTTCACCGCCGAGCAGGCCGCGCAGCAGGCCCTGGCCGGCAGCGCCCTGGTGCTGGGTCGCACCGCCGGCGGTGCCCTCACGGTGCTGCCGGGCAGCGCGCCTGCCGCATCGGCCACCCCCGCCCGGGGCGCGGCCGCCGGTGCCACGCTGGCCGAGGTGCGCGTGGTGGCCGACGCCGAAACCGACGGGCCGTCGGAGGGCACTGGCAGCTATGTGCCGCGGGGCCCCAGCAGCGCCGCCACCGGCCTGGCCCTGAGCGTGCGCGAGACCCCGCAGTCGGTCAGCGTCATCACCCGGCAGCGCATGGACGACGAGCACCTCACGACCATCAACGACGTGCTGGCGCGCACCCCCGGCATCGCCACCGCGGCGCTGGGCACGGAACGCTCCAACGCCAACGCGCGCGGCTACCCCATCACGAACTACCAGCTCGACGGCATCAGCACCCACACGGAATTCCTGGGGCTGGACGCCTTGCCCGCCCAGGGCATCGCCGACATGGCGCTGTACGACCGGATCGAGGTGCTGCGCGGCGCCTCGGGGCTGACCACCGGCGCGGGCGACCCTTCGGGCATCGTGAACATGGTGCGCAAGAAGCCCACGGCCGAATTCCAGGGCCTGGCCGAACTCGGTGGCGGATCGTGGGGCCAGCGGCGCGGCGTCATCGACCTGTCGTCGCCGCTCAATGCCGAGGGCAGCGTGCGTGCGCGCATGGTGGCGGTGCACCAGGAGGGCGACAGCTACATCGACTTCTACAGCCGCAAGAAGGACGTGCTGTACGGCGTGGTCGAAGCCGACCTGACCCGCACCCTGAAGCTCACCGCCGGCATCGACCACCAGGAAAGCGCCTCGCGCGGATCGACGGCCTATCTGGGCTTCCCGCTCATCAATGCCGCGGGGCAGCAGAACGACTTTCCCGTGTCGTTCAGCAGCGCCAGCCGCAGCAACCGCTTCGACACGAACTCCGACAACGCCTTCGCCTCGCTGGAGCAGGTGTTCGGCAACGGCTGGAAGCTCAAGCTCTCGGTGGACAAGCTGCGCTCGCGCCAGCGCGAGGACGCCACCTACCTGGCCGTGAGCAGCAGCCTGTTCGATCCGGTCACCGGCGATGGCCTGAGGCTGGCCAGCGAGCGGCGCGACTACCGGCTGGACAACGAGACCGTCGACCTCAAGCTCAGCGGCCCGTTCGAGCTGTTCGGCCGCCAGCACGAAGCGCTGGTGGGCGTCGACCACACCGACTTCCGCAGCCTGACCACCGGCAGTTTCGACACCACCGGGCTGCGCGACCTGCCGGTCAACATCCATCGCTGGAACAACAGCGGCAGCCCCGTCTTCGGGCCCGACTTCGTCACCTTCGACAGCACCCGCCGGCAGAAAAGCCTGTATGCCGCCGGCCGCTTCGAACTGGCCCCGCAATGGAAGCTCATCGTGGGCGGCAAGCTGATGAATTTCGGCAGCGACTACATCACCGACACGACCGAGGGCTACCACACGACCTCGCCGGTTTCCGAGCGCCGCGTCTTCACGCCCTACGGCGGCATCGTGTTCGACCTGAGCCCGGCGCACACGCTGTACGCCAGCTTCGCGACCATCTACGCGCCGCAGAACGCCCAGGACCGCAACGGCACGCAGCTGGACCCGACCCAGGGCGACACCTACGAGGCGGGCGTGAAGAGCGCCTGGCTCGGCGGCCGGGTGACCACCAGCGCCTCGGCCTACTGGATCCGCCAGGACAACGTCGCCGAGGCCGACAGCGGCTACTTCGTGCCCGGCACCACCAACACCGCCTCCCGCGCGATGAAGGGCGTGAAGACGCAGGGCATGGACCTGGAGGTCAACGGCACCCTGGCGCCCGGCTGGAACCTCTCGGCCTCGTACAACTTCAGCCAGTCCAGGAACGCGGCCGGCACCCGCGTGAACACCACCTTCCCACGGCAGATGGCGCGGGTCTGGACCACGTGGCGCGCGCCGGGCGACTGGAGCCGCCTGACCCTGGGCGGCGGCGTGGACTGGAACAGCGGCATCCACTACGACATCGACGCCTGGCAGATCGACCGCACGGTGACCGCGCGCCAGAAGGCCTACGCCGTGGCCAGCCTCATGGCCCGCTACGAGGTGAACGATCGCCTGTCGGTCGCGCTGAACGTGCAGAACGTGTTCGATCGCAAGTACATCGCCGCGATGTCGGGCTGGTGGTACTCGGGCATGTACGGCGCGCCGCGCAGTGCGCAGGTGACGGCGCGCTACCGGTTCTGAGCCGGCGGGCCGAGCGCGGCGCCGCCGCGTCGGGGCGCCACCATCGCACCATGAAAAAAGCCCTCCGGAGAGGGCTTTGGCGTTGCGCTGGGCGCGAAGGGGGCTTTTCAGCCGCCCTTCTTGGAGCGCTTGCCGGGGTTCTTCTTGCTGCGGGTGGCGACGCCACGCTCCAGGCTCACGCGCTGGCCGCGGCCGGGGGTGGCCAGGGTCACGCCGGGCAGTGGCTGGGGACGGGGGGTGCGCTTGCGGTCGGCTTCGGTAACGATCTTGTTGCCCATTTGGGAGGCTCCTGGAGAGAAAAGTGAAAAACACGCTATTAGGCCACATCGTGCAGCCGTGCCCGGTGCGGGCCGTTTCCGCCCCTGCCGGGGCGCTGGGAAGTGCAGGGGGCCGCGCTCAGTCCGGCAGCACGGCGGTGGCCTCGATCTCGATGCGCGCGCGCGCTTCCATGAGGCCGGCGACCTGCACGCAGGCCATGGCCGGAAAGTGCCGGCCCAGCACCTCGCGGTAGGCCGTGCCCAGCTCTTTCAGGCGCGCGTTGTATTCCTCGCGGTCCACCACGTACCAGGTCATGCGCACCAGGTGCTCGGGGCCGGCGCCGCCGGCCTCCAGCACGGCGCGCACGTTCAGGAAGGTCTGGCGGGCCTGGACGATGAAGTCGTCGCTCTCGAACTCCTGGCGGGCGTTCCAGCCGATCTGGCCGCCCACGAAGAGCAGCGTGCCGCGGGCGGCCACGCCATTGGCGTAGCCCTTGGGGGGCGCCCAGTCGGGCGGTTGCAGTCGGGTGTGAAGGGTCATGTCTTGGGGGCGGGAATGGGTGCGGATGCGGCCGCAGCGGCCGCGCTGTCGCGGGCCAGCGCGGCGGCCTGGCGCAGCTTGAAGCGCTGCAGCTTGCCGGTCTCGGTGCGCGGCAGGGCGGTGGCGAACTCCACGATGCGCGGGTATTTGAAGGGGGCGATGCTGGCCTTCACGTGGTCCTGCAGCGCCTTGGCCAGGGCGTCGTCGCCGGCATGGCCGGGGCGCAGCACGCAGATGGCCTTGACGACCATGCCGCGCTCGTCGTCGGGCACCCCGATCACGGCGCACTCGGCCACGGCGGGGTGGCGCAGCAGCGCATCTTCGACCTCCGGGCCGCCCACGTTGTAGCCGGCCGTGATGATCATGTCGTCGTCGCGCGCCTGGTAGAAGAAGTAGCCGTCGGCGTCCTGCACGAAGGCGTCGCCCGGGTGGTTCCAGCCATTCTTCACGTAGTTGGCCTGGCGCGCATCGTCCAGGTAGCGGCAGCCCGTGGGGCCGATCACGGCGAGCTTGCCCACCGTGCCGCGCGGCAGCTCGCGCCCGCGCCCGTCCACCACCTTGGCCTGGTAGCCCGGCACCACGCGGCCGATGGCGCCGCGGCGCACCTCGCTGCCGGCCGACGAGATGAAGATGTGGAACATCTCGGTGGCGCCGATGCCGTCGGTCATCTCGATGCCGGTGGCGTCCTTCCACAGCTGGCGCGTGGCATCCGGCAGGGCCTCGCCGGCACTCACGCAGGTGCGCAGCGCGGGCAGGCCCAGGGCCTTGGCGAAGGGCGCCATCTGCCGGTAGAAGGTGGGCGCGGTATAGCAGACGGTGGCGCCCACCTCGCGCATCAGCCGCACCATCACCTCGGGGGTGTAGGGCACGTCGGGGAAGTACACGCTCGCGCAGGCGGCCATGGGAAAGAGCAGCAGCCCGCCCAGCCCGAAGGTGAAGGCCAGCGGCGGCGAGCCGACCACGATGTCCTCGGGCGTGGAGCGCAGCACGTGGTGCGGCCACGCGCCGCAGGCGGCGAGCACGTCGCGGTGGCTGTGCACCGGCGCTTTCGGGTGCCCCGTGGTGCCGGAGGTGAAGGCCATGAGCGCGATGTCGTCCGCCGCGGTGGGGCAGGCGGGCAGCGGCGCGCAGCCGGCCGCGCGCACCAGCAGGTCGTCGGCCGCCGGCGCGGTGTGGAAGGGCACGATGGCGCGCAGCACCGGGTGCTGCGCCTGCGCGGCCTGCAGCTCGTCCAGCAGCCGGCCATCGCACAGCGCGGCGGCCGGCTGGGCGCGCTCGATCACGTCGGACAGCTCCCGCGCGCGCAGCAGCGGCATGGTGGCCACCGCCACCAGCCCGGCATGCACCACGGCCAGCCAGGCGAGCGCCATCTCGGGCGTGTTGCCGCCGCGCAGCAGCACGCGGTTGCCGGGCACCAGGCCCAGGCCGTCCACCAGCACGCGGGCGATGCGCGCGACTTCGTCCTGCGCCTGCGCGTAGGTCCAGGTGCGCGTGGGCGAGCGCAGCAGCGGCCGCCCGCTGTGGCCGGCCTGCGCGGCGCGATCAAACAGCACCTGCACGAGGTTGGCCTGCGCCGGCACCTGCAGCGAGGGCAGGTCATAGTGCAGCGCGGGCCACTGCTCGCGCGGCGGCAGGCGGTCGTGGACGAAGGTGTCGGGCTGTGCGCTCTGGGTCATGCCTGCTGCTCCTGCAAGACGGCTTTGCCGATGATGAGTTGCTGTACCTCGGTGGCGCCTTCGTAGATGCGCAGCGCGCGGATGTCGCGGTACAGCGATTCGATCTTGGCGCCCACCTCCACGCCGCGCCCGCCGTGCATCTGCAGGGCCATGTCGATCACGCGCTGGGCGTGCTCGGTGGCGGTCATCTTGGCCATCGCAGCGGCGACGCTGCGATGGCGAGCCTCGGTGGCGTTGCCCGCCCGCCCGGATAGCAAGCTCTCGTCGCGCATCCAGGCCGCCCGGTACGTGAGCAGCGCCGCGCCATCGACCAGCGCCGCCATCTCGCCCAGCTTGGCCTGCGTGAGCTGGAAGTCGCCCAGCGTCTGGCCGAACATGCGGCGCGTGCGCGCATGGTGCACCGCCTCGGCGAGTGCGCGCCGCGCCATACCCAGCGCGGCGCCCGCCACCGAGGCGCGAAAGATGTCCAGCGTGCGCATGGCCAGCTTGAAGCCGCCGTGCAGCTCGCCCAGCAGCGCATCGGCCGGCACGGTGCAGCCGTCGAACGCCAGCGTGGCCAGCGGGTGCGGCGCCATCACCTGGATGTGGCGCGAATCGTCCAGGCCCGGCGTGGGCGCATCGACGATGAAGGCGCTGATGCCGCGCGTGCCGCCGGCCGGGTCGGTCTTGGCGAAGACACAGTAGAAGTCGGCGATGCCGCCGTTGCTGATCCACGTCTTGGTGCCGCTCAGCGTGTAGGCGCCCATGGCCTCGCCTGCGGTATCGGAGCCGTTCGGGCCCGATGCCGGCGGATTGCTTGCCTGTATAGCTATTGTTTTCATAGCGCCGACGTCGGAGCCGGCCTCGGGCTCGCTGAGCGCGAAGGCGGCGATCTTCTCGCCGCGCGCCACTGCGGGGAGGTAGCGTGCCTGCTGCGCGGCACTGCCGGCCAGCGTGATCGCGCCGCTGCCCAGGCCCTGCATGGCGAAGGCGAAGTCGGCCAGGGGCGAGTGGTAGGCCAGGGTCTCGCGCAGCAGCACCAGCGCGCGGGAATCGAGTTCGGCCAGCGCGCCGCCGTGCGCGGCGGGCACGCAGTAGCGCAGCCAGCCGCCGTCGCCCAGGCGGCGCACCCACTCGCGGCAGGCGGCGCGGTCGTCGGATTCGTCCACCGCCTGCGCGGCGGCCCAGGGCACGAGGCCATCCACCAATGCCCGGTGGGCTTCGCCGAAGAACGGCAGGGCGAGGTGCGCCGTGGACGGGGCGGCGGGCGCGGGGGGCGTGGCGGCGTGCATGGCCTCAATCCCCCGCGAACACGGGTTTCTGCTTGGCCGCGAACGCCTCGTAGGCGCGGCGGAAGTCCTGCGTCTGCATGCAGATGGCCTGCGCCTGGGCCTCGGCCTCGATGGCCTGGTCGATGGTCATGCTCCACTCCTGGCCCAGCATGGTCTTGGTCATGCCGTGCGCGAAGGTGGGGCCCTCGGCCAGCGAGCGGGCCGCGGCCTGCACGTGGGCGAGCAGGTCGGCCGATTCGTGCAGGCCGTTGAAGAAGCCCCAGGCCAGCCCTTCCTGCGCCGTCATCGCGCGGCCGGTGAACAGCAGCTCGGAGGCGCGGCCCTGCCCGATCATGCGCGGCAGCAGCGCGCAGGCGCCCATGTCGGCGCCGGCCAGGCCCACGCGGGTGAACAGGAACGCGGTGCGAGCGGCGGGCGTGCCGTAGCGCAGGTCGCAGGCCAGCGCCACCATGGCGCCGGCGCCGGCACAGATGCCGTCGATGGCGCCCAGCACCGGCTGCGGGCAGGCGCGGATGGCCTTCACCAGGTCGCCCGTCATGCGCGTGAACTCCAGCAGTTCGGGCATGGTCATGCCGGTGAGCGGGCCGATGATTTCGTGCACGTCGCCGCCCGAGCAGAAGTTGCCGCCCGCGCCGGTCACCACCACGGCCTTCACGTCGGTCGCCGTGCGCAGCGCGCCGAAGAAGTCGCGCAGCTCGGCATAGCTCTGGAAGGTCAGCGGGTTCTTGCGCTCGGGCCGGTCCAGCGTGATGGTGCCCACGCCGCGGTCGAACTGCCAGGCGAAGTGCCGTGCCGCGTAGGGGGCCCGGGGCTCGAACTGCGGGCGCATGGGGTTGCCCGCGGAGATGTAGTGCTTCATGCGTTGGTTTCCTGGAGGGTGGGGGTGGCTGCCTGGGCGTGGGCCTTCACCTTGCCGAGCAGCCGGTGCAGGCTGGCGATGTCGCGCTCGCCGAGCGGGCCGAAGGCCTCGACGATCCACTGCGCGTGCGCGTGGGCCATCGCGTCGAACTGTTCGCGCCCGCGCGGCGTAAGCCGCACGAGGAACACGCGGCGGTCGCCCGCCACGTCCACGCGTTCCACCAGCCCTTCGGCGACGAGCTGGTCGGTGATGCCGGTCACGTTGCCGCTGGTGACCATCATGCGGCGCGAGAGGTCCTTCATCTTCAGGCCTTCGGGCGCGCGTTCGAGCTGCGCCATCAGGTCGAAGCGCGGCAGCGTGGTGCCGAACTGGTCGCGCAGCCGGGTGCGCACCTGCTTTTCCACCAGTTGCGTGCAGGTGAGCAGGCGCAGCCACAGGCGCAGGGCCTCGGGGTGCTCGCTGGGGGCGGCGCCGTGCAGGCGGGCTTCGAGGTCCATCGTTTCAGTCCAGGGTATCGTTTGCTATTGTTTTAATAGCGATATGCCCTAGTACCGATTGTGCTGGGGCCTGTTTTTGCTTGGAGGCCTCGCGCAGCAGCTGGTCGCGGCCCGGGCCGTAGGGGCGCGGCCAGTGCACGTGGCGGCTGGCCGTCTCGCCCAGTTGCGCGGCGGCGTGCAGCGTCCAGGCCGGGTCGGCCAGGTGCGGGCGGGCGAGGGCGCAGAGGTCGGCGCGGCCGGCGGCGATGATGCTGTTGGCATGGTCGGCCTCGCTGATGGCGCCCACGGCCATGGTGGCGATCTCCACCTCGTTGCGGATGCGGTCGGCGAACGGCGTCTGGTACATGCGCCCGTACACCGGCCGGGCGGCGCGCGTGGTCTGGCCGGAGGAGACGTCGATCAAATCGCAGCCCGCGGCCTTGAACCACCGCGCCATCGCCACGGCGTCGTCCGGCGTGGTGCCGCCGGGCGCCCAGTCGTGGGCCGAGATGCGCACGCTCATCGGGCGCTCGGCGGGCCACACGGCGCGCACCGCGGCGAACACTTCGAGCGGATAGCGGCAGCGGTTTTCCAGGCGGCCGCCGTAGTCGTCGGTGCGCTGGTTGGTGAGCGGGCTGATGAAGCTGGCCAGCAGGTAGCCGTGCGCGCAGTGCAGCTCCAGCCAGTCGAAGCCGCAGGCGGCGGCGCGCCGGGCGCTGGCCACGAAGGCGGCGGTGAGCGCTTCCATGTCGGCGCGCGTCAGCGCGGCGGGCGTCTGGTTCTGCGGGCCGTAGGGCAGGGCGCTGGCGGCGCGCAGCGGCCAGTTGCCGTGCGGATCGCCCTCGGGCAGGGGCTCGTCCGTGCCCTCCCAGCCCACGCGCGTGGAGCCCTTGGGGCCGCTGTGGCCCAACTGCAGGCCGATCTTGGCGCGGCTGCTGCCGTGCACGAAATCCACGATGCGCGTGAAGGCGGCCTGCTGCGCATCGTTCCACAGCCCGGTGCAGGCGGGGGTGATGCGGCCGTCGGGCGTGGGGCTGGTCATCTCCACCATCACCAGCGCCGCGCCGCCGAGGGCGCGGGCGCCCAGGTGCACCAGGTGGAAGTCCTGCGGCACGCCCTCGACCGCGCTGTAGGTGGCCATGGGCGAGACGACGATGCGGTTATCGAGCGTGAGGCCGCGCAGCGTGAAGGGCGTGAGCATGGGCGGCACCGCGGCGCCGCTGTCGCCGGGCACGCCGGCGGGTGCCGGGGCCGGCGCCGCGCCGACCGTGGGACGCGCCTGGGCCAGCCAGGCCTCGTAGCCCTCCAGCCAGCGCGCATCGCGCAGGCGCAGGTTCTCGTGGCTGATGCGCTGGCTGCGCGTGAGCAGCGAATACGCGAACTGCTCCACCGGCAGGCGGCTGTAGCGCGCCACGTTCTCGAACCACTCGGTGGAGTTGCGCGCGGCGTTCTGGATCTTGAGCACCTCGACGCTGCGGCGCGCCTCATAGTCGTGCAGCGCCTGCTCCAGGGTCGCGCCGGTGGCCAGGGTCTGGGCCAGGTCGATGGCGTCTTCCAGCGCGAGCTTGGTGCCGCTGCCGATCGAAAAATGCGCCGTGTGCGCGGCATCGCCCATCAGCACGATGGGCACGGCCTTGCCGGCGATGGTTTCGCGGTGCACCCAGGTGCGGCAGATCACGCGCGGAAAGCGGATCCAGTTGGCCGAGCCGCGCAGGTGCGTGGCGTTGCTGATGAGCGCATGCCCGCCCAGGTAGGGCGCGAAAAGCCGCTCGCAGAAGGCGATGGCCTCGGGCTGCTCCATGCGATCCAGCCCGTGGGCCTGCCACACGGCCTCGGGCGTCTCGACGATGAAGGTGGAGGTGTCGGCGTCGAACTGGTAGGCGTGCGCCTGGAACCAGCCGTGCTCGGTCTCTTCGAACGCGAAGGTGAAGGCCTCGAACTTCTGGTGCGTGCCCAGCCACACGAAGCGGCACTGGCGCAGGTCGATGTCGGGCTGGAAGACCTCGGCATAGCGCGTGCGGATGCGGCTGTTCAGGCCGTCGCTGGCGATCACCAGGTCGGCGCCGTAGCGCGCGGCGAGCGCCTGGTCGTCGGCCACGTCGGTCTCGAACACCAGCTCCACGCCCAGCGCCAGGCAGCGCTCCTGCAGGATGTTGAGCAGCCGCTTGCGCCCGATGCCGCAAAAGCCGTGGCCGCTGGAGCGCACGCTGCGCCCGCGCAGGAACACCGCCACGTCGTCCCAGTGGTTGAACGCGTCGCCGATCTGCGCGGCGGTTTCGGGATCGGCCGCCTGCAGGTTGGCCAGCGTCTGGTCCGACAGCACCACGCCCCAGCCGAAGGTGTCGAACGGCCGGTTGCGCTCCACCACCACGACGCGGTGCGCCGGGTCCTGCCGCTTCATCAGCAGGGCGAAATAAAGGCCGGCGGGACCACCGCCGATGCACAGGATGTTCATGTGAAAACAGTTTAGGCTTAAACGAATTGCTGTCAATGGGGCCTGTGCCGATCGGGCGCGCCCGTGTCGGACAACGGCCATTGACGAGGCGTTGGGGCGGTTCAAGAATCGACGGCCATGAAACCGCTGCTGCACGCCCTGCAAGCCCGGCTGGAATCCCTGCCGGTGGACCTGTCGCTCGAACTGCCCGGCGGGCAGCGGCTGGGCCGCGCGCAGGCCCCGGTGGCGCTGCAGTTCCGCGACCGCCGTTCGCTGGCGGCGCTGCTCTCGGGCGAGGTGGGCGACCTGGGCGCGGCCATCGTCGAGGGGCGCGTGCGTTTCGAAGGCCGCATGCGCGACCTGGTGGCGGCCGCCGCCGCGCTGCTGCACGGCGACCCGGCGCGCGAGCAGGCCGGCTGGTGGACACGCATGATGGCCCGCGCCCGCTCGCGCGCGGTGCACACCATCACGCGCGATGCGCAGCACGTGCGGTTCCACTACGACCTGTCCGACGACTTCTATGCCCTGTGGCTGGACCCGCGCCGCGTGTATTCGTGCGCCTACTACCGCGACGGCGCCATGGACCTGGCCCAGGCGCAGGAGGCCAAGCTCGACCACATCTGCCGCAAGCTGCGCCTCGCGCCGGGCCAGCGCTTCCTGGACATCGGCGCGGGCTGGGGCGGGCTGCTGCTGTGGGCGGCCGAGCACTACGGCGTGGACGCCACCGGCATCACCCTGTCGCGCAACCAGCACGCGCACGTGTCGCGCCTCATCGCCGAGCGGGGCCTGTCGGGCCGCGTGCGCATGGAACTGCGCGACTACCGCGAACTGCAGCACCCCGAGCCCGCGCCGTTCGACCGCATCGCCTCGGTGGGCATGTTCGAGCACGTGGGCCGCGCGCACATGCCCGATTACTTCGCCACCGTGCGCCGGCTTTTGCGGCCCGGCGGGCTGCTGCTCAACCACGGCATCACCTCGGGCGGCGTGGACAACGCGCAGCTGGGCGCCGGCCTGGGCGACTTCATCGAAAAGTACATCTTCCCGGGCGGCGAGCTGCTGCACGTGAGCGCCGTGCTGCACGACCTGGCGGCCAGCGGTCTGGAGATGGTGGACACCGAAAACCTGCGCCCGCACTACGCGCGCACGCTCTGGGCCTGGTCCGACGCGCTGGAGGCGCGGCTGCAGGAAGCGCTGCGCGTGCTCTCGGCCGGGGTCGGCGCGCCGCAGGGCGAGCGTGCCCTGCGCGCCTACCGCCTCTACCTGGCCGGCAGCGCCATGGGATTCGAGCGCGGCTGGATGGCCCTGCACCAGATGCTGGCCGCCCGGCCCGACGGCGACCTGGCCACCGGCGCCCTGCGCGGGGCCCAGTCGGACTATCCTTTCACCCGCGACTACATGCATGCACGCACCGGCCCGGCCGGGCATTGACGGCTGCAAGCCACCCCATCACCCCTACCTACCCACCCTCACCAAGGACCCTCGCCACCCATGCTGTACAAGTTCAAATCCCGCGCCACCGCCGACGTCATCATGCTGGAGGCCAACGGCCGCCAATTGCTGCAGATCATGGGCAAGTCCACCGACCCGCACGGCATCGTCACCGCCGCGCAGATCCCCGCCGCGCTCCAGGCACTGGAAGCCGCCGTTGCGGCCGACGACGCCAAGGGCCGGCCCGATGCCGACGAGGCGCAGGGCAGCGAGGACGACGATGCGGGCGAGCGCCCCGACACCGTGCGCCTGCGCCAGCGCGCGGCGCCGATCATCGACATGCTCAAACGCAGCGCCGCGGAAGGGCACGACGTGGTCTGGTGAGCCAGGCCAGGCCAGGCCGGACCGGCGCTGCGGCAGGCCGCCACGAGGCCGGGCACGCGGGCGTCGGCCGCGGCACGCAAGGCCATCCTGGCAGCGAGGGTGAAGACCAGGATGGAAGCCGGCATGCCGGATTTTTCAGCCGCGAAAGTTTCGAATTTCCGCAGCGCGGCACCCGTGGTGCCGATCGGGCGGGCCTGGCCTTAAAAGTTCTGAAACCTGCTTCAGCGCGGCATGGAAAGCGTGAATTTCAGGACCCGCGCGCCTACAGTTCGAGTCCGAAGCCAGGGGTCGAGCGACCGACACGCGAGACCCGGGGCCCACCGCCCACTGTGGGCACCATACCCTGCGTTCTCACCGCTTTTCATGTTGACCCTCGTTCCGCGCGGCATCCGCAACCACAATCCCGGCAATATCGTGCGCGACCACATCGGCTGGCGCGGCATGGCCGAGGACCAGTCGGCCGACCCCCGGTTCGTGGTGTTCTGCGAACCGTACTGGGGCCTGCGTGCCATGGCCCTGCTGCTGCGCAACTACCAGGCCAAGTACCAGCTGTGCACCATCGACGGCATCATCCGCCGCTGGGCGGCCTGCGGCGAGTGCGACCCCTGCGACTACGTGCGGCAGGTCGCCGGCAGCCTGGACATCAGCCCGCACGCCTTCATCTGCCTGAACGCCGCGACCCTGCCGCCGGTCATGCGCACCATCGTGCAGCTGGAAAACGGCATGCAGCCCTACCCGGATGGGTTGATCGCCCGGGCGGTCAGCGGGTACTGAGCACCCACTGGGGGGCGTGCCCCCCTCCACCGCGATTCAGTCCACCTTCGCTCCCGACGCCTTCACCACCTTGGCCCACTTGCGGTGTTCGCTGTCGATGTGTTTGGCGAAGTCGGCCGGCGAGTTGCCGCCGGGGATCGCGCCCTGCGCCAGCAGGCGCTCCTTGACGGCCGGGGTGGCGAGGGCCTTGGCGGTTTCCTGCTGGATGCGGGCCACGATCTCGGGCGGGGTGCCGGCGGGGGCGAGCAGGCCGAACCACGAGCTGGCCTCGTAGCCCTTGAGATCCGGGCCGCCGACCTCTTCCACCGTGGGCACGTCGGGCAGGGCGGGCGAGCGGTGGGCGCTGGTCACGGCCAGGGCCTTGAGCTTGCCGGCCTTGATCTGCGCCATGGAAGACGGCAGGTTGTCGAACATCACGTCCATGTTGCCGCCCACCAGGTCCAGCAGCGCGGGGCCGGAGCCGCGGTAAGGCATGTGCAGCATGTAGGTGCCGGTCATGCTCTTGAACAGCTCGCCGGCCAGGTGGATCGAGGTGCCGTTGCCGCTCGATGCCATGTTCAGCTGGCCGGGGTGCGCCTTGGCGTAGCGGATGAAGTCGGGCACGGACTGGATGCCCAGCGCGCGCGCCTTGTCGGCGTTGATCTCCATCACGTTGGGCACGGCCGCCACCAGGGTGATGGGCACGAAGTCCTTGATGGGGTCGTAGGGCAACCTGCTGTACAGCGCGCGGTTGATGCCGTGCGTGCCGACCGTGCCCATCAGCAGGGTGTAGCCGTCGGCCGGCGACTTGGCGACCACTTCGGCGCCGATGTTGCCGCCCGCGCCGCCCCGGTTGTCCACGATGAACTGCTGGCCGAAGGCACGGCCCAGCTCGGGCGCCACGGCGCGCGCCAGGATGTCGGTGGTGCCGCCGGGGGCGAACGGCACAACGATGCGCACCGGCTTGGTGGGCCACGCGCCGGACTGGGCGTGGGCGCCGGGCATGGCATTCCAAAGGCCGGCGGCCAGCAGCAGGGCGGCGAGCGCCAGTGCGCGGCGGCGCGGCATGGCCAGGGGCTGTCGAAGGGTCTTGGACGGGGTGGCGGAAAAGCGCATGGGGATCGGTCCTTGGGGCTGGCGTTCAATCCCCCGTTGTAGGCCCCGCTGCGCGAGGCGGGCAGAGGGATGACCCGTAGGCCGGAGCGCGTTCCACGCCTCGCAAATGAGCGCCCCAAGAAAAAACCGCCCGGGGCGCAAGGCCTGGGGCGGTCGGGGCGAATCGCGGGCACTGCGTGCGGCGCAGTGCCCGGTCGGTCAGCCGGTCCGTTGGATCAGTCGGCGTAGGTGCCGGCGGCCTTGATGATGGGGCCCCACTTGTCGATCTCGGCCTGCACGAACTTCTTGTGCTCGGCGGGTTCGACGCGCTGGTCGGCCGCCACCACGGCGCCCAGGCCTTCCTGCTTCTTGATGAAGTCGGGGTCCTTCAGCGCGGCCTTCAGGGCGTCGTTGAGCTTCTTGAGCACGTCGGCGGGCGTGCCCTTGGGCGCGTACAGGCCGTGCCAGATCGTGACCTGGAAGTCCTTGACGCCGGACTCGGCCAGCGTGGGCAGGTCCTTGAGGGATGGCGTGGTGAGGCGCTTGGGCGTGGTGACCGCGTAGGCCTTGACCTTCTTGGCCTCGATCTGCGAGGTGGTGTTGGTGGTCTGGTCGCACAGCAGGTCGATCTGGCCACCGATCAGGTCGGTGATGGCGGGTGCCGTGCCCTTGTAGGGCACGGGGGTCATCTCGACCTTGATCGCGCTCTGGTACAGCAGGCCGCACAGGTGGGACGCGGCACCCAGGCCCGCATGGCCCAGGTTGATCTTGCCCTTGTTCTGCTCGATCCAGGTGGCCAGTTCCTTGTAGTTGTTGGCGGGCAGCGTGGGGCGGGCGATGAGCGTCATGGGCACGTCGTTCACGACGCCCAGGTATTCAAAGTCGTTGGGCACGCTGAACGGCAGCTTGCGGTACAGCGCCGGCATGGTGGCCATGGCGATGTGGTTGAGCAGCAGGGTGTAGCCGTCGGCACTGGCGCGCGCCACCTTGGCGGTGCCGATGCTGCTGCCTGCGCCCGCGGCGTTGTCGATCACCACGCTCACCCCACCCAGCGGCTTGCGCATGGCCTCCGCCAGATCGCGTGCCACGCGGTCGGTCGGGCCACCGGCGGCGAAAGGAACGACGATCGTGACCGTCTTGTCCTTGGAGGGAAAACCCTGCGCCTGCGCGCCGAAAGCGGCGGCAACAGCAACGGCCACCAGTGCGGTCTTGAATGTAGTTTTCATGAGGTTCCTTTGAAAAGACGCGCCATGATAGCCACGGGGTTTTACACCGCCATCAAGGTAATTACTTAGCAGTAACGTGTAGGGGTTTAAAGGTTTATAGGCTTGCAGTGCTTGTCTATATTGGTTTTTAAGCTATTGATATAGGAGCAATGGGCGCGGCGATCCGGTGGGCGGCCGCCGGGCTCATCGATAGCTGCGTGCGTCCTCGATCACACGGCCGTCGTTGGGCAGCGTGCCGGGGGCCACCATCTCGACCTCGCCGCGCAGCTTGGTCTGCTCGCGCATCGCCTCGGCCAATTGCACGGCCAGGCCGGCGGCGGTCTCGGTGGTCTCCACGCGCAGGAGCATCTGGTCGCTGGCCATCTCGCCGCTCACCACCAGGCGCGCGCGCAGCACCTGCGGAAAGCGCCGCACGATGTCGGCCACCTGGCCGGGGTGCACGAACATGCCGCGCACCTTGGTGGTCTGGTCGGCGCGGCCCATCCAGCCCTGGATGCGGGTGTTGGTGCGGCCGGTGGGGCAGGTGCCGGGCAGCACGGCCGAGAGGTCGCCCGTGCCGAAGCGGATCAGCGGGTAGTCGGGGTTGAGCGTGGTCACCACCAGTTCGCCCACCTCGCCTTCGGGCACCGGGTCGCCGGTGCCGGGCCGCACGATCTCCACGATCACGCCCTCGTCCAGCACCAGGCCTTCGCGCGCGGTGGTTTCGTACGCGATCAGGCCCAGGTCGGCCGTGGCATAGCACTGGTAGCCGGCCACGCCGCGCCCGGCCAGCCAGTCGCGCAGCGAGGGGGGAAACGCCTCGCCCGAGACCAGGGCCTTGCCCACGCTGGGCAGCGGCGTGCCCAGCTCGGCCGCCTTGTCCAGCAGGATCTTGAGAAAGCTCGGCGTGCCGATGTAGCCCGCGGGTTTCAGTTCGGCCATGGCCTGCACCTGCTGCTCCGTCTGGCCCGTGCCGCCCGGGAACACCGAGCAGCCCAGCGCATGGGCGCCGGTTTCCATCATCGAGCCGGCGGGCACGAAGTGGTAGCTGAAGCTGTTGTGGATCAGCTCGCCGGGCCGAAAGCCGGCGGCGTGGATGGCGCGCGCCATGCGCCAGTAGTCGCGCCGCGTGCCCTCCGGTTCGTACAGCGTGCCGGGGCTGGCGAACACGCGCGGCATGGCGGCGCCGAACGACAGCGCGCTGAAGCCGCCGAACACGTTGGTGGCGCGGCCTGCCTGCTGGCGCGCGAGCAGCTCGTGCTTGCGCGTGACCGGCAAGGTGGCCAGCGCCTGGCGCGTGGCGATGCCCGCCGGATCGATGCCCTGCAGGATGCCGGCGAACGCGGGCGAGGCCCGCTGCGCATGCGCCACCTGGGCCGGCAGCGCGGCCATCAATGCGCTTTCGCGGGCTTCGGGCGGGCGGGTTTCGAGGTCGTCGTAGAAAACGCTCATGGATATACCTCCGGGGTGCACGTTCTGGGCGTGCTGGGGATGGGAGACAGGCAAACGGTGGGCTGGACTGCGCCGCGCGGTCGCGGCGCGCCGGATTCGCGGTGGACCTAGGCCAGCCAGCGCTTGCGGCGCTTGTAGCTCTTGACGTCCTTGAAGCTCTTGCGCTCGCCGCCGCCGACGCCCAGGTAGAACTCCTTCACGTCCTCGTTGTTGGCCAGGTCGCTCGCCGCGCCGTCCATCACCACGCGGCCGCTTTCCATGATGTAGCCGTAGTCCGAGTATTTGAGCGCCATGTTGGTGTTCTGCTCGGCCAGCAGGAAGGTCACCTTTTCCTTGGTGTTGAGGTCCTTCACGATGTTGAAGACCTCCTCCACGATCTGCGGCGCCAGGCCCATCGAGGGCTCGTCGAGCAGCACCATGCTGGGGTTGGCCATGAGCGCGCGGCCGATGGCGCACATCTGCTGCTCGCCGCCCGAGGTGTAGGCGGCCTGCGAGGTGCGGCGGGTTTTCAGGCGCGGGAAGTACGCGTACACCTTCTCCAGGTTGGCCGCGATCTCGGCGCGGCTGGTGCGGGTGTACGAGCCCGTCATCAGGTTCTCTTCAATGGTGAGGTGGGCGAAACAGTGGCGCCCCTCCATCACCTGCACCACGCCGCGCTGCACGAGGTCGGCGGGCGAGAGGTTCTCGATGCGCTCGCCCCGCAGCTCGATGCTGCCCTTGGTGACCGCGCCGCGCTCGCCCTGCAGCAGGTTGGAGATGGCGCGCAGCGTGGTGGTCTTGCCCGCGCCGTTGCCCCCCAGGATGGCGACGATGCCGCCCTCGGGCACCTGCAGCGAGACGCCCTTGAGCACGAGGATCACGTGGTTGTAGATGACCTCGATGCCGTTGACGTTCAGAACGATGTTTCTGGGTTCCATGGTGTTGCCTTCGCTGTGCCAATCGAAAGCGCTGCGGTGCAACGCTTTCGATTGGCGGCTGTGAACACAGCCTCAAAAAACCGGCGCGCCCCACGCCAGCAGACGCCGCGCAAGGGCCGCCCCGCGGCGCTGGCGTCGTCCCCCTTCCGCTTCGCGCAGCGAAGCCAGAGAAGGGGGAAGCCGCGCAGCGGCTCAGGGGGTTGTCCTTAGCTCTGGCAGTCGGCCGCATCCCGCCGCGTCATCTTCTTGTCGGCCAGGTACTTGTCGGAGCCGGCCTTGATCATGGGCTTCAGGATCTGCTCGTCGGCCTGGTACCAGTCGGAGGAGAAGTCCCACTTCTTGCCGTCCCAGGTGTGCACGCGCGACCAGGTGGAGCCCATGTGGTCGGAGCAGCTCGTGGACAGCGGCCGCATGATGCCGTTGAAGCCCAGCGCGTCGAGCTTCTTCTGATCGAGCGCGAGGTTCTCCATGCCCCAGCGCACCTGCTCGCCGGTCATGACCTTGCCCTTGCCGAAGCGCTCCTGCGCGCGGCGCACGGACTCGACGGCCAGCATCTGGATGATCACGCCGCGCGTGTACAGCACCGAGCCCACCTCGTCCTTCGGCCCTGTGCCCTGGCCCTTGTCGTGCACGTTCTTCAGGATGTCCTGGATCACCTTGGACTGCGTGCCGTAGCCGTTCAGCGCCAGCGCGTGGTAGCCCTTGGCGCCTTCGCCCACGTCGCGCACGTCCGGCTCGGCGCCGGCCCACCACACGCCATAGAGCTTGTCGCGCGGGAAGCCCGTGGCCTGCGCTTCCTTCAGGGCGGTGGAGTTCATCACGCCCCAGCCCCACAGCAGCACGTAGTCGGGGCGGCTCTGGCGCACCTGCAGCCAGGTGGCCTTCTGCTCCACGCCGGGGGCGGTCACGGGCAGCATCTGCAGTTCGAAGCCGTGCATCCTGGCGCGCTCCTGCAGCACGGGAATGGGCTCCTTGCCGAAGGGGCTGTCGTGGTAGACCAGCGCGATCTTCTTGCCCTTGAGCTTGTCCAGCCCGCCGGCCTGCTTGCCGATGTGCTGGATCAGGATGTCGGCGCCCGTCCAGTAGCTGCCCATGAAGGGGAAGTTCCACTTGAAGGCCATGCCGTCCTGCGCGACCGACAGGCCGTAGCCCAGCGTCATCAGCGGGATCTTGTCCACCGGGGCTTTCTCGGTCAGCGCGAAGGTGATGCCGGTGGCCTGCGGATCGAACAGTGCCACGCCGGGGCGGCCCTTCAGGCGCTCGTAGCACTCCACGCCGCGGTCGGTGGCGTAGCCGGTCTCGCATTCCTCGAACGTGAGTTTGACGCCGTTCACGCCGCCATCGCGCGCGTTGATCATCTTGATGTAGTCCTGCTTGCCGTTGGCCCACGGCACGCCGTTGGGCGCATACGGCCCCGTGCGGTACGACAGCAGCGGAAAGAACTGCTCCTTGGCCTGCGCGACGGCGCTGGTCGCCACGGACACACTGCCTGCCGCCACGAGGGCGGCGATCACGAGTTTCGAAAGCTTCATTTGTCTCTCCTTGGAAATTGAATGGATTGAAGCGCGGGGGGGAACCGGGTGGATCAGTGTGGGAAGGGCCACAGGCGCAGCTTTTGCTTGGCGGTGGACCACAGCTTGGCCAGGCCGTGCGGCTCGACGATGAGGAACCACACGATGAGCGCGCCGAAGATCATCAGCTCGGCGTGCGACACGCCGGCCGTGGAGATGTTGATGCCGAACAGGCCCATCAGCGCGGGCAGGAACTGGTTGAGCACGATGGGCAGCACCACGATGAAGGCCGCGCCGAAGAAGCCGCCCATGATCGATCCCAGCCCGCCGATGATCACCATGAACAGCAGCCGGAACGACACCTCCACCGAGAACGCCGCGGGCTCCCACGCGCCCAGGTGCACGAAGGCCCACAGCGCGCCGGCCATGCCCACGATGAACGAGCTGACGGCGAAGGCGCTGAGCTTGGCGTACATGGGTCGGATGCCGATCACCGCGGCGGCCACGTCCATGTCGCGGATGGCCATCCACTCGCGGCCCACCGCGCCGCGCACCAGGTTCTTGGCCAGCAGCGCCACCACCACGAGCAGGGCGAGGCAAAAGAGGTACTTGGACTGCGCGCTCTCCAGGGCCAAGCCGAACACCTGCAGTCCGTTGACCGACACCGAGCCCGAGTCGGAGTTGTTGGTGAACCACTTGATGCGCAGGAACATCCAGTCGCTGAAGAACTGCGCTGCCAGCGTGGCCACCGCCAGGTACAGCCCCTTCACGCGCAGGCTGGGCAGCCCGAAGAGGATGCCGAAGAACGTGGCGCACAGCCCGCCCAGCACGATGGCCGGAATGAGCGGCAGCCCCGGCACGCGCACGAAGAAGTTGTAGGCCCCGTAGGCGCCCACGGCCATGAAGGCCCCCGAGCCCAGCGAGATCTGCCCGCAGTAGCCCACGAGGATGTTCACGCCTAAAGCGGCCATGGACATGATGACCAGCGGGATCAGGATGGCGCGGAAGAAATAGTCGCTCGCCAGCATCGGCACGGCGATGAAGGCCACGGCGAGCAGCACCACCATGGCGATGCGGTCCTGCGCGATGGGAAAGATCTGCTGGTCGGCGCGGTAGCTGGTCTTGAACTGGCCGTTTTCGCGGTAGAGCATGGCGTGTCTCCTGTGTTCTTGTGATGGGTCAGGCGCGATCGATGATCTTTTGCACGGGGGCGCACCTGCGGTGCCACGCGGCGCCTTCGGCCCCGCTGACAACGCGCGGTGCGCGTTGTGCCTCCTTCGAAAAATTATTGGTCGCGTACTTCATACGCGATCAATAATTTTTTCTCCGAACAAGCCCTGGGGCCTGAAGAGGAGAAAGACCAGTGCCAGCACATACGCGAACCAGATCTCGATGCCCCCGCCCACGAACGGCCCCAGGTACACCTCGGAGAGCTTCTCGCCCACGCCGATGATCAGTCCGCCGATGATGGCGCCCGGCACCGAGGTGAGGCCGCCCAGGATCACCACCGGCAGTGCGCGCAGCGCCACCGTGGTGAGCGAGAACTGCACGCCCAGCTTGCTGCCCCAGATCATTCCGGCCACGAGGGCCACCACGCCCGCCACGCACCACACGATCACCCAGATGCGGTTGAGCGGAATGCCGATGGACTGCGCCGCCTGGTGGTCGTCGGCCACGGCGCGCAGCGCGCGGCCGGTGGAGGTCTTCTGAAAGAAGATGCTCAGCAGGATCACCAGCCCCGCGGCGATGGCGGCGGCGATCACGTCTTCCTTGTTGATGAGCACGCCGCCCTCGAACATCGACTCGAGGGCGAAGATCGGCTCCTTGGGCATGCCGATGTCGATCTTGTAGATGTCGCTGCCGAACATCGTCTGGCCCAGGCCTTCGAGGAAGTAGGTGATGCCCAGCGTGGCCATGAGCAGCGTGGCGCCTTCCTGGTTGACCAGGTGGCGCAGCACCAGCCGCTCGATGCACCAGGCCACCACGAACATGAGCGCGCCGGCCAGGACGAAGGCCGCGATGCCGGCCAGCAGCCGGCTGTCGATGCCCGTCCATTGGGGAATCCATTCGGACAGCCGGGCCATCGCGAGCGCCGCGAACAGCACCATCGCGCCCTGCGCGAAGTTGAAGACGCCCGAGGCCTTGTAGATCAGCACGAAGCCCAGGGCCACCAGCGAATACAGCATGCCCGCCATCAGGCCGCCGATCAGGGTTTCGAGAAAGAAAGCCATGGTGTGTGTTCTCCGGTCAGTGCGAGGTGCCGAGATAGGCGCTGATCACGTCGTCGTTGCTGCGCACTTCGTCGGGCGTGCCGTCGCCGATCTTCTTGCCGTAGTCGAGCACGACCACGCGGTCGGAGATGTCCATCACCACGCCCATGTCGTGCTCGATGAGCACGATGGTGGTGCCGAACTCGTCGTTCACGTCGAGGATGAAGCGGCACATGTCCTGCTTTTCCTCCACGTTCATGCCGGCCATGGGCTCGTCCAGCAGCAGCACCTGCGGCTCCATGGCCAGGGCCCGGCCCAGGTCCACGCGCTTTTGCAGGCCGTAGGGCAATTGGCCCACGGGCGTCTTGCGCCAGGCCTGGATCTCCAGGAAATCGATGATGCGTTCGACGAACGCGCGGTGGCGCATCTCCTCGCGCTCGGCCGGGCCGATGCGCAGCGCCTGCAGGAAGAGGTTGCTCTTGATCTTGAGGTTGCGCCCCGACATGATGTTGTCGATCACGCTCATGCCCTTGAAAAGCGCCAGGTTCTGGAAGGTGCGCGCCACGCCCATCTCGGCCACCTGGCGCGAGTTCATGTGCGAGAACGTCTTGCCCCGGAAGGTGATGGAGCCGTCCTGCGGCGCGTAGACGCCGTTGATGCAGTTGAGCATCGAGCTCTTGCCTGCGCCGTTGGGGCCGATGATGGCGCGGATCTCGTGCTCGCGCACGTTGAACGAGATGTCGGTGAGCGCTTTCACGCCCCCGAACCGCAGGCTGATGTTCTGGACGTCGAGGATGACGTCGCCGATCTTCTTGGTGGTCATGGTGGGGTCTTGCGGCGTTGCGGTCAGGCGGCCTGCTTCGTCGGGGCGAAGGTCCGGGCGTCGTCGAGCTTGAGCGTGGCGCTCACGCTGCCCGTGCGGCCGTCCTCGAACTTGACCTGCGTCTCGATGAACTGTTCGGTGCGGCCGGCGTACAGCGCCTCCACCAGCGTGCCGTACTTGTCGGCGATGAAGCCGCGGCGGACCTTGTTGGTGCGCGTGAGCTCGCCGTCGTCGGCATCCAGCTCCTTGTGCAGCACGAGAAAGCGGCTGATCTGGCTGCCCGCCAGCAGCGCATCGCCCGCGAGGTCGGCGTTCACCTTCTCAACGCAGTCGCGGATCAGCTCGTACACCTCGGGCTTTTGCGCCAGGTCGGTGTAGCCCGCGTAGGGCAGGTTGCGGCGCTCGGCCCAGTTGCCCACGGCGTCGAAGTCGATGTTGACCATGGCGCAGACCTTTTCGCGCCGGTCGCCCAGGGCCACGGCCTCCTTGATGTACGGAAAGAACTTGAGCTTGTTCTCCACGTACTTGGGCGCGAACATGGCGCCGTCGTTGGCGCCGCCCTGGATGCGGCCCACGTCCTTCACGCGGTCGATGATCTTGAGGTGGCCGTGCGCATCGAGAAAGCCCGCATCGCTCGTGCGATACCAGCCATCGGCCGTGAGCACCTCGGCCGTGGCGGTGGGGTTCTTGTAGTACTCCTTGAGCAGGCCGGCGGACTTGACGAGGATCTCGCCGTTGTCGGCCACCTGGATCTGCACGCCGCGGATCGGCACGCCCACCGTGTCGGCGCGCGCCTGATTGTCGGGCTGCAGGCACACGAACACGGCGGTCTCGGTGGAGCCGTACAGCTGCTTCAAGTTGATGCCGATCGAGCGGTAGAAGGTGAACAGGTCCGGCCCGATGGCCTCGCCGGCCGTGTAGGCCACCCGCACGCGCGAAAAGCCCAGGTTGTTGCGCAGCGGGCCATAGACCAGCAGGTCGCCCAGCGCGTACTTGATGCGGTCCAGCAGGCCCACGGGCTGGCCGTCCATGCGCGCCGGGCCCACGCGGCGGGCCACCGCCATGCAGGCGTGGAACATCTTGCGCTTGAGCGCGCCCGCGTCTTCCATGCGGATCATCACGCTGGTCAGCAGGCCCTCGAAGATGCGCGGCGGTGCGAAGTAGTAGGTGGGGCCGACCTCCTTCAGGTCGATGGAGACGGTGCCGGCCGACTCGGGGCAGTTCACCACGTAGCCGCAGGCCAGCCACTGCGAGTAGCTGAAGATGTTCTGCCCGATCCACGCGGGCGGCAGGTAGGCCAGCACCTCCTCGGCGGACGTCAGGCGGTCGAACTCGGCGCCGGCCTGCGCGCGGTCGAGCAAGGTGGCGTGCGTGTGCACCACGCCCTTGGGGTTGCCCGTGGTGCCCGAGGTGAAGAACATGGCCGCCACGTCGCCGGGCTGCACCCGGTCGACCTGCGCGCGGAACCAGCCGGGGTTCTGCGCCACGAAGGCGGTGCCGGCCTCGACCAGGGCATCGAGCGACGCCAGGCCCGGCTCGCTGTAGTTGCGCAGGCCGCGCGGATCGTCGAAATACAGGTGCGACAGGGCGGGGCACTGCGCGCGGATCTCCAGCAGCTTGTCCACCTGCTCCTGGTCTTCCACCACGCAAAAGCGCACCTCGGCGTTGTTGAGCGGGTAGATGCATTCGGCGGCCACCGCATCCTGGTACAGCGGCACGGGAATGGCACCCAGCGACTGCGCCGCGAGCATGGTGGCATACAGGCGCGGGCGGTTGGCGCCCACCACCACCAGGTGCTCGCCCGCCTGCAGCCCGGCCTGGTGCAGGCCGGCGCACAGCGTCTTCACCATCGCGGCCAGGCCCGCCCAGGTGTGGGTCTGCCAGATGCCGTATTCCTTTTCGCGCAGCGCCGCGTCGGTGGGCCGTTCAGCGGCGTGCCGCAGCAGCAGTTGGGGGAAGGTGGTCGTCATGCCTGTTCCTACCGGTGGTGTCCGCCGAGGCTGCTGGCGGGGCGCGCAGCCATGCAAGGCAGATGCAACGGATGGTAGGAATCGCTTTGACGTCTTCTTGTCTTGCCGACGACAATTTGCGGGAAACTCCTGACGGGTGTAACCCTGCCCGCGATGAAGGCCGATCGCGGGCTCGCCAAAGGGAGTTCAGTCGAGGCGCCATCCAGAAATATCCCTGTTTATCTCATATTGTATAAACTATCTTTTTAGAGATAAAAGAGGATATTTGCGATGATTGCCTTCCAACGGACCGCCCTGGCACAAGCGCTGGTGTCCGCGCTGCAGGGCAAGGCGTTGCTGGGCGATGCCCACAACGGGCTGTTCCTGGCCGCGCCGCGCCGCACCGGCAAATCCACCTTTCTTCAAGGGGACCTGCGTCCGGCCCTGGAGGCCGCGGGCGTGGTGGTGGTCTATGTGGACCTGTGGGCCGATGCAAGGCGCGATCCGGGAGGTTTGATCGCGGAAGCCATCGCCCGTGCGCTGGAGCCCCGGCTCGGCCTCGTCGCACGCTCTGCCAGAAAGGCCGGCCTGGACAAGGTGAAGGTCGGCGGGCTGGAGGTGGACACCAGCAAGATCGGCAAGGTGGATGGCCTGACCTTGACCGAAGCCCTGCGCCTTCTGCACGAAAGGGCGGGCCAGCCCGTGGCGCTGATCATCGACGAGGCGCAACACGCTTTGACCAGCGAAGCCGGCGAGGCCGCGATGACCGCCCTGAAATCGGCCCGCGACCAGCTCAACCGGCCCGGGGCGGTGAACCTGATGCTCGTCATGTCGGGCTCGGACCGCGACAAGCTGCTGCGTTTGGTGAACACGGCGGCGGCCCCGTTCTACGGATCCCAGATCCAGCGCATGCCGCCCCTGGGTCCCGATTTCATCGCCCATGTGGCCGCCTTGATTGAAGCCCAGCGGCCCGAACTGAAGCCGGTCGATCAGGCTGCGCTGCAGCAGGCGTTCGAGGTTTTCGGCGACCGCCCGCAGTTCTTCATGGCCGCCTTGGGACAGGTGTTGAGCCCCCTGGCGGCGCTGGCCGGGCGTTTCGAGCCCGCGCTGCTGCAAGCCGCGCAGCAGCAGCAGGCGCAGGACGAAGCGCAGATGGAGTCCGACTACCTCGGCCTCAAGCCGACCGAGCAGGCCGTGCTGTGGCGCATGCTGGAGCAGGGCCCGCGCTTTCGCCCCTACGATGCCGAAGCCCTGCGCTTTTACCGGGACAACGCTGGCCACCCGGTGACGGTGCCGCAGGCCCAGAAAGCGCTGGAGGCGCTGCGCCAGCGCATGCCCGCGCTGGTGTGGAAATCGGCGCGCGGCGAATACGCGCTCGAAGACGCGGCCATGCACCGCTGGTTCGAGGCCCGGGGCGCTGCGGGCCGCTGGCCGCCCGCCCCACTGCAAGGCCTGCTGCCGCTGCAAGACGATTGACCCGCGCGCCGGCCGCAGGGCGACCGCCACGGCAGGGCGGTATCCTTGCCGCCATGTACGCCCCGTTTTTCGGCCTGGAGCACGCGCCGTTTTCCATCGCCCCCGACCCGCGCTATCTGTTCATGAGCGACCGCCACCGCGAGGCGCTGGCGCACCTGCTCTACGGCCTGGACGCCGGTGGCGGCTTCGTGCTGCTGACGGGCGAGATCGGCACCGGCAAGACCACGGTGTGCCGGTGCTTCCTGGAGCAGATCCCGGCGCACTGCAACGTGGCCTACATCTTCAATCCGCGGCTCACGGTGGGCGAACTGCTGCGCTCCATCTGCGACGAGTTCGGCGTGGCGCACACCCCGGCGGTGCCGGGCTCCGAGACGGTCAAGGACTGCATCGACCCGTTGAATGCCTTCCTGCTGCAGGCCCATGCGGCGGGGCGCAACAACGTGCTCATCATCGATGAGGCGCAGAACCTCTCGGCCGACGTGCTGGAGCAGTTGCGCCTGCTCACCAACCTGGAAACCAGCGAGCGCAAGCTGCTGCAGATCATCCTGATCGGCCAGCCCGAGCTGCGCGGCATGATCGCCGGCCCGTCGCTGGAGCAGCTGGCCCAGCGCGTGATCGCACGCTTTCACCTCGATGCCCTGAGCACCGAGGAAACCTGTCAGTACATCGCCCACCGCATGGCCGTGGCCGGCCTGCAGGGCGCGTTGCCGTTCACGGCGCGCGCCCTGCAGCGCGTGCATGCCCTGGCGCGCGGCGTGCCCCGGCGCATCAACCTGCTGTGCGACCGGGCGCTGCTCGGCGCCTATGCCGGCGGCGTGCGCGAGGTGAACGAGGCCATCGTGGACCAGGCCGCGCGCGAGGTGTTCGATGCCGCGCCTGCCGCCCGCACGGGCGCCGCGCGGGCGCCGCGCTGGGCGGTGGCGGGGGCCGGCGCCCTCGCGGGTGCGGCGGCCGTCGCGTGCGCGGGCTGGGCGCTGGGCTGGTGGCCGCCCACGGGCGCTGCGGTGGCGGGCCCGGGGCCGGTGGTGGCGGCTGGGCCGGCGTCCTCCGCGGTACCACCGGCGGCCTCCCACGCGGCCTCCTTGCCCGCCTCGGCCGCGGCCACCGTGCCCTCTTCGGCGTTGCAAGGCTTCCTGGCCCTGCAGCCCGAGGGCGACCACGACGCCTGGCGCGCGCTGGCCGCGGCCTGGGGCGCCCCTTCCGCGCCCGGAGCCGATGCCTGCGCGGGCCTGGCTTCCCAGGGCCTGCGCTGCTTTCGCCAGCGCCGCACGGCGCTGGGCCTCGTGCGCCAGCTCGACCGGCCGGGCGTGATCACGCTGTTCACGGCGGACGAGCGCCCGGTGGCCGTCGTGCTGTCGCGGCTGGACGGCGCCGTGGCCACGCTGTCGGGCGCGGGGCGCACGCTGCAGGTGCCCCTGGCCGATCTGGCGCAGGCCTGGCGCGGCGAGTTCGCCACGCTGTGGCGTGCGCCGCCGGGCCTGCAGGACGGCAGCGATCTGGCCGACCAGCCCGCCACGCTGGCGTGGCTGGACGCCCAGTTGCCGCCTGCGGCCGATGCCGCCGCCGCGCGCAGCGCCCCGCGGGCGGAAGCCGCGCAGCGCCGCGCCCGCATCCAGCGCTTCCAGGTCGCGCAGGGCCTGGTGCCCGATGGCCGCGCCGGGCCGCTGACCCTGATGCTGCTCAACCGCGCCGCGGGCGTGGCCGAGCCGCACCTGAGCACTGCAAATTAGCCCATGCCAGGCCTTCTCCGCACTTTGATGTCCCCGCCCGGCGGGCACCGCCCCACGCACTTTTTTCCATCCTATGTCCTACATCCTTGACGCCCTGCGGCGCGCCGAAGCCGAACGCGGCCGCGGCGCCGTGCCCGGCCTGCACACGCCGGCCGTGCCGGCGCCGGGCGCCCCGTCTGCGGCCGAACCGGCGCGCACGGGCGCCCTGCCGTGGCTGCCGGTGCTGGCGGCCGGCGTGGCCGTCGCCGGCGCGGCGGCGGGTGCGTCCTGGTGGTTCGCGCACCGCACGGCGGTGCCGTCCGAGCCGGTGCGGCTGGCGGCCGCGCCGGCGTCCAGCCCCGCGAACCCGGTGGCCGCGCCTGCCGCTGCGGTGACGGCACCTTTGCCTGCGCCGGCCCCCGCACCCGCCGAAGCACCCGCCCGCACCCGTGTGGCCCCGTTGCCGGCGCCAGCCCCTGCTCCGGCGCTGCGGCCGGAGCGTGTGGCCCCGGTCGCCGTGCCTTCGGCGCCGGCGGCTCCTGCGCCCGAGCGCGCCACCGAGCGCGCAGCGTCCGCCCCGCTGTCGCGCGCTTCGGCCGCAGCGGCGGCCACCGCGCGCCTGCTGCCGCCGGCCCAGGCCCCGGCCGCACCCGCCGTGGCGCCGCCTATCCAGGCCCCGGCCCAGCCCGTCGTGGCGCAGCGCGATCTGCCGCCGTCCGTGCGCGAGCAATTGCCGGCCATGCAGTTCAGCGGCGCCACCTATTCGGCCAACCCGGCCTACCGCATGGCCATCGTCAACGGGCAGGTGCTGCACGAGGGCGACCAGGCCGCGCCGGGCGTGGTGCTGGAGAAGATCGAGCCGTCCCGCACGGTGTGGGCCTTCCGGGGCTACCGCTACGCCGTGCCGTCGCAGTGAAGGCGAAGCCAAGGGCGAATTAGAGGGCGCAGCGGGTGCGCTGGTACAGGCCAAAAAAGGCCCATGCCGGCGGATTGCATGCCTGTAGTGCTATATTTTTAATAGCAAATGATTCGGCCGCCGCGCTCCGGTGGACTCGGACCGGCGACCGCTGGGCGGCTCAGCGGATGAACCGGCCGTCCCGCCCCACGAGGGTCAGCTCGACGAAGCGCGAGGCGCTGCGTTCCGGGCCGGTGGCGTTCACCTCGAAGCCGCCCAGGTCCCAGTTCTTCAGGCTCCAGGTGGCGTCCACGAAGGCGGCGCGCGACGGGTTGCGGCCCGCGCGCTGCAGTGCCTGGGCGAACACGCGGGCGTTGATGTAGCCCTCCAGCGCCAGGTGCGAGGGCTCGGCCGTGGCGCCCACGGCTTTCCAGGCGGCCTGGAATTCGCGCACCACCGGCACCACCACATTGGTGGGCAGCGGCACGACCTGCGAGATGGTCAGGCCGACGGCATCCGGCCCCAGGGCCTTGACGGCGGCCGAGGTGCCCATCACGGACGTGGCATACAGTGCGGTCCCGCGCCGAAGGCTCCGGAAGGCTTTCACGAACTCCAGCGCCGGCTTGCCGGCCAGGCCGATCAGCACCGCCTCGGGGTTGCCGTCGGCGACCTGGCGCGCCGTGGCGCCGGCGTTCGACGCATCGCTTTCGACGGTGCCGGACAGCGGTTCGCCCAGCTTCAGCCGGGCCATGGCGTCGCGGGCGGCGTTGAACACCTCCTTGCCGAAGGCGTTGTTCTGGTAGGCCACGGCGATGCGCCGGATGCCCAGCGTCGAGAAGTGCTGGACCAGCTTGTCGGCCTCTTCGGCGTAGGTGGCGCGCACGTTGAACACGCTGCGCGCGCCCTTCACGCGGCTGAGCAGGGCGCCGGTGAACGGGGCGAAGAACGGCATGCCCGAGGGCAGCACCTTGGGCAGCATGGCCTCGACCATGGGCGTGCCCATGCAGTTGAAGAGCGCGAACTGCTCGCGGTCGGCGAGGAATTTGTCCACGTTGGCCAGCGCGCGGGGGATGTCGTAGCCGTCGTCCAGCGTGGTGAGTTCGATCGTCTGGCCCTGCACGCCGCCCTGGGCGTTGATGGCGGCGAAGGCGGCCTTGGCGCCCTGGTGCATGGCCGATCCCAGGTCGCCCAGCGGGCCGGTGAGCGCGGTGGACTGCGCGATGCGCAGCACTGTGCCCTGTGCGCGTGCCGGCGCCGAGCCGGTCCACGGCAGGGCCAGCGCGGCCGCCCCCGCGAGCAGGCGGCGGCGCTGCAGCGGGGCCGGCGGCGCATCGCGGTGCAGGTGGCGGGTGGTGGGCGAGGCAGGCGCGGTCGAACAGGGGGCCTGTTGGAATGTTCTTGGCATGGTGTCTCCGTGGCCGGTGGGCGGATCATCGGTGTGCGCGGGTCGATTCTTTGTCGCCCCGGCAACAGTCCGCGTCGTGGTATTCCCGCAATCGCCGGGCGGCCTTCCTGCGCCATGCTCGCAGTCCATGAACGACGACCTTTCGCTGCACCAGCGCCGCCGCCTGCCGTCCCAGGTGGAGCTGGACGGCATTCCCTGGCTGGCGCTGCTGTCCGTGCCCGAGCGCGAGCGCGCCGTGGCCGCGCTGCTGGTGGGCGATGCGAAGGTGGGCGACTACGTGTGCCGCGTGGGCCGGCCGGTGACCTACTGGTTCGGCGTGGTGGAGGGGCTGCTCAAGATGAGCACCGACAACGCCCAGGGCCAGACGATGACCTTCACCGGCGTGCCCCCGGGCGGGTGGTTCGGCGAGGGCACGGCGGTCAAGCGCGAGCCTTACCGCTACAACATCCAGGCGCTGCGCAAGAGCGTGGTGGCGGGCCTGCCCATCGACACCTTCCACTGGCTGCTGGACCACTCCATCGGCTTCAACCGGTTCGTGATGAACCAGCTCAACGAGCGGCTGGGCCAGTTCATCGCCGCGCGCGAGATCGACCGGCTGGGCAACCCCGACGTGCGCGTCGCGCGAAGCCTGGCGGCGCTGTTCAACCCGGTGCTCTACCCCGGCGTGCGCGAGGTGCTGCGCATCACGCAGCAGGAGCTGGCGTACCTGGTGGGGCTGTCGCGCCAGCGCGTGAACGAGGCGCTGGCCGAGCTGCAGGCGCAGGGCGCGATCTGCGTGGAATACGGCGGGCTGCGGGTGCTGGACCTGCCCGCGCTGCGCGAGAGCGTGTTCGCCGCGCAGGCCGAGGCGCCCGTGCGGCGCGCCGTCCGCGCGCCGGAGGCCCCGGATGCCCAGGCGGTCATGCGCGGCTGACGGGCGCTGCCAGCTCGGGGGTGCGCGTCAGGCGGAAGGTGCCCACCATGTCCGTGAGCCGGCCGGCCTGGTCCTTGAGGCTGCCGGCGGCCGCGCTGCTTTCTTCCACCAGCGCGGCGTTCTGCTGCGTCATGGTCTCCAGCGCGCCCACCGACTGGCTCACTTCGGCGATGCGGTCGCTCTGCTCGCGGGCCGATGCGGTGATCTCGGCCATGATGCCCGACACCTGCTGGACTGACTCCACCAGTTCGCCGATGGTGGCGCCCGCGTGGCCCACCAACGTGGTGCCTTCCTGCACCTGATTGGCGCTGGCCAGGATCAGTGCCTTGATCTCGCGCGCGGCATCGGCCGAGCGCCCCGCCAGCGCGCGCACCTCGCCGGCCACCACCGCGAAGCCGCGGCCCTGTTCGCCCGCGCGCGCGGCTTCGACCGCGGCATTGAGGGCCAGGATGTTGGTCTGGAAGGCGATGCCGTCGATCACGCTGATGATGTCCGCGATCTTGCGCGAGCTGGCGCTGATCACGTCCATGGTGCGCACCACCTGCGAGACGACCTCGCCGCCGCGCTCGGCCACTTGCGAGGCGGCGGCGGTCATCTGGTTGGCCTGGCGCGCGGCGTCGGCGCTTTGCTGCACGGTGTGCGTCAGGTCTTCCAGCGCCGAGGCGGCCTGCTGCAGGTTGCCCGAGGTCTGCTCGGTGCGCTGGCTCAGGTCGAGGTTGCCCGAGGCCACTTCGGAGCTGGCCAGCAGGATCGAATCCGCCGTGGTGCCGATGCCGCCCACCAGCGAGCGCAGCTGCTCCTGCATGGCGGCGATGGCGTCCAGCAGCCGGCCGGTCTCGTCCTGGATGCGCACTTCCACGCGCGAGGTGAGGTCGCCGCGCGCGATGCGTTCGGCCACCACCACCGCCCGCCCGATGGGCTGGGTGATGCTGGCCGTGGTGCGCCAGGCGATCAGCGCGCCCAGCACGATGGCCAGGGCCACCAGCCCGCCGCCGATGGCGCGGGCCCGGTTTTCCATGCGCGACGCGCCGGCCGCGGCTTCGGTGTTGAGGGTGTTCTGCAACTGCACCAGTTCGGCCAGCTTGTCGCGCCAGGCGGATTCGGCGGGGGCCACACGCGTCATGAGCGAGAGCGTGGCGCTCACGGTGTCACCGTCGGAGATGGCCTTGAGGGCCGTGTCCAGCTCGGGCCGGGTCTTGCGGGCCAGGGCCTGGATGTCGGTCTGCAGTTGGCGTTCGGCCGGCGTGGCGCCGGAGTCGAGCAGCGTGGCCAGTTCGGTCTCCTGCGCCGCGTAGCGCTGCAGCGCCTGGCCGACGCGGCGGGTCTGCTCTTCGGCGCTCTTGGGATCGACCTCGCCGAGCATCGCCGCCGACCGCCCCTGGATGCCGATGGCGCTCACGTTCTCCAGCATGCTGTTGACCAGCCGCATCTTGGCGGCGCTGGCACCGGTCATCTGCTGCATTTGCTGGTTGACCTCGTTCAACGAAGAATGCGCCACGATGGCCACCGCGATGAGCAGTGCCAGCATGCAGCCGAATCCCAGGAACAGACGGCGGGAGATGGAGAGGGTCTTGAAGAACGAAGCGGTCTGCATGGTGTTTTCCGTGGCCGATGGCCTTTGAACGAAATGCACAGCAAAAGCAGTGCCAGTGATCGGTGCGCGGCGCCGTCCGGGCCATGGCCGGCATCGCAATGGATGTTACATATGAAAGACCCACCGCAGAGTATCTGCCTCTAAAGTGCCGGGAGGGCGGCGCACTTGTATGAATTGATTTAATCGCTCATATCTTATTAAATGCATCGTTCCGATGCTATTTTTTTGGTAGCGTAGCGCCGTGCCATTTTTGCGCATTCCACTTTGGCGCCATTCGATCCGCCGTGGACTTGTTACATTTTTTGGAAGGAACCGGCCCCATGATCCGACTTCGCTCGCCCATGCCCCGGGGCATGGTTGCCGTGCTCTGGGCACTGGCATGGCCGGCGATGGCCGCGGAGGTCCAGGTGACCGTGCAGGACGGCTCCGGCAAGCCGCTGCTGGGCGCGATCGTGTTCCTGGATTCGCCGGAGGCGCACAAGCTGGTGCGACCCATGGCCCAGCAGGACATGGGGCAGCTCAAGCGCCGCTTCGTGCCCGAGGTGCTGGCCGTGACGGTGGGCACCGAGGTGCGGTTTCCCAACAGGGACAACGTGCGCCACCATGTGTATTCGTTCTCGCCGGCCAAGAAGTTCGAGCTGCAGCTCTACTCCGGCACGCCGGCCAACCCCGTGCTTTTCGACAAGCCTGGGGTCGTGGTGCTCGGCTGCAACATCCACGATCAGATGGTCGCCTGGATCCTCGTGCTGGAGACACCGTATTTTTCGCAGAGCGCCGCGCCGTTCGGCAGCGCGCGCATCGAGAAGGTGCCCGCGGGAAACTACACGCTGCGCGTGTGGCATTCGGGCCTGCCGGTGGGCGCCGCGGCCTACGCGCAGCCGCTCGCGGTGGCGGAAGGCGGGGCGCCGGTGGTCGTGCGGCTGGCGGGGGTGACGCCTTGAACCTGCGCGCGCTGCACCGCAGCCTGATCCTTCGGCTGGTCGGAATTTCCCTGCTGCTGCTGCTGATCGTTCAGGCGGCGGGGTTTGCCGTGGTGCAGACCTTCATCGTGCGCAATGCCCGCGCCCAGATCGAGCGCAGCCTGGACGTGGACGAACGCGTCTGGCGCTGGCTGCTGGCGCAGAACGCCGTGCGGCTGCAGGAGGCCTCGGCCCTGCTGGCGGCCGACTACGGCTTTCGCTCCGCCGTGAATTCCGGCGATTCGGCGACCATCCAGTCGGTGCTGGAGAACCACGGCGCGCGCATCGGCGCCGCGATGACGGCGCTGCTGGACACCCGCATGCACCTGCAGTCCACCAGCCCCTCGCGCACCGCGGCCGACTACCAGAGCGCGGTGGACCAGGCCGTGCCCGCGCTGGTGGCGCAGCCGCAGGGCAGCCAGATCGCCGTGGTGCACGGCATTCCGTACCAGTTCGTGATGGTGCCCATGCGGGCGCCGCTGCTGGTGGGCTGGGTGCTGATGGGCTTTCCGGTCAACGAGACGCTGGTGTCCGAGATGCAGCAGCTGCTGTCGGTGGACGTGGCCATCCAGGTGCGCGACGCCACGGGTGCCGTGGCCGTGCCGGTGAGCACCCTGCCGGACCGCGCGCTGGCCGATCTGCGCGACTTCCGCATGGGCGGGGAGCAGGTGCTCGGCGGCGAGACGCTGCTGGTGCGGCCCGTGCGCCTGGACAGCGGCATCACCAGCGCCCGCGCGCTGCTGCTGCGCTCGCTCGACGACGTGGTGGCGCCCTACCGCAGGCTGCAGATCCTGCTGGGGGTGATCACCGTGGCCGGCCTGGTGCTCTTCGCGCTGGGCAGCGCCTTCATGGCGCGCCGCGTGACGATGCCGTTGCGCTCGCTGGTCTCGGCCACGCACCGCCTGTCCCAGGGCGACTACGACGCCCCCATCGAACACACGCGCCGCCATGACGAGATCGGCAACCTCGCCCGCTCGTTCGACCGCATGCGGCTGGACATCGCCGGTCAGCAGGGCGAGATCCTGCGGCTGGCCGACACCGACCGGCTGACCGGCGTGCCCAACCGGGAGCGCTTTCGCCGCGCCATCATGGAGGCCATCGGACCCGGCAACGGCCAGCGTCCCGTGGCCGTGATCGCGCTGGACCTGGACCGCTTCAAGCACGTGAACGGCGTGCTGGGCTATGCGCTGGGCGACCGGCTGCTGCAGGCCGTGGCCGAGCGCATCAGCGGGCAGGCGCGATCGCCGCAGGACGTGATCGCCCGCCTGGGCGGCAACGAGTTCGCCATGCTGATGCCCGGCGCCGACGAAGCGGCCGCGCGCGACATGGCCCAGCGCATCCTGCGCGCCTTCGAGACGCCCATGGCCTTCGGCGACCGCACGGTCGATCTGAGCGCGGGCATCGGCATCGCCTGCTGGCCCGGTGCGGCGCAGGATGCCGACACCCTGCTCAGCCACGCCGAGATCGCCATGTACGCGGCCAAGCTGCGGCTCAGCGGGGCGCTGCTGTACGAGCCGTCGATGGATTCCTCCAGCGCCGTCTCGCTCTCGCTGCTGACCGAGCTGCGCCGCGCGGTGGACCGCAACGAGCTGCGCCTGTTCCTGCAGCCCAAGGTGACGCTGACCGGCCAGCCGGGCCATGCGGCCGAGGCCCTGGTGCGCTGGCAGCACCCCGAGCGCGGCATGGTGCCGCCGCTGCAGTTCATTCCCTTTGCCGAGCAGACCGGCTTCGTGCGGCAGCTCACGCTGTGGATGTTCGAGCAGGCGGTGATCTTCCTGGCGCAGCCGCGCGTGCAGCCCTTGGCGCTGCGCATCTCGATCAACCTGTCCACGCGCGACCTGCTCGACCCCGAGCTGAGCAACCGCCTGGGCGCGCTGCTGGCGCGCCACGGCGTGAGCGCCGAGTCGTTCTGCCTGGAGATCACCGAGAGCGCCATCATGGACGAGCCCCTGCGGGCCGAGGCCATGCTCAATCTTCTGTCCGAGCAGGGCTTCAAGCTGTCCATCGACGACTTCGGCACGGGCTATTCGTCGCTGGCCTACCTCAAGCGGCTGCCGGTGGACGAACTGAAGATCGACAAGTCCTTCGTCATCGGCATGGCCTCCGACGACGGCGACGAGCAGATCGTGCGCTCCACCATCGACCTGGCGCACAACCTGGGCCTGAGCGTGGTGGCCGAAGGGGTGGAGACCGTGTCCATCCTGGAGCGCCTGCGGGCCCTGCATTGCGACGATGCGCAGGGCTACTACATCAGCCGCCCGCTGCCCATGGACGACTTTCTCGCCTGGCACGCTTCGGCCGCCGAGCGAAAATAGCGCCCATGTCCGATTCGCCGCCCCGTCGCCGCCTCTCCCTTCCCCCCGCCGCCCCCGCCAAGGTGGCGCCGCCTGCGGCCACCGCACCCTCCGCACGCCGGGCACCGGCCACCGCGCAGCCCGCCGCCCGGGCGAATGCCGGCCCCGCCGCCCGACCGTTCAACGGCCCGAATGCCGGCGCCAACGCATCGCCTCGCCCCCCTGTCCGCCCTGCCGCGGCCCGGGCCCCCTCCCGGCCCGACCCCTGGCAGGGCCGGTCGCCGGACCGCGCACCGCCGCCCGCCGCCCGGCGCGCGCCGGCGGCCGCGCCCCCGGCGGGCGAGGGCGGCACCTCGCGCCTGAACAAGCGCATGGCCGAGCTGGGCCTGTGCTCGCGCCGCGAGGCCGACGACTGGATCGCGCAGGGTTGGGTCAAGGTCAACGGCGAAGTCGCGCCGATGGGGCTGCAGGTGCTGCCCACCGACCGCATCGAGGTCGAGCGCGTGGCGCAGGGCTTTCAGGAGCAGAAGGTCACCATCCTGATGCACAAGCCCATGGGCTACGTGAGCGGCCAGGCCGAGGACGGGCACACGCCCGCCGTCGCCCTCATCAACCCGCGCACGCACTGGCGCGAGGACCCGAGCCGCATGCGCTTTTCGCCGCCGCAGCTGCGGGGCCTGGCACCCTGCGGGCGGCTGGACATCGATTCCGTTGGCCTGCTCGTGCTCACGCAGGACGGCCGCGTGGCGCGCCAGCTCATCGGCGAGGACTCCGACGTCGAGAAGGAATACCTCGTGCGCGTGCAGTACGGCGACGTGGCGCTGAACGTGCAGGACGCCTTTCCCGCCGACCAGCTGGCCCGCCTGTGCCATGGCCTGGCCCTGGACGGCCAGCCGCTCAAGCCCGCCCGCGTGGACTGGCAGAACCCCGAGCAGCTGCGCTTCGTGCTCAAGGAAGGCAAGAAGCGCCAGATCCGCCGCATGTGCGAACTGGTGGGCCTGAAGGTGGTGGGCTTGAAGCGCATCCGCATCGGTCGCATCACACTGGGCAACCTGCCCGTCGGGCAGTGGCGCTACCTGGGGGCGCACGAGAAGTTCTGACGCCGGGCGTGGGGCATGGCGCCGCCGCGGGTACTCGTGGCAGGATTTTTTGGCGATTTTGCCTTCATGCCCTAGTGAATCATGCCTTGATTGCTATTGAATATGTAGCAATCTCCTAGGGCATTTCCCCATCGGGCACCAGCGCGCTCAGGGCACGGCGCCCCCGGCGGTGCCGATCACGCCGACGCCCGCCTGACGCCGCACCGAGCGGGCCGTCTCGGCGGCGGATTCCGGCGCGATCAGCCAGGCCCGCCACGCACCGAAAGCCTGGATCGCCGGCGCATCCAGCGCTGGCGCGTCGGCGGTGCCGCTGGCGGTCTGGTCGTTGGGCACGCAGTCCCGTCCGATGGCCTGGCGGCACAGGCCATTGCCGGGGTCGGGCTGCCCGGCGAACGGGGCGAAGACCGGGCCCGGGCCGGGCGCGTGCGGGTAGCGGTATACGGGCCGGGTCACATGGTCGAAATGGTTGCCCTCCATCAACAGGCGGGCCGTGGCCGTCAGGGGCATGGCCGCGCCTTCGCCGCTGAGGTTCTCGAAATAGTTGTTGACCAGGTGGGCGGCCACGGTGGCGTTCTTCATGCCGCCCGCATGCGGCCCGCGGCCCGAGGTGTCGTGCACGTAGTTGCGGGCCACGGTGATCGTGTCCTGCGCGCCCAGGAACAGCCACAGCCAGTAGTGGTGGCCGTCGCAGGTGGCCGACTGGCCGGTGCGCCCATCGAATTCGTTGCCGGACAGGGTGACGTGCGATGCGCTGCCGAAGCCCGTCACCACCATCTGGCGGCCGATGCGCGCGAACAGGTTGTGGTCCACCCACACGCCGTCGGCGCCGTCGATGGTCAGCGCATCGCCGCCCCAGACGACGCCCGGGTTGATGTCGGTGATGCGGATGTTCTGGACGATGACGTTGCGGTTGCCGTCGCCGATGCGCAGGCCCCGGCCCTGGATGCCGGCGTTGCGCCCGACGCCGACGAGGGTCTTGTTGGAGCCCACGGGCAGGGGGCGGCGCCCGGCGTTGTCGTAGGTCACCGGGGCGGCCGGGCGGCCGTCGCAGAAGTGGGCGACGTTCAGGCCCCACTGGCCGCCCTGGCCCGGCGGGGCGTCCCGGCAGGCGAAGGCCAGGCACCCGGCCTCGGTGGTGGCGGCGGAGCCGTTGGCCTGCAGCGAACCCCGGAAGTCGAACAGGCGGTCCAGCACGATCACGCGCGGTGCGTCGTCGGTGCACCGCGGGCCCTCGGCGCGCTGGCACAGCGCGCGCTCCAGGCCCTCCAGCGAGGTGGGGCGGACCACCTCGGCCTGGCCGCCGCCGGTGACCCCAGCGGCGAAGCCGTCGGGACGGCCCGTGGCCTGCTGCGCCCACAGCGGCGGGGCGGGGCCCAGCAGCAGGGCCAGGCACGCCGCCATCGGCAGGTGCCTGTGAAGCAGGCGTCGGAGTAGTGGGCGCATGGGATCGGGTTCCATTGTCGGGGTGCGTCCCGGGGGCTGGGAGCGGGATGGCGGCTTGGACCGGGGCGCGCGCCCGGAGTTCAATGGCCGCCGGTGCCCCAGGGCGGCGACTCGGCCGGGGGCGGACCCGCCAGCCTTGATAATGCGGCGCCTGCCCCGAACTGCCGGGGCATCCCTCTTTTTGTGAATGACCCCGACCTCCCAATCCACACCATGAGCAAACAGACCCATTCCTTCCAGGCCGAAGTGGCGCAACTGCTGCACCTGGTCACGCATTCGCTGTACTCCAACCAGGAAATCTTCCTGCGCGAGCTGATCTCCAATGCGTCCGACGCCTGCGACAAGCTGCGCTTCGAGGCCCTGAACAACAACGCCCTGTACGAAGACGCGCCCCACCTCGAAGTGCGCGTGGCCTTCGACAAGGACGCCAAGACGCTCACCATCACCGACAACGGCATCGGCATGAGCCAGCAGGAGGCCATCGACCACCTGGGCACCATCGCCAAGAGCGGCACCAAGGACTTCATGGGCAAGCTCTCGGGCGACCAGAAGGCCACCGCGTCCGAGCAGGGCCAGTTGATCGGGCAGTTCGGCGTGGGCTTTTATTCCGGCTTCATCGTGGCCGACAAGATCACCGTGGAATCGCGCCGGGCCGGCCTGCCCGCCGAGCAGGGCGTGCGCTGGATCAGCGGCGGCACGGGCGACTTCGAGGTCGAGACCATCACCCGCCCCGAGCGCGGCACCAGCATCATCCTGCACCTGCGCGACGACGCCGAAGAGTTCCTGAACGCCTGGAAGATCAAGTCCATCATCGGCAAGTATTCCGACCACATCAGCCTGCCCATCCTGATGGAAAAGGAAGAGTGGAAAGAGGGCGAGCTGATCAACCCCGGTGACGAAAACGGCGGCCGCCAGCCCGGCGGCATGGTCAAGACCGGCGAGTGGGAAACCGTCAACAAGGCCAGCGCCCTGTGGACCCGCCCCAAGAAGGACATCACCGAAGAGCAGTACCAGGACTTCTACAAGGCCATCAGCCACGACCACGAGAACCCGCTCACCTGGAGCCACAACCGCGTCGAGGGCAACACCGAGTACACGCAACTGCTGTACGTGCCCGCCAAGGCCCCGTTCGACCTGTGGAACCGCGACAAGAAGGCCGGCGTGAAGCTGTACGTCAAGCGCGTGTTCATCATGGACGACGCCGAGGCGCTGATGCCCACCTACCTGCGCTTCGTGAAGGGCGTGATCGACTCCAGCGACCTGCCCCTCAACGTGAGCCGCGAGCTGCTGCAGGAAAGCCGCGACGTGCGCGCCATCCGCGAAGGCTCCACCAAGCGCGTGCTCGGCATGCTGGAAGACCTGGCCAAGCACGACAAGCACACCGCCGGTGAAGAAGGCGCCGACGGCGTGACCGATGTGGTGAGCGACGAGGACAAGGCCAAGGAAGGCAAGTACACGGCGTTCTACGCCGAGTTCGGCGCCGTGCTCAAGGAAGGCCTGGGCGAGGACTTCGGCAACCGCGAGCGCCTGGCCAAGCTGCTGCGCTTCGCCTCCACGCAAAGCGATGCGGTCACCGTCTCGTTCGCCGACTACAAGGCGCGCATGAAGGAAGGCCAGGACGCCATCTACTACATCACCGCCGACACGCTGGCCGCCGCCAAGAACAGCCCGCAGCTCGAAGTCTTCAAGAAAAAGGGCATCGAGGTGCTCCTGATGACCGACCGCGTGGACGAGTGGGCGCTGAACTACCTGCAGGACTTCGACGGCACGCCGCTGCAGTCCGTGGCCAAGGGCGCGGTCGATCTGGGCAAGCTGCAGGACGAGGCCGAGAAGAAGGCCGCCGAGGAAGCCGCCGAGGCCTTCAAGCCGCTGCTGGCCAAGCTCAAGGAAGCCCTCAAGGACAAGGCCGACGACGTGCGCGCCACCACCCGCCTGGTCGATTCGCCCGCCTGCCTGGTCGTGCAGGACGACGGCATGAGCACCCAGCTGGCGCGCATGCTCAAGCAGGCCGGCCAGCAGGCGCCCGAGTCCAAGCCCGTGCTGGAGGTGAACCCCGATCACGCCCTGGTCAAGAAGCTGGACGGCAGCGTGCACTTCCACGACCTGGCGCACATCCTGTTCGACCAGGCGCTGCTGGCCGAAGGCGGCCTGCCCGAGGACCCCGCCGCCTATGTGAAGCGCGTTAATGCATTGCTGGCCTGATCGGCCTCCAGCGCATGATTCACTAGGGCGTATTGCTATTAAATAAGTAGCAATCAAAAAGTCCGGTCTTCTTGGGAGGCCGGGCTTTTTTTATTGGGCTGCGATGGTGGCCAGGGCTACTTCGGAGGCTCTCGGTCCGGCAGATCCAACAAGCCTGTGCACCGTGCGCAGTGCAGGTAGCGGCCGGACGCCTGCTCCTTGCCCGCGACGACCGGCGTGAGCAGGGCGGTGCCGGCGTCGTTGGCGATGCCCAGCGTGGCAACGCGGCCATCCTTGAACCGGATGCGGGCCTCCGTGTAGCAGTCACCGGTGAGGAAATGGTCGTGCAGATAGGCACGGCGGTCGATGGGCCTCGAATGGGCCAGGAACCGGCGGACATCCTGCTCTGCCAGCGGCCGGGTGCCAACGCAGGGGGCGGACTCTCCCGCTGCGTTTTGCGCCGCGGGCCGCGTGATCTCGACCGATGCCACGGCTGCAACCGGATAGGACTTGCGCGCAGGGGCGGGCGACTTCGATTCCTGCGCATGGGATGGAAAGAGATGGGCGGCGATGCACAACGCCGCGATGGCATGCCGTTTCAGCGCCATAGAGCGGTACTCGCTTCGGTTGCGTTTTTCCGGCTCACGTCGGGGTGCCGGTGGACTTCCGACGAATCCAGGTGGAGCGTGTTGACCAGTTCGTCGACGAGCCACCGCAGGGAAAGGTTCTGCGCGGTGGTGATGGGTTTGTAGACAGACTTTTCTCCCAAAAATGCATCTTGCTGTGCCTTGCTAAGTCCTGCAGGCATTTTGACGTCCGGCGGGAGCGAGGCAATTCCCACGATTTCAATACCGATCGAGTCGATGTTGCTGGGATACCGCACCGGGACGGATTTGGTCATCTCAATTTTGTTCATGCGCTCCACCGCACTGTTTTGCGGAAAATCCTTCGATTTCCGGAAGGCAGCGGCCGTACAACGGTGCTCTGCAAGGCAGCGGGCTTTCAACGGGCCCACATGATTCGTCCGATAACGGACCGATGCTGTTTGATAGAGGGTGCCATTCTTGGCGATGAGAAAGTGCGCACCGTTTCCCCCTGACTGGTAGCTGGCGAAAACGCTTTGCTCGTTGGGGGAGCCGGTTTGATGAACGATGATTCCGGTAATGGAACGCATGGCCGAACGCTCGATGATGGTGAATCGACGCGGCTGGATGCGCGACGCGGTCACCATGCCTTGTGGATCAATTTGAAGCATATTTTTATATTCAAATGATTTTGGAACGATGCTGGCACGCCCCTCCGGCTGCACCACGCGCCGCATCATAGTGATGACTCAACCTGGATTAATTCCAAGTTGGTAACTGAAGGTTGCGGGCTCTGCGATGGGCTGATGCATCTCATCGCCTTGCTTCGGCCCCTGCGGCTGGTCTATGAGCAGGCAAAGTGGAGCGCCTTCCTGGAAGTAGACGCCCATCCGCAGGCTTTTCCCATGGCGGGCCTGGGCATGCTGCCTGGATAATGTGCGGCGGTCCCTTTTCTACTCTGCGGAGCCTTCCGGCATGTTGCGCTTTTTCCTCCTCTTCCTGACCCTGCAGTTGACGATGTTCGGCATCAACATGCTGGGCTGGGTGCAGCAGCACTTGGTGTTGCCGTGGACGGCGCTGCTGGCGCGCATCTGCGCCGGGCTGGTCACCTGGTTCGACAGCTCGGCCGCCGCCTCGGGCAAGGTGCTGTGGAACCAGGCCACGGGCTTCGGCGTCTCCATCGAGGCGGGTTGCAACGGCATCGAGGCGTGCATCGTGCTGTTCGCCGCCGTCATGGCGTTTCCGTCCACTTGGCGGCACAAGCTGGTCGGCCTGGTCGCCGGCTTCGTGGCCGTGCAGGCCATGAACATCGTGCGGGTGGTCAGCCTGTTCTACCTGGGGCAGTGGAACACCGCCATCTTCAACTTCGCCCACGAATACCTCTGGCAGGCGCTCATCATGGTGGACGTGCTCATCGTCTGGCTGCTGTGGGTGCGGGCCGGCAGCCGAAGCGGCGCGGGCGCCCCGCCGAACGAGCCGCCGGCGGCACCGCCCTCGGCTCCGTCCGCCTCCCCTGCGGCCGTGCCGGCGTGATCCGCGGCACCGCATGCGCCGCGCCGCCAGCCTGAAAATCTTCGTCCTCGGCCTGTTCGCCGGGGTGGTGCTGCTCACCCTGCTGTGGATCCGGGTCTCGCCGTGGACCTCGTATCCCGTGGGCATGGTGGCCGGCGCGGTCCTGGAGCATGCCGCCCCCGGCTGGGTGCGCGAGACGCGGCTGCGGCCCGGCGCGTTCGAGGTCGATACCTCGGTGGCGGTCGCCACGCCCCAGACCGGCAACCGCCTGGTCGAGATCACCGTCGAATCCGACCCCGGCCGCTATGCCTACGGCCTGCCCATCTTCCTCGCCCTGCTGCTGTCTGCGCGCGGCCCGGGGCGCACCTGGCGCGCGCTGGCCGGCTTCGCGCTGCTCGTGCCGCTGCAGGCCTTCAGTCTGGTGATGCACCTGCTCATGCAGGTGGTGCTGACGGCGCAGCTCGACGTGCGCGTGCTCAAGGTCGCCCAGTGGCAACTGGAGGCCCTGGTGTACGGCTACCAGGTGGGCGTGCTGGTGCTGCCCACGCTCGCGCCCATGGTGCTGTGGCTGTGGCTGGACCGGCAGTTCGTCAACGAGGTGGTGATCGAGGCCTGGCGCCGCTCTCTGCCGGCCGCGCGCGCCGCTGCGCCCGTGCCGGCTGCAGTGGCGGTGGTGGTATCGCCCGAGCCTGCCGCGGGCGTGGTGGCCGAGCCTGCGGACGCCATCCCTGAGCCGGTCCCCCACGTGCCGCCCGGGCTGGGCGGCAAGGTCTCGGCCAGCGCCGCAGCCACGCTGCCTGTGCGCAAAAAACCACGCTGAAGCGCGCAGCGGTCGCGCGGACACGCGCAGGCCACCAGGGCCTGACAGAATGCCGCCGCATGCTGTTGCTCCTCTCCCATTTCTTCCGTGGCTTCGGGCCCCGGTGCGTGCTGCAGGCCGCGCTGGGTGGCACCGCGGCCGTCCTCGCTGCCCAGGCCCTGGCCGCCCCGTCCGGCGATGCCGGCGGCAACCCGGCGGACGGTGACCCGCCCCCCTGGGCCCTGCACGCGCAGACCACCTACGTCTGGCAGCACAAGCCCTCGTTCGATGCGCCCTACACCGGCCCCAACAGCCTGGTGCCCACGGCCGAGCGTTCGTATTCCTTCACCGCCACCGCCGACCTCGGGCTGCGCCCCTGGAGCGGCGCGCAGATCCACTTCAACCCCGAGGCCGGGCAGGGCGTGCCGCTGTCGCACCTGTCAGGCGCGGGCGGGCTCTCCAACGGCGAGCTGGCCCGCACCTCGGGCGCGCAGATCAAGGCCTACCGCGCGCGCATGTTCCTGCTGCAGCGCTGGGACGCGGGCGGCGACACCGAACGCATCGAGCCCGACTTCAACGAACTGGGCGGCAGCGCCAGCGCGCGCCGGTGGACCCTGGTGGCCGGCAACATCTCGCTGCTGGACTACTTCGACAACAACCCCTACGCCAAGGACCCGCGCGAGCAGTTCTTCAACTGGTCCTTCCTGACGCCTGGCGCCTGGGACTACGCGGCCGATGCGCGCGGCTACACCTGGGCCGGCATCCTCGAATACCGCACGCCGCAGTGGGCCGTGCGCGGTGGCCGCGCCCTGCAGCCGCGCGAATCCAACGGCCAGCCGCTGGACCGCTCGTGGACCAAGCACTACGGCGACCAGATCGAGGCCGAATCCGACCTGCCGGTGGCCCTGCCCGCCGGCCCGCTGCGCGGGCGCGTGCTGCTGTTCCGCAACCGCGCCGTCATGGGGGCGTTCGCCGATGCGCTGGCCGCGTCCCGGGCCGTTGGCGGCACGCCGGACGTCGGCGCCGTGCGCCGCCTGCAGACCAAGACCGGCTGGGCCCTGACCCTGGAGGCCCCGCTGGCGGAAGACGCCGGCGTTTTCGTGCGCGCCAGCCGCAGCAGCGGCCGCCAGGAGACGTACGCCTTCGCCGAGATCGACCGCCAACTGTCCTTCGGCGGCCAGATCGGCGGCGCCGCCTGGGGCCGCGCCGCCGACCGCGTGGGCGCTGCCCTGGCGGTCAACGGGTTGTCGGCCGACCACCGTAACTACCTCGCAGCCGGTGGGCTGGGGGCCTTCCTCGGCGATGGGGCGCTGCGCTATGGCAACGAGCGGGTGTGGGAGGCGTATTACCGATTCACGTTCGCCCCGGTGCCGATGCCGGGCGGGCCGCTGCAGTCCGCCGTGTCGCTGGGGGTGCAGCACATCGTGCACCCGGGCTACAACCGCGACCGGGGGCCGGTGGACGTGGTGTCGGTGCGGGTGCATGCGGAGTTTTGATCAATCAAATACTGGATTCAGCAAAAGTCCAACGCTCAGTGCGTTGGCGAGGATTGAGTAGCAAAGCCATTTGCTTAAAAGTTAAGATGCAGTGGCGTCAGCGTGCTCTTCAATCAGTGCATGAATTGATATTCTTATCCACAAGTTAAAGCACCGGTATTAATCGCTGTCGGCTATGAACGATCAGCATAGAAAGGGTGGGGGAATGCAGCATTCAATCAATTTAAAGCTTCGGAAGTTGCCATTTTTTTTCTACGGCATCACTGGCTTAATTCGCTTTTTCCTGTTGGTGTTGTGCTTTTGCGGTGGTTCCGTCAATGGCGTTTTGGCGCAAACTGCCATCGCGCCATCGGTACCTGCCTCCCATGCTGGCGCTCTCCAGATGCCGTCACGGTCAACGGCCTTATCCGGTCTCGTTTCATCGAATGCGCAGCGGTCTTCGCTGGCTGCTGATGCTTCTTCCCAATCTTGCGTTCCCTCTGCGGCCTATCAATCGTTCAAGGCGCAATGCGATGCGTTCGGTGCTCAGCGCATCGTCGACATGGCTGCCTGCCACGCGGCGGTATCTCCCGAATGGTGCGGATCCATTGGTGTGTTGGCGGAGGTGCGTGAAGAGCCCACCCGATTGATTTGCTTTTGGGATGGCGCGTTGCCGCCAGTGGTGGGTGGGGCATATACATCGGGCATTCCTTACACGCTGCCGTGCAGCCCCGTCTATGCCATCAGCCTAATGGTGATGAATGCCGTGGAGCCAGGCAAGGGCATACCTGTGTATGCCACCGTCACTCATAACGGTCAGCCCGCCGCTGGAATCTCAATTACTGCTGTCGAATCCCCGACACCCTTGGGGGGCAGCTTGAACTGCCCAAATGCCACGGATTCCAATGGCGCGGCCACATGCACCTACCAAAGCCCAGCCAAGGGATCTACGTCAGTGCGTAGGGATCAGGTCGCTGCCACTTGCGCTGACTGCCAAAACACCGCTCGAGCCGGCGTTACTTTGCTGGGACTCAATATTTGTCCAGCACCAGGTTCGCCTGGAGCTTCTGCTGATGGAGGTACGGTTGGCAACCCCATCCGTCCCGCCACCGGCGAGAAGAGTCAGTTCGAGGCCGACTATATTGATCAGGGGCAGTATCCCCTCAGCGTCATTCGCAACTATCGCACCGCGTTTGGCGAGAATGGTCTCGCAGCAAGTTGGGACTGGGCCGGTAGTGCACGCATTGCTGGAGACGCATTGGTCTCCCATGTGCTTTTCGATGGCGGCCAAGTTCGCAGTTTCCTCTACGAATCCGTCGGCTCCACAGGCAGCTACGGCTGGCGTGCCCTAGGCCATACAGGCTCCCTCACCGCGCTCTCTGGCAATACCGGCTGGACGTATGTGGATGGCGCCGACGACTCGATCTGGACCTTCAATGCCAATGGTCTTGCCACCTCCCAGAGGCTGCGCAACGGTTGGACCATCAGCTATGGTTATACGAGCGGCGGTCAGCTCAGCAGCATCATCGATCCCTTCGGCCGCAGCCTTGCTTTCAACTACAACAGCTTTGGCTTAATCGATGCCGTGACCACTCCGGCTGGCACCACCATCACCTATCAGTACGACAGCCAGTCGCGTCTCACCCGCGTGGTTTATCCAGACGGAAAATTCAAGACTTACCTCTATGAGGACAGCAATTTCGCCAGGTTGTTGACCGGCGTCATCGATGAGGCCCAGCAACGGTATGCGACCTATGCATACGATCCCCAGGGCCGTGCGGTCTCGACCGAGCACGCCGCTGGTGTAGAGCGCTACGTTGTTTCCTATACCGGCGACCACTCGGCCACCGTGACCGACCCGCTGAACACGTCACGCAGCTACACCTATGGAGATGAAGGTGCTCAATTTGCTGTATTGAGTGCGAATAAACCATCGCTGACCTCGGCACCCTCGATCGCCAGTCGGCAGCAGGACAGCTTGGGTTTTGTCACGTCCGAGACGGACTTTCTCGGGAGCGTGACGACGTACCAATGGGATGCGGGCAGGCGCGTGCCGCTGAGCACCACGCAGGCCAGCGGTACGGCGCAGGCGCGCACGACCAGCACCGAATGGCACCCGCAGTGGCGCCTGCCGGTCAAGGTGACGGAGGCGGGCCGCGAGACGGCCTACACGTACGACGGCCAGGGCAACGCCCTCACGCAGACGGTCAAGGACACCTCGGTGAACCCGCCCGTCTCGCGCACCTGGGCCTGGACCTACCACCCCTCGGGCCTGATCGCCAGCGAGACCGATCCGGGCGGCGCAGTGACCACCTACGCCTACGACAGCGCGGGCCACCTCACCCAGGCCACCAACGCGCTGGGCCAGAGCAGCCTGTACACCCACGACGCGGCCGGCCGGGTGCTCACCCACACCGCACCCACGGGCCTGGTGAGCAGCTACCAGTACGACGCGCGCGGGCGGCTCACACAGGCGCAGCGCGGCGACGAGGTCAGCAGCTACACCTACACCGCCAGCGGGCAACTGGCCAGCGCCAGCGTGGCCAGCGGCTACGCCACCAGCTACACCTACGACGCCGCGCAGCGCCTGACCGGCTGGAGCGACAACCGGGGGGCGAGCGCCAGCTACACCCTGGACGGCATGGGCAACCGGATCAATGAGAGCATCACCGATGCGCAAGGCCAGGCCGCATGGACGGTCGCGCGCACCATCAACAGCCTGAACCGGGTGGAGAGCGTCACCATCGGCTCGGCCGCCACGGGCACGGTCAGCACCAGCGGCTATGGCTACGACGCCAACGGCGACCTCGTCCGCAGCACCGAGATCGTTGGGGGCGCCAGCCGCAGCACCACCCTCGCGCTGGACGCGCTGCGGCGCGTGAAGACCCTCACCAACGCGCAGAACGCCAGCGCCGCGCTGGAATACAACGCCCAGGATGCCGTCACCAAAGCCACGGACTTCAAGAGCGTGGCCACCCGCTACACGCGGGATGCCCTGGGCAATGCCAGCCAGGAAGCCAGCGCCGACAGCGGCACGCTCACCCGCACCTACGACAGCCTGGGGCTGCCGCAAAGCCTCACCGACGCGCTGGGGCGTGCCACCGCCATCACGCGCGATGCGCTGGGCCGGCCCACGCAGATCGTGAGCAGCCTGGGCGGCGCGAGCCGCACCACCGTGCTGCGCTACGACCTGCCCGGGCCCGAGTACAACGCCAGCGGCAGCCCGAGCGCCAGCGTGGGGTCCTTGAGCGAGATCCAGGACGCGGGCGTCACCACGCGCTACCAGCGCGACGCGCAAGGGCGCATCACCGCGCGCACCCAGGTCCTGGCCAACGGCAGCAGCAGCACCGTGGGCTACCAGTACGTGCCAGGCGGGACGGGCAGCGCAGGCAGCACGGGCAGCACGGGCAGCGCCGGCAGTCCAGGCAGCGCCGGCGCCGGGCAGATCGCCCGCATCACCTACCCCAGCGGGCGCCAACTGGTGCACCAGTACGACGCCACCGGCCAGCTCACCGGGCTGCAGTGGAACGGCCAGCCGCTGGTCAGCGGCATCACCTGGAGCCCGCTGGGCCAGGCCACCGGCTGGCAATGGCCCG